>JAFZWG010000067.1 GCA_017617395.1 Lachnospiraceae bacterium
ATGATGAACTCCTTATCCTTGATATCAAGGTTGAAGTCCTTAACAGCGACGAATCCGTTCGGATATGTCTTGTTAATGTTGATAAGTTTCAAACCAGCCATTACAAAAGCCTCCTAGTTATTTTTGACTTGACTATACGCACGTCCGCCGACGTGGTACCTGCTGATTATCATACACTACGAGGCCAAAAAAAACTATGTAGCAAATACACAAATTCGGTTTTCTACTTTTGTCTAATTTGCATAACCGATGTCATATTTGCCCAAAACATGGACTTTTTTACTAAAAATCCTATGGGATTTATCCCGCTTCATTGCATTTTTTGTCATTCTTTGCTAAACTTTTTGAAAGAGAATCTTTCCGAAACGGAGGCGTTTTTCATGGAAACGATTGTAATTACCGGCGCCAGCGGCGATATCGGCTCCGCCGTGGCACTTCAACTCGCCAAACAGGGCCGCAGACTGGCTCTGATCGGGCACAAAAACACGGAAGCTTTGGAGCACACGGCCGAGGAGGCCTCTGCCCTCGGAGCCTACTGCCGGACGTACGCCGGAGACCTCGGTGACGAGGATTTTGTGCGCACGACGATGGAGGACATCCGCGATACGTTCCACCGCATCGACGGTCTTGTGCACGTCGCGGGCTACTCGAGCGCCGGCCTTCTGACAGACCTCACCTTCGAGGAGTGGAACCGTCTGGTCTCGGCGAATCTGACGTCCGCCTACCTCTGCATCAAGCACGTGACACCCGCCATGCTCCATCTGGGAGCCGGCCGCATCCTCATGATCTCCTCGGTCTGGGGCACACGCGGCGCCTCCTTTGAGGCAGCCTACTCCGCCACCAAGGGCGGTCTCGACTCGCTCACGAAGGCGATGGCCAAGGAGCTTGCGCCAAGCAACATCGCGGTCAATGCTCTCGCGCCCGGCATGGTCAACACGAAGATGAACGCCCGCTTGAGCGAAGAGGATCTGGCATCGCTTGTCGAGGAGATTCCCGCAGGCCGCATCGCGGCACCCGCAGAGGTCGCCGAGATGGTCGATCTTCTGCTCCAGGCGCCCCGCTATCTCACCGGTGAGATCATCGGTTTCAACGGCGGATGGTTCTGATCGCTTTTGGCATTTTCCGATTCACATTCTTCGGAAATTCACCCTGTCACACAAAACAAAGGCGGCTCTTTGCGAGTCGCCTTTTCGTTTGCTTTTCCTACTGCCTAACGTAATACTTTGTCAGGAATTCCATAATTCCGATGGCCTCCTGCTCCGCCATGGCGCTTAAGGCGGCCTCGGTCTTGATGAACTCGATGTCGGTTGCGTTGTCCATGTGGCAGCTCTCGACGATGACCGCGATCACATTGTTCGCGGCGCCGTGCCGGCAGATCGCGTAGTAGTCCACGGGAACGCCGTTCTCATCCTTGGTGTCGTTGCTGTCGCGAAGAAGCGGACCGTTGTTCTTGATGCCGAGTGTCGCAAGGCGTGAAAGAATACACGTTGCAAGCTTCTCCGAGTTATCGTGGATGTTCGGCTGCTTGGAGATGCACACCGTGGCGCCGTTTTTCTTGTGGTTGTCCGATGCGTTTAAGTGCAGGCTGACCAGAATGTCGGCATGCTTCTCCGCCGCAAATTCCACACGCTTTCGAAGGTCCTCGGTCAGGTCCTTGGACAGGCCCTCGTCCGTCGTTCGCGTCATATAAACCGTGATGTGGTCGTAGTGCGTCTCCAGATAATTCTTGAGCAGCGTCGCGCGCTGCAGGTTCAGTTTCTTCTCCTCACGGCCGTCGTAGGAGGAGCCGACCTGTGAACCTCCGTGACCGGGATCGATCACGATGACGTACTCCGGAATCGGCGTCGGCGTGGGCGTTGCCGTCGGGTCTTTCTTCTCTCCCGGCGTCACTTCGCCAATCAGCTCGAGATCCTTGTCGCTCGCCTGATAGAGCGAGTCGTCCGGATCGTCGTAGCTTCCGACCTTCTTGTAATAATCGATTTCATTGTCCTTCGGCTTCTTCCCGCAGGCGCACACGCAGAGTGCGGCGCACAACAGAAGGAAAGCCATCAGGCTCTGCTTCTTCATAAACTGTCCTTTCTCCCTCAATACTTACCAAAAGCGCCCTTACCGTCTCGAGCGAACGATGATGACCGTGCCCGCGATCAGCGAAACGCCGAGAAGCGACAACACGATATATCCGAGCGGGCTCTTCTCCGCCTTCAGAGGCGTCGGCTTCGGCGTCGGTGCCGGAGAGGGCGTCGGCGTCGGAAGCGGCGTCGGGGTCGGCGTCGGATCCGGAAGTCTCGTGAGCTTGACCTCCAGGTTGATTTCCTCCGGTATCTCCGCAGGAATCGTCCACTCCATGATCTCCGAGGTCACATCGCCCTCCACAGCGTCGAAGACATACTTCGGCGAGTTGATGATGAGCTGACACTCGATCGGAGAGTCCATCGCATAAATACCGGTGAACACGCCGTCCTTGTAGAACGGGCTGTCCCCGGAAACGGCCTGACCGTTCACATACAAAGTAGCGGCCTCACCGTTGAAGGCAACCGTCAGCGTGCGGTATCCGCCGAACGAAAAATACTGCTCCAGCTGGTTGCGGATATTCTTCGCGCGGTGCTGCACATAGTTGGTCATGAGCTCGATACCCTGGCTCATCGTACCGGTCATCAGCTTCGACTTCTGCATCGGCGCAAGGTCTTTGTACTCCTCCGCAAGCCATGCCACGACGACCGAAAGATTTTCCGGCGAAAAATCCGTGTTCAGGCGGTCCAAAAACCGCGACACGAAGCGTCTGCAGAAGTTCTGGTTCTTGACCAGCGAACGGAACAGCACTGTCGCGCCGTCCTGGTACGGATGGTATCTTCCGCCCTTCGAAAGAAGGCCCTTGAAAATGTCGCGCGTCGCGCTGCTGCCGAACATGCCCCATGCATCTTCGGTGTCGTAGAGGATGTAGCGAAGCTTTCCGTCCTTGCCGAACTCATCCGTCGGCGTACCCAGATAGCGCCATGCCTTGCTGTTGTCGCCCGGCCAGTCCTCGTTGGCGCTGAAAATCTGCATGATGTAGTAATCGATGAGGTTGTCGATATCAAAAGCTTCTTCGATCTTGGCGAATTTGCTGTCGTCCGAGAGATCATTTTTCGTGATATACTGGTAAACCGAGTTCCACCACTTGACCTGGTCGCGCGCGATTGCGTCGGTGTCGGCATCGACGTTGCAGCTCATGCGGCCGTAGGAGTCGTAGCTGTACTCGTAGATGGCGACGTCCGTCGACTCGACGTCATAGTGCTCCTTTAAGAAACGGTCGTCGATTCGCTCCTGCAGGTTGAAGAAGCCGTACAGCGTACCGTTTAAGTATACGACCACGGGGCGGCCGGCCTGATGCGCGACCTCCGTGTTCTTCATCAAATAGTGCGTAAGGATGTCGCGGAACATCGTGTTGTCCGGCGACGGGCCCTCGCTTCCGCCGTTTCGAAGGATCAGGCGCTTGAAGCCGTCGATCGGCTCCTCGTTCTCGTCGTACGCGCCGACGATGGCACCCTCGTCCTCAAAGAAAGGATACGAAAACTTGTTGTTCGTATCGTACTCGGAGCGTGCGTACAGGCGCATGGATTTGATGCGGTATCCGCGGCTGGCGGAACCGTGCACGCGCATGCCGGCGTTCATGTCCAGCACCGCCTCTTTGTTTACAAAGTACGTCACGTGAACCGGCCGTTCCCAGGCCTTTCCGCGCTTCGCATAGTTTTTGAAAATACCGGTCGTCGCGTTGTAGAGGTTGTTCTCGTCCGTCACCAGCGACCAGACCGGAACGCTGAAGAGATCCTCAAACTCCGTACCGACAAAGTACGTCGCCGTCACTATCTCCGAAGCATTTCCCTCGGAGTCCATGGCGATGCAGCGAAGCACGTGCGCCTTCGGCTGTCCGAGGTCATCCGTGCACAACGGCGAGAACCGGACCGGTTCCTTGTACACCCGGGTCGATGCCGAACCGGGCGTCGGAACGCTTCCGTCCACCGTGTAGTAGATCGTGGAGCCCCTCGCTGCGGTGATCTCCACCTCGATAATCGTCTTGTAATACCCCTGCTCGTGACTCAGCTTTGGCGCTTCCGCCGTCTTCGCCTCCTTGTCCGAGTCCTCTTCTCCCGCCGCCCCCGCAACGGAAAATGCGACCATCAATGCAGCTAAAAATGCTGCGATGATCCACCTCTTGCAACGTTTCATGTTCATGTGTCTGTTCTTGACTCCTCCCCATCAGGAATAACGCATTGCAGGAAGCTCATCGCCTCCTCCGGATAACCGAACGGCATCTTCGACGCCGAGGCCAGTTTGAAGACAAAGTTCGTCGTCTCAAACTGTCCGCGTCCCTGATTCTCGCCGGATCCGACACCGATGACCGAGGATCCCTCGCACCGGATATTGACCGTAGAACCGTAAATCCGAACGTTGGCGGCGCCGACGCGGTTGCCGATGCCGACACACCGCTTCGCGCGCATCTCCGACTGAAACTCGCAGTCGCGCAGGCGGACCTGCGTCTTCGCGTGTGTGAGCGTACCGATGCCGACCTGCGTGTCGCCGGAGGCGATGCAGGCGATCCGGGCATTTTTCGCATCCACGCGCGGCTCGCCGTCGACGGAGCCGATGGCCACGCCGCGGTCGGAGTTCACTCGCGCCAGAATTCGTGTATTTTGAATGGAGATCGGCGCGGCATTGCTCGATGAGCCGATACCGATGCACTGTTCTCCGGTCATGGTCAGGTAAAGATTCTTGCACTGGTCGATGCGGATGCCGACGTCGCGGAGATATCCGCCGCCGATGCCCACGCACTCGCGGCCGTCGCCATGAATTGTCAGTTCGCCGTCCATGTTGATCGTGATCCGACCGACGGACTGGTTGCAATCGCCGCCGATGGCGAAGCTGCGGTCGGAACTCACGTTGATGAACAGCTTGCCGTGACCCTCAATCGAGAGCGAAGAGCTCTCGGGCACGCGGATGCCCGCATCCTGCAGAGTGACGTTGCCGTCGATGATGAGTGTGACGTCGCTCCGGTTGCCGATCTCGATGCAGGGCCGCCGCTGGTAGGACTCCAGCTGCAGACTCCGCAGGTGAATGCGGCTCACGGTGTTGTCCGGGACGTGCACCACGATGTCCGCGGGATGCTTCTGGTCGCCGACCAGGATCACGTCCGGCTTCGGCACGACGAGCTCGGTGTAACCACCCATCACCAGAGGAAGGATCGGAACCTCGGACTCACTGCCGATAATGTATGTCTTCTTCTGTCTCGTGTTGATGTTTCGAAGATTCATCCGCACGATGTCATCGCACAGTTCCTTCGGAATCTCCGCAAGGAAATCCGCCTGCGGACGGCCGGTAAAGTAACCCTGAATCAGGTCGACGCCGAGGCGTATGACGGTGTTGAGTTCCTCTCTGGTCTCCACGCCCTCGGCGAGCGCCAGGAAGCCGTTTTCGTGGGCAAATTCCACCGTGTTTGAGACAAAATACTGCTTCTTGTTGTCCTCGTCCACACCCGCGATCAGCACGCGGTCAATCTTCACGTAATCGGGCGCGTAGTTTAAGAGGTTCGAGATGTTCGAGTAGCCCGCGCCGTAGTCGTCGATAGCCAGCTGCATGCCGTGTGCTGCGCAGCGGGATTTGATGCGGGCAACCTGCTCCTGCGTCGCCTCCGTCTGCTCGGTGAACTCGACGACGATGTTCGGCAGAACGTCCTCATACGTGGCCGCCAGCTTCTCGAAGTCCTTATCGTTGATGAGCACGTTCGGGATACTGTTGATAAAGAGCTTCCGCCCTTTCAGTTCCGCACTGTGCTCCCGGTACAATGCAAGCGTATTGAAAAATGTATGCCGCTCCACATCGTAGAGGCGGTCCAGAGCCTCCGCGTGACGCAGGATGACCTCGGGCTTCATCACGATGCCCGACTCCGCGCGCATCAATGCCTCGTACGAGAAGATGTCGCCGGTCTTCGCGTTGATGATCGGCTGGAAATAATACGTGAGCAGGTTGTCGTCCAGGACACGCGTAACCTCGCTCCGCTCCTCCTCGTCGAAGAACTCCGTGCCGTTTCGGTCGCGGCGTTTATTCTCCTTGTAGGTCTTCTTGTCCGCCAGCGCTTTCGCTGTGATGGAGGCGATGTCCTCCTCGCTCACGACGTCCTCGCACACCTTCGCGTACACGATGTCCACGCTGTAAGACTTTTTGTTGAAGTTGTTGTATGTCTGCAGACGGGCCTTTAAGTTTGTCAAAAGTCCCGTCGCGTCGTTGTCGGTATCGTAGAAACCGGCGATCACGAACTCGTCGTTGCCGAAGCGGGCGCACAGATCGCGGTCGTTCATCGTGGTCTGCAGCATCTTCGTAAGAGTCATCAAAACCTCGTTGCCCTCGTCGCGGCCGTAGGTGTCGTTGATCGTCGAGAAGCGCTCGATGTCCAAAGCGATGACGCGAAGCTTCACCGCGCGGTTGCCCAGGTGGCGGTACATCTCCGTCAGCGCGCCGATGTAGCCCTTGTAGTTGAACAGACCGGTCATCGCGTCGCGGACCTGATTCTCCACGGTCATGTCGTCGTACATGTACCAGCGGCGCTGCGTCTCGAGGCAGTGCGCAAGCTTTCTCGTCCAGCCGCGCAGCCACGGCGAGAACACCTGCGGGCTCTTTCCGTACGTGATCACCTCGTAGCCGAGGACGCGGTCCATGAAGTGGATGGATGCAACGTAAAATACTCTCGGATACGGGCTCTCGCGGTAGAGCGCCGGGATCATGAATTTGCGGTTAAACTGCCGCCCGTCGCCGTACGTGCACGAATCGCGCTCGTGGCAGATCGCAAGCTCGACCTTGTCCGTAAGGTGCCGCTGCTGCTCGCGGTCGTGCATGGCATTTTCGTTTAAGCACAGGTAGAATGCTTCGTAATCGCCGAGGTATCCCGTAAACTTGTCGACGACTGCTAAGCACGTGCGGAAATCGGCCACGTTCGTGACCTCTTCACTCATAAAGTTGTACTCGGAGGGGAATCGTTCGTTCTCGTCACGCAGGGACTCCAGCCACAGGTTGGCGTAAGCTCCGCTCGAGTGACGAAGGCAACCGCAGGATCCGCCGGGAATCAGCCGGCAGCTCTCGCCACGGTGCTGCAGAAGAAACTGACTCTTGCCGTCCATCAGGGCGACAAGCATGCGCACCGCATTTTTCGCCATCTCGGTCGGGTCGCGGTACACGGAAAGAAACTCCGCGGTCTTGGATTCCTTGTCGGCGCCGTAGCCGGCAACAAGGATGTCCTCGGGAACGCGGACATTGCGGCTCTCCAAGGCGCTCACAAGCGCAGCCGCACACTCATCGGAAACACAGATGACGGCGTCGGGAAGTCCCGCGGGATCCTCGCACAGGGTCTTCGCGATCTCCTCCGCCGAATGAATCCAGAAACCGCCCGTGAAGAACTTCTCCGGGTCAACCTCCAGGCCGCGCTTGTTCATCGCCTGCAGAAAATCCTCCTGCAGCGCGCGGTCAAACGGCACATCCGAGCCGCGCTCGCCCGTGACGAGCAAAATCTTCCTCGCCCCGTGCCGCGTTGTCAGATGGTCGATCAACAGCTCCATCCCGTTCTCGCGCCCGAAGGGCACGCTCGGGAAGCCGTATTCATTTTCATACTCAAGGCATACCACGGGCTTGTCAAACTCCCGCTGAATGCGCCGCATGACGTCCTTCTGGGCGTTCATGTAGTATGTCGTCGGGTATACGATCAAACCGTCCAATTCATCGAGGTTCATGACCTCGTAGACCGAGCACTCCGCCTCGGAGTAGTCATCGTTCATGCCGGCCTTGCACAGCGTCGTAAACGTAACGACATCGATATCGTTTCCCAGCAGCTCCTTCTGTACGCCGTACAGGCACTGTCGGAAGAATTTGTGATGTGCGTCGGAGATCAGGACTCCGACGATTCTTCGCCTCTTACCCATTGCGCAACCTCCCGCCCGCGGCGCGCAGACGCACGCGGACTTCGCGAATATGCGAATTCCCTAAAATATCATATCTATGATACCATATCGAGGTGAAAAATGCAAAAGAATCAATTACGGTCTCTTATAATATTGCTTGCCCAACGGCGCCTCTCCCAAAAGCTCGGAGATGGTCACAAACTCGTAGCCCTGAGCGGTTAGCTTCTCGAGGATGATGCAAAATGCATCATACGAGTTGTCGTAGATCTCGTGCATCAGGATGATCTTGCCCGGAGCCACGGTCCGAAGGACGATGTCGACAGTCTTCTGGACGTTCGCCTTGCGCTCCTCTTCGGTCTTGCGGCCCTTGTTCTTCCAGTCCTCGGAGTCCACGGACCAGTTGATGATGTAAAGAGGGCTCTCCTCAATCTGCTTCTTGGTGATGCGGCCGCCCGGCGCGCGAAGAAGCTTCGGTGCCACGCCCGTCCACTCCAGGATTGCGTCGTACGTCTTGTCGACCTCCTCGTGGTACTCCGCGTCGGAGATGCTGTCGTAGTACTTGCTGTGCGTCCACGCGTGGATACCGATCTCCATGCCGGCATCCGCCGCTGCCTTGAGCTGCGGTCCGGTAGTCTCGTTGATGCGGTTTCCGACCACGAACCAGGTCGCCTTCGCATTGTACTCCTGAAGCTTCTCGACGAACAACGGCGTCAGCTTATAGTACGGGCCGTCGTCGAAGGTTAGAGCAACCAGCTTGCGCCCGTCGTCCGGTGTCGGCGTCGGCTTCTCGGGATCCGGTGTCGGTCCCTGCGTCGGCGTCGGTGTCGGCGTTGCGGTCGGTTCCGGCGTCGGTGTCGGCGTCGGACTCGGAGTCGGTGTCGGCGAAGGTGACGGTGTCGGCGTAAACGTCGGTGTCGGCGTCGGCAAGGCCTTGCCGGAATTCGGGTCACGGATGATGCAGAACCATACGATGGCCGCAATCGTGCCGATCATTACCACGGCTCCGACGGTCAAAAGGATATGCTCCACCTTCCGGATGTGTTTGATACGTTTTCTCTGCTCTGCGGTGAGGCGCGATCTGCCCCTCTGCTGCCCGCTGCCCTGGCGGGTGCTGTGCTGCCCGCTGCTGTGTCGGTCGCCGCTGTGCGACCCCCTGTTTGATCCTGTATATCGATCTGCCATAAAAATACTCCCTGCGGAGCCACGCACAGGCTCCGGACTGCTTTCCCCGCTCGAAAAATGCTTGCATTTTCCCCATGAATGCAGTATACTGTCCCCAGACATGCAGATATAGTACATCGGTAGTATATCAGCTTCCCAAGCTGAGGAGGCGGGTTCGATTCCCGTTATCTGCTCTATCGTGCCTTCCCGGTTCCGGGAGGGCATTTTTCACAATTTTCCGAACACTCGGTTAGTATACTGCAATCAAAGAGTCTTTGCAATAATTTTTCAAGTATCCATTTACTTTTTTTGCAGAAATCGATATAATGATTGCGCCAAGAAACATACATCATTCGGAGGGCACCATGGGAGAATATTCCACATCCACCGGCTCCGCTGCCGGTGACAGCGGCGTAAAGCGGATTCCGATGAATTCCGTCTGGACGGCCGTTGAGAATTGCTTGTCGAAGAAAGATTACACCACGGCGAAGGCAGTGCTTGCCGAGGCCGGCCGAGAAGCCGCTTCGTACGGCGACCTGTCCGGCGGTCTGCAGGTTCTCCACGAGCGCATCGCCTTAGCGCGCAAGCTCGGGGATTACGCCGAGTGCGACGTGCTTTGCAACAAGGCCAACGAGCTGATCACGCATCTCTCGATGCAGTCGACTCCCGCCGCAGCGTCCGTGTTCATCAACATCGCGGACACGCTGATCGCGGAGGATCGCTACCGCGACGCGCTGCACTATCTCACTCCCGCCCGCGACATCGCGCGCGAGAACCGCGAGAACGGCAATGAGGTTCTTTTGGCGAGCGCAAGCAACAGCATGGGCGTCGCTCTCACGGCCATCGGTGAGTATGAGAAGGCCAAGGAGTGCTACGAGGAGGCGCTGTCCATCCTCTTAACGCAGCCCGAGCATGTGATTGACACCGCTGCCACCCACATCAACCTGGCGCATCTGATGAACGCCTGGACCGGTGACGACGAGGAGGTCAACACACACCTCATCACGGCATTTAAGTTACTCGACGGCAAGGACCTCGAGCATGACTACCGCTATGCGGACGCATGCCTCCGGTTCGCCGAGAGTTTTGATTTCTTCGGTTTCTTCCTCTACAAGAACCAGCTGCGAAAGCGCGCGGCTGCCGTATACGGCGAGAACGAATAAGACTTCACTGCGGCAGACCGTCTCTTCGGTCTGCCGCGCTTTTTTTACATCAGCCCATCTACAGGAGAACAACCATGAAGATTACGTTGGACCATCTGACCAAGCGGTTCCCCAACCGGAACAAAAAGATTCGCGAGGACGTCATCGCCGTCAACGATTTCACGTTCGAGATTCCCGACGGCAAGCTCATCGGTCTTTTAGGGCCGTCCGGCTGCGGCAAGAGCACGACGCTGAACCTGATCAGCGGCCTTGAGATGCCCTCCTCCGGACGCATCTACTTCGGCGACACGGACGTCACCGATGTGCCCGCGGAGCACCGCGGCGTCGGCCTGGTATTCCAGAACTACGCGCTCTACCCTCACCTGACCGTCCTTGACAACATCATGTTCCCTCTCGGAAACCTCCGCGGCAGCGAGAAACTCACGAAGGAGCAGATGCGCGACAAGGCGATGGAGGTTGCGAAGCTCGTGCAGATCGATGAGCTGATCGAGCGCCGGCCCAAGGAGCTCTCCGGCGGCCAGCAGCAGCGCGTCGCAATCGCACGCGCGCTTGTGAAGATGCCCTCGGTTCTTCTCCTCGACGAGCCGCTCTCCAACCTCGACGCGCGCCTACGTCTGCAGACGCGCGAGGAACTCGCGCGCATCCAGCATGAGACCGGCATCACGACCGTCTTCGTCACGCACGACCAGGAGGAGGCGATGAGCATCTCCGACCAGATCGTCGTCATGAAGGACGGCCTGTTCCAGCAGATGGGCAAGCCGCAGGACGTCTACGATCACCCGGACAACCTCTTCGTCGCCAAATTCTTAGGCACCCCGCCGATCAACGTCTTCGAGGGCACCGTAAAGGGCGACAAGCTCTTCGTGGGCGACGAGGCGATCCTTTCGCTTAAGCTCGAGAACGCCGAGGTACCCGAGGACGGCCGCAAGGTCTACGTCGGCATCCGGCCGGAAGGATTCATTCCTGCGGAGGACGGTGAATTTTCCGTAAGTCTGTCGAAGATCGAGGTCATGGGCCGCGACACCTCGGTGGTTGCGACGCACCCCGCAGCGCAGGCTGCAACGATCCGCGCCATCATCGCGTCGGATGCGCCCGTGAACGCGAAGGACGGCACGGTCCGCTTCCGCATCAAGCCTGCCAAGCTTCACCTCTTCGACTCGGCGGATGAAACCCGCATCGATTTTCATGTGATCTGACGGAGGTCCCCATGAAAGAAAAACTGCGACAATACAAAGCCTGGCTCTATCTTCTGCCGGCCATCCTCTTCCTTGGCGTCTTCATGGTCTATCCGCTTGTGGACGTCATCGTGTACTCCTTTGAGGAAGGTTTCAACTTCGTGACGCGCACCTCGCAGGGCACGGGCTTTTTCAACTACTCGTACGTGCTCCACGACCCGTACTTCGTGCAGGCCTTAAAGAACACGTTCCTCATCGTTATCATCACGGTTCCGGTCTCGACGGGCTTCGCGCTTTTGCTGTCGCTCGCTCTGTCGTCGATCAAGCCGCTGCGAAACCTCTACCAGACCGTGTATTTTCTGCCGTATGTGACCAACACGCTCGCGGTCGGTTTGGTGTTCATGGTGCTCTTTAAAAAGACCGCCTACACCGACGGCATGGTGAACCTTCTGTTGAACGCGTTCGGCGCGCCGTCCGTGGACTTCATCGACGGTCCCTACTGGGCGAAAATGCTCGTCATGTGCATCTACACCGTCTGGGTCGTTCTGCCCTTCAAGGTGTTGATCCTAACCAGCGCCCTTGCGTCGGTCAACCCCGACTACTACAAGGCCGCGCGCGTGGACGGCACGAGGCCGTCGCGCATTTTCTTCAAGATCACTCTTCCGATGATCTCGCCGATGGTCTTCTACCTGATCATCACCGGTTTCATCGGCGCGTTCAAGGCCTACAGCGATGAGGTCGCATTGTTCGGCACCGACTTAAATGCAGCCGGCATGAACACGATGGTCGGCTACGTCTACGACATGCTCTACGGCGCTTCGGGCGGCTATCCGTCCTACGCCTCGGCGGCCGCACTTTTACTGTTCCTCATCGTCCTCACGATCACCTGCATCAACCTCATGGTGAGCAGGCGCAGCGTGCACTACTAAGAAGGGAGGAAATCGTATGGCTACGGAAAATGCAACCTTCTCCGGCACCGCTTCCACGGATTTCACTGGCGCGGTAAAACGCAGGCGGATCATCCGTCAGGCGCTTTTGTACCTCTTCCTCACTGTCTGGGCCGCCGCGGTTTTGTTCCCGTTCTACTGGATGGTGCTCACGTCCTTTAAGACGCAGGCCTCCTACAACAGCGAGCAGCGCCCGAAGTTCTACGTCTCGGCGCCGACCACGGAAAATTACTCCGAAGCATTTACCGCGGTACCGCTCGCGCGCTACTTCGGCAACACTCTGGTGTACACGATCGTCACCACCGGACTTATGATGGTCGTCATCATCCTGGCGGCATTTGCCTTCGCACGACTCGAGTTTAAAGGCAAGACGTTTGTGTTTACACTGTTCCTAAGCCTGATGATGATCCCGAGCGAGCTGGTCATCATCACCAACTATGTGACCATCACGGAGTGGAATCTTCGCAACTCCTTCCCCGGTCTGATCCTGCCGTCGATCACGTCGGTCTTCTACATTTATCTTCTCAAGGAGACCTTCGAGCAGATCCCGAATGAGCTCTACAAGGCCGCGAAGGTGGACGGAACGTCTGACTTCAAATACCTGCGGCGCGTCATGATCCCGATCGCACGCCCTACGCTTGTGACCATCGCGATTCTGAAGGTCATCGAGTGCTGGAACTCCTACGTTTGGCCGCGGTTGATCACCGACAAACCCGAATACTTCCTGGTCTCCAACGGTATCCAGGAGATTCGCGAGCACGGCTTCGGCCGTGACAACATCCCCGCCATGATGGCGGCGGTCGTCGTGATCTCCATCCCGCTGATCGTGCTCTTCCTCGTCTTCCGCAACAAGATCATGGAGGGCGTTTCGAGAGGAGGTACGAAAGCATGAAACTCATTTCATCTGCTCGTTTCACTCGCCGATTCAATGAGGGCGATTCGACTGCAATGCAGTCTCATCGCTCAGCCGCACTCGGCTGCGGCGGTGCTTTGCCTCGCGCACGGCGGGCAGTTGCCCTTCTGCTTTCACTGATGCTTGTTACGGTCCTGCTCGCCGGGTGCCACGGCGGTTCGTCGAAGGGTGAATTTGCCGTGCCCGAGAACGTCGACTTAACGAAGGAGTACAACATCTCCTTCTGGGCGAAAAATGACAACAACCAGACGCAGGCCGAGATCTACAAGCAGGCGATCAAAAACTTCGAGGAGCTGTACCCGAACATCCACGTGACGATGAAGACGTACATGGACTATCCTTCGCTGTACCGCGACGTCATCACAAACATTTCGACCGACACGACGCCGAACGTGTGCATCACGTACCCCGACCACATCGCGACGTACATGCAGGGCACAAACATCGTCGTCAAGCTCGACGACCTGATGCGCGACCCGCACTACGGGCTTGGCGGCAGCGAGGTCCGCTTCGATGCTCCGACGCAAAATGAGATCGTTGCCAAATTCCTCGAGGAGTGCCGCATCGCAGGCGGCCAGTATGCACTGCCCTTCATGCGCTCGACCGAGGCCTTGTACATCAACAAGACCATCCTCGAGGCGACCGGCTACACGCTGCCCGAGAAGGTCACCTGGGACTACGTCTGGGAGGTCTCCGAGGCCGCCCTTGCGAAAAATGCGGACGGCACCTACAAGGCTAACGGCCAGACGACGATGATCCCGTTCATCTACAAGTCGACCGACAACATGATGATCTCGATGCTCCGCCAGAAGGACATCGACTACACGGACGCGAACGGCCACATTCTGATGTTCAACGATGACACCGCAGAGGTGTTGAAGGTAATAGCTGAACACGGAAAGAACCGTGCATTTTCCACGTTCGGAATTTCGAGCTACCCGGGCAACTATTTAAATGCCAACCAGTGCATCTTCGCGGTCGACTCGACCGCGGGCGCAACGTGGATGGGCAAGGACGCGCCGAACCTCGACATTCACAGCGAGGACGTCGCGGACTTTGAGATCGTCGTGACCGAGATTCCGCAGTTCGACACCGAAAACCCGAAGATGATCTCGCAGGGACCGTCTCTGTGCCTTTTCAACAAGAGCGACCGCGGCGAGGTTGTCGCATCGTGGATCTTCCTGCAGTACCTTCTGACGAACGAGGTGCAGATTGCCTACTCGCAGACCGAGGGCTACATCCCGGTGACGACAAAGGCGCACGAGTCCGCCGAGTATCAGGACTATCTCGCGGCCGAGGGCTCCGACACCGACCTGCACTACTCCGTGAAGATTCAGGCCGCCAAGCTTCTTCTTAAGAACATTGAGAACAGCTTCGTGACGCCCGTGTTCGCCGGCTCCGCCTCCGTTCGCGAAGCCGCCGGGGAGCTGATCGAAAATGTCACCAAATCCGGCCGGCGCCGCATCACTGTAGACGATGAGTACATCCGCTCGCTCTACAAGGATGTGTCCGCGCTCAAGCACCTCGACCAGATCACACCGACCGAACCTTCGGCCGATTCCGGCGAGGGCGAGACGTCTGCGAAGGTCACCGCAAAGGACCTCGGAGCGCTGCCCGCGGCGAGCAAAGCGCTGCTAGTGATACTGCCGGTTACGTGGGTTATTCTGGGCGGATTTGTCGTCTATGAGAAGAAAAAGCGACAAAAACAAGCCGGAAAAGCATGAAATCTTCCATGTTTTATCTATTGCCATTTTTCGTGATATCGCTATAATAAGGGTGGTTGCAGACATTCGGAAAGGAAGTGTCGCGAAGGTTTGCACCGCGCAAAGTTTTTAGTTTTTCACTTTTATGAAGGAGAATTACCATGAAGAAATTACTTGTTTTGGTTACGGTTCTGGCCATGGTTCTTGCAATGACCGCTTGCGGTGACAAGAAGAACAACACCACGCCGGCGACTGAGGCACCTACCGCTACGACGGCTCCGGCTACCCCTACCGAGGTAGCTACTCCTACTCCCGAGGCTACTCCTACGGAGGCTCCGGTGAGCAACGTTATGAGCCATGCGGACTACATCGCAGCTGCTGTTGACGATGCGGTTATCATCGAGGCTTACGTAATGGATACGCAGAGCTGGTGGAATGACAAGATCACCATCTACGCTGCCGACAAGGACGGCGCTTACTTCATCTACGAAGCCGCCTGCACCAAGGATGACTCCGCTCTTCTCACTCCCGGCAAGAAGATCCACGTTGAGGGCTTCAAGTCCGAGTGGTCCGGCGAAGTTGAGATCACGGATGCCAAGATCACGTTCATCGAGGGCGACGAGTACATGCCGCAGCCTTTCGATGTAACCGCTCTCATCGGCACGGATGACCTTGCGAAGCATCAGAACGAGCGCGTTATCTTCAAGGGCCTCACGATTGTTGCTCAGGACGACGGCGCTGCATTCAAGTACAAGAACGCTGAGGAGAAGACGGACGACCTTTACTTCAAGGGCACGGTTGACGGCAAGGAAGTAAGCTTCTGCGTTGAGTTCTATCTCCGCGGCAAGGACACCGATGTTTACAAGGCTGTTGAAGGTCTCAAGGTCGGCGATACCGTTGATGTTGAGGGTTACCTCTACTGGTACAACGGTGCTAACCCGCACGTAATCGGTGTAAC
>JAFZWG010000068.1 GCA_017617395.1 Lachnospiraceae bacterium
CCAACGGTCTGAGGCAGGCGTGGGAAGGCGTTATTCCCTGCTTTGAGACGGACGGCGAGAGCATGGACGTGTATATCGCCTGCGAATGAACCGGTTTTTACAGTAAGGAGAGCTTCGGCTCTCCTTTTGTTATAGACGGTTATCCGGGGATATGGTAGAATAGAGCGAAAGAACGCTATCATTTTACGGATTGCCGTGATGATTCAGGGGGAGATTGAATGGAGAAAAAAACGATTCTGTTTGACATGTACGGAGTGATTCTGAAAGAAAGCAAAGGCTTTTTCATCCCTTACACATATATGAATTTTGACCAGGCGGAATATGACCGTCTGACAAGGCTTTTCAAAGAGGAGCAGCTGTTCACCAAGGCGTCGAACGGTGACATAACATCGGATGAGTTTCTGACGCGGCTTGGTTATGCCGACCCGCATTTTCATATGGTGAACTACATCGAAAACTATCTGACATTGGACGAGGGATTCATTCCATTTGCCGAGAAATACGCTTCCGTTTATGACTTTGTTTTGTTGTCGAATGATGTGTCCGAATGGAGCGCGTATATCACGGAACACTACGGATTGGACAAGTATTTTACGCACAAGATTGTCAGTGGGGATGTAAAATGCCGCAAGCCGGACCGAAGGATCTATGAGATTGCTCTGTCAGAAACCGGAAAGAGACCGGAGGAGTGCTTCTTCATTGATAACAGCGTGAAGAACCTTATTGTAGCCGAGGAGCTTGGAATCAACCCGATTTTGTTCAATCGGGATCAGGAAGAGTACGGCGGTTTGATTGTGAATGATTTCTCGGAACTTGCCGGTTTGGTAAGGAGGGAGCATATAAAATGAATACCATCTGGTCCGAAAATGTGTAGGGGGAAAATGCCAAATGGAGCAAGATGAAAAAAAGCTCTTGTTCGACAAACTGAAAACGCTTGCAATACCGCTTGCGCTTCAAGCTCTTCTGAATGCATTGGTCGGTGCGTCCGACGCGCTCATGCTCGGAAGACTGAACCAGGATTCGATTTCGGCGGTTGCGCTGGCAAACCAGCTGGTCTTCGTGATGACTTTGTTTACCGGATCGATCAAGAGTGCCGCGGGTATTCTGGTCGCGCAGTACTGGGGAAAGAAGGACTATAAGAACGCCGGGCGCTTTCTGGCGATGGCGATACGGTCCTCTGTTATGATCAGCCTCGTGTTCTTCGTTGCTGCGGTTGCATTTCCGGAGCAGGTGATGCGGATCTACACCACGGACAGCAACCTGATCGCCATCGGCGCGGGCTATCTGCGCATCGTCGGCTTTTCGTATCTCTTTATGGCGGTGGCGCAGTGCTTTTTGATGAACATGAAGATCGCGGGAGACGCGAAATTCAGCGTCATGATATCGGCCGCGGTGGTGGTTGTAGACATGGTCGCGGACTATTTCCTGATCTACGGAAAATGCGGCATCCCTGCGCTCGGAGCCAACGGTTCTGCCTATTCTACAGTTGTAGTAGAGGCTATGTCTTTAGTGATTGTCCTGATATGGGCGAGGAAAAAGGAGACCGTCCGGCTGCCGCTTAAAAACTTCGTTTATTTTTCGGCGGATTTCGAGAAGGACTTCTGGAAGGTGTTCGCCCCGATTCTGGCCAGCGGCCTTTCCTGGGGCATAAGCATTACGGTTCACAATGCGGTAATGGGACGCTTGGGATCGGATGCGACAGCCGCCGCGTCCGTTACGAGTGTCACGCAGCAGCTGATCGCTTTCATCACCTGGGGAATCGCAGGCGGTTCGGGGATTATGATCGGGGAACTGCTCGGAGCGGGAGAACTGGACCGGGCGAAGCGGTATGGCGACCTGTTCTTTAAGATTGCGTTTGTGAACGGTCTTTGCAACATGCTGCTGATCACACTGGTCGGCCCGCCGATCTATTTCTTCTACAAGCTGAGCGCTACGGCGAAGACGTACCTTCTGGGGATGCTTGCATTCAGTTGCCTGTACATGTTCGCATTTTCCTTCAACACAATCTTCACGTGCGGCGTATTTCCTGCCGGAGGAGATGCAAAGTATGATGCGGTAAGCGTATTCTTTGCGACATGGTGCTTCGCGATCCCGGCATCTCTCATCGCCTGCTTTGTGTTGAAATGGCCGGTGCTTGTCGTTTACGTGATCATGTGCCTTGATGAGGTCGTCAAGGTACCGTTCCTGAAATGGCACTACAACAAATATATCTGGGTGAAAAATCTTACTCGAGAAGTAGACTGAAAGGCTGATCTCGGGAAGGAGGCAGAAACAATGCAGATCATAAAAGGCAATCTGGATGAGGACAATCTGTGCGAATTGATCGATCGGGAGTTCACCAGATACGCCGGGAAGTTCGACATACATGTGGGTTACAACGATTTCTGCTTTATCGCGAAGGACGATGACAAGCTGATGGGGATCATTGTCGGCCACTCGTATTACAAAGAGGTCCATATCACAGACCTTATTGTGATGGAAGAATATCGCAGCAAGGGTGTCGGGTCGGCATTGATCCGAAAGGTGGAGCAGGAGTTCCGCGGCAAGGGCTTTGAGAACATCAATCTGACGACATATGCGTTTCAAGCACCTGAATTTTACAAGAAAATGGGCTTCGAAATAGAGCACGTGCGAAAGAGCGTCGACGAAAAGCTGACGAAGTATTTTCTGATTAAGCATATCGGAAACGGTTGAGAGGACAGAACTGCAGTAGCTTGTGGAGGAGATGTACATGCCGAAAATAATTGCTGTCATATTGGAATTGACTGTCTGTATTTGCGCTTTGTGGGGGATCATTTTCCTGACGACCTTTCTGCATGAACTCGGTCATGCCATCGGATATATGATCTCAACAGGAGGCAGACGCTGGCACATACGGGTAGGATCAGGACCGAGACTGTTGAAAACAAAGATGCTGACAGTGAAACTGTTTATCTTTGACGGCTGCTTTGAGCCTGCTGAAGATAAAGTGGATACCAGGGCAAAGCTCGTTGCGACACTCGCAGGAGGTCCTGTAGTATCGCTGGTTTTGGTCATTGCGCTGTTGTTTTTGAAGTTCGGAGGGGTCTCCGTTAACTCCGCAGTTTTCGCTGAGAGCGCGATCAAATCCTTTGTGAGCTTCGCTTTGTTTTGCAATGTGTTTATCCTGATTCAGTCCGTCATTCCGGCTCACTATTTCTACGGAGAGATCAAAGGAATGGAGACCGACGGCCGGAAGATCATCAACGCAATTACGGCGAAGAATAAGAACGGAGATCCGGAACAATGATATGTTGCCGACATTGCAAGTAACAGGAGGCATTACTCATGGAGAAAACGATATTCCCTCCGGGGAAACTCGATAACATTGAGTTTGTCGTGATATTCGCGAAATACCGGGACAAATGGGTATATAGCTGGCACAAGCGCAGACAGAGTTTTGAGCATCCCGGCGGACACGTCGAGGCCGGAGAGACGGCGCTGCAGGCAGCCAAGAGAGAGCTTTTCGAGGAATCCGGAATTACGGATTGCGAGATGATCCCGCTCTGGGATTATGAGCAGCCCTGGGATGACGGGATCCGAAAGAACAACGGGAGAGTTTATGCGGCGATCGCGCACTCGCTGGGAGAGCTTCCGGAGAGTGAGATGGGGAGGATCGAGCTGTTCGACACGGTTCCTGACAACTACACTTATGACAGGGAGGAAGCCCTCAGAGACTTGGTGCGGGCACAGGCAATCCTGGATGCAAGGATGACAGTTAAGCATTTCGGCGGAGAGGAGAAGGTTATGACATATGCAGTGAGGTATTACACCAAAACGGGAAACACGAAGAGACTTGCTGAGGCAATTGCCAAGGAGCTGGGCGTAGAGGCGCTTCCTATCAGTGAACCGGTCAATGAGGCAGTAGACTATCTGTTTCTCGGGAATTCATACTATGCCTTCACGATCGATCCGGAGGTGAAGACGTTTGTGGCGTCTCTTGACAAGAGCAAGGTTGGAAAGATTGTTAATTTCGGCTCTGCAGCGATGCTCAACTCGACGTACAAGAAGGTTAAGAAAGTAGCTGACAAGGTCGGGATTGCCATGGATGAGAAAGAGTTCCACTGCAGGGGCGAATTCAAGGGCATCCATAAGGGCAGACCGAATGAGGAGGATATCGCTGCGGCGGTTGAATTTGCGAAGCAGTACAAGTAAAGGCTTTAGCGGCATAGACGAAGAGGCTTTTGGTAATCGATCTGCAGAAAGCTGGTGAGGTGCAAATGGAATTCAAAAGCGGCAGCGGGTGGAGATGTTGTTACGATCCCGAAACGGGTCTTTATACTGCAGAGATCGGCGGCGGAACCAACCATCATCTGTATGAGATCACAAAGGAAATCTATGAGCTGGTTGATGATTCGGATGATGAAGGGTCGAAGAAACGCATCTTTACCGGACGGCATTTGTACATGACAGTCAATGATCGCTGCGGTCCGCCGTATACGGTCGTGCTTGACTCGGATTACAAGAAATATTGCCCTTGGACTACAACTGTAGTATCAGGAGAAATATGGGATGACGACATAACCGATGCGGCTGTGGAAATGTTTGCTTCGGAGGCCAATAACAGAGAGCAGCGCCGTGCAAAGAGAGCCGAACGGGAGAAGAAAGCGGAACGGGAGAAGAAAGCGGACACATGAAGACGATGAAAAACGGGAACAACTGGACCGCGTATTACGATCCTGATACCGGGCGGTATTTTGCGCAGATCATGTATACGAGCCGGGAGGGTCGCGAGCAGTACAACTATGAGATCACGCAGGACATCTACAACCGGCTGGGTTCATTTGGCGATGATAACGACAACGAAAGCCTGATCAGGACAGCAAAGATGACCTATTCGTTTGAAAACACGATGTACGGCACGCTCGGCCCGGAGAGAACGCTCTGGGATGAGGAGGCCAACGAATCGATGAAGAAGGCGGTTCGAAAGCGGGGTAAAGGAAAGAAGTAGAGTGGCTAGGCAGCGCGGCTGCAAGGAGGGAGAATTATGAAGAAGGATTTGATTATTCTGGCAGTGCTGTTGCTGCTGGGCGGAGCAGCAAAGTTAGGCTATGAGATTTACATGAATACACGGGAGTATACGATTGATGACATCAACGGGGTATGGACGTGTAAACACAATGACGGAAAACACTATGTCATGTATATCCACGACGGCCGTATGGATTTTATGAGGTATGAGAAAGAAGATGAAAGTGTTTCCGGTTTTGACTATTATCGTGCCATGACCATGCAGGAACTTCCGGACGGCACGTTTAACACATTTTCCTGGCGGGGGATCCCTGACCTGGAACGTTCCGAATCGCAAGGCTCCGAAGCTTCAATCTCTGATTTGTATGAGTTTGAATTCAGAAGGAACAGGATCTATCATCGATTAGTGATCGCAGGGGAAAATGAATTTGTTCGTGCGACGGAAGAGGAATATTCTCATATCGTGAAGATGTCGAAGGAACTTGATCGGAGATATCAGCTTTCCCGGTCGGGGAAGCCCCTGGAAGTCGGAGAGGCGCATTGCTATACCCGCGTAGGAGCGACGGCAGATACATACGATTCTTTCCTTTGCGTTCAGATCACAAATCCCAATTCATATCGTATCGACGTTGCGCATGTGAAACTGCGCTGGGATGGGTATTCCGAAGGAGTAACGGCGGCGGTGAGGTCTATTCCCGCGAATTCAACCGGAGTGTATGTTGTCGATATAACGTGCAGAGAACTGTTTGGCCTGGGAAAGACAATCGATCCCACGGAGTGCTCGGTGGAGTATAATGGCTATGCCGCATCAGCGGATACGAACGATAATCCGATTGTGGAAGTCACGGATTCCCGTGTGATCAAAGATGAATCCACGGGCAAGGTGAAAGCAGTCGAAGTGGATGCCAAGCCGGCGGACCTCGCGGACAACAAAGATTCCTACTATGATCTTTACGCTCTGTTTTACCTGCAGGGCAAGATTGTCGGTGTAGCTACGGGATACGGGAGTGTTGAGGACATTGACCAGCCGGACATCATGCAATATGTGTCTGAAATCAAAGAATATGACCGCTGCGAAGTCATTGTCGTGAACCGATACAGTTTACCAATCTATTCGCGTTGAGAATGAAAGAAAGCAACGGGAACAAGAAACGTTGTGAGAAACAGACAGGAGAACTGATCGGTGACACCGGAATCAACGAGGTGGAAGGAATGCTGGTGTATGTGCGCAAGGTCTAAGAAAGGCATCAGAGGCAAATGAGCATCACGCGCAAGGGAGGAAAGAGATATGAAATCAAATTTTGGAGCCGAATTTCTTCTGGGAATGGTGGAGATGCAGAAGAAGGCTGATGAAGCGCCATGGGCATTGAAAACGCACGACCTTCCCAAAGGAAAATGGAGAAGAGTGATCGATCCGGAAGAGGGAGCAGAAGCTTTCTTCGTCATTATCACCGATCATTACATTATCGGGGTTAAGACAGGACGTGTGATCTTCCTGAATCGGGCAAGCGGTAAGAAGCTCGATCCGATAAAAGGGTTTCATTACCTTGTCTCCGGGGATGTGAAGGCAGATGAATCCGAGATGGTTGTTTTGGAGCATGGAACGCATTTTCATGTTATTTCGCTTGATACCTTCGAGGTCAAAAAGAAAGTCACCTTGCCGAGGACTTTCATGGCATCGGACGTGTATTGTACGTATTCTGATGATGACACAAAACTCATAATACCGATCTCAAAATATGACTATGACCGAAGAGAGTACATATACTACCGGTGTGAGTATGAAACAATAGACTATACTCTCGTCAGTAAAACCGAAATAACAAGGGAAGAAGTAGATTGGTGGACAGACAGTAAGTGATTCGTAAATATGCTTCAGAGTAAACGGGTATTCGGAAGAGAGCGTTGACGATGATTTTGTCTATAGAAGTGAACTTTGTTTTTACGGGAGGTAGAGGACGGAAAATGCAGCGACGCATGAAGCATGTAATCACAACAGAACGATTGGTGCTCAGGCCGGTTGAACCTGAGGACTTTGAAGCGATACACGAATACGCGAGCGATCCTTCCATCGATATGATGTTGTTTCTGCCGAAGACGGAGGAGGAGACAAGGGAGTTTGTTGCATTTGCCGCGGCAGAGTGGGAAAAGAGCGAGCCGGAAGTCAGAGAATACGTCGTCCTGCGGGACGGAGAGATTATCGGCGGTGTAACGCTTGAGAAGTGCGAGGAGGACCGGAGTTTTGAACTCGGCTGGGTCATGAGGCAGGACGCGAGAGGCAAGGGCTATGCCTCCGAGGCGGCAAAAGCGCTTGCGGAGTATGCCTTTGATGTACTGAATGCCAAACAGATACTGGCGCACTGCGACAACAGAAACGCAGCCTCCGAGAGGGTGATGCAGAAGCTCGGAATGGTGCTGGCGGATGCCACGGGGACGAGAACGTACCCCAAAACCGGCGTGGAGTCCGGGGAGTATATGTATGTTCTGCGAAAATGAGGGCTCGCGGGGCTTGAATAGATGCATCGGGAGATGCAAAATGCAAAACAGATGAATTGAGGAGAAAGCATGGAAAACCGGTTTTCCAGAACGGAATTGTTATTGGGAGAGGCCGCGATGAAGCGCCTGGCCGAGTGCCGCGTGGCGGTGTTCGGAATCGGCGGCGTCGGCGGATATGTGTGCGAGGCGCTGGCACGCAGCGGCGTCGGAGCGCTGGATCTGATCGACAACGACAAAGTCTGCCTGTCCAACATCAACCGGCAGATCATCGCGACCGGGAAAACGGTCGGAAGATACAAGACAGAGGTTATGAAGGAGCGTATTCTGGACATCAACCCGGACGCTTCGGTGAACATTTACAACTGCTTCTTCCTGCCGGAAAATGCAGCGGATTTTCCGTTTGAAATGTACGACTATGTGGTCGATGCCATCGATACGGTGACGGCCAAGATCGAGTTGGTGATGCAGTGTCAGAAGGTTGGCGTTCCGATCATGAGCTCCATGGGCGCGGGCAACAAGCTCGATCCCACGCTGTTTCGCGTTGCGGACATTTTCAAAACGAACATGGATCCGCTGGCGAAGGTGATGCGCCGCGAGCTGAAGAAGAGGGGCGTAAAGAAGCTGAAGGTTGTCTATTCGGAGGAGACTCCGATTGTCCCCTCGCAGAGTGAGGAAGTGCCTTCCGGCGCTCGCAGATCCACACCGGGCAGCACGGCGTTTGTGCCGTCCGTTGCGGGATTGATCATCGCGGGAGAAGTGATAAAGGATTTGACGAAAACATGGATATCAGAGTAATCGAAGACGCAATGTCGTTGCGATAAGCTTATGTGCCCGGATGTGCTGCAGCCTGTAGATTTCGGAGGATGACTCTATGATAGACCGCAACCTTGATGACTGGTTCAATGAGGAGAACAAGAGACTCTTGTTTGATCCAAAAGAATATCCGTCGGAGTATATTGCGCATTTTTGTACGTATTTTACGGAATATCTGGAGGAAGGTGTCGTTGACTCTGACTGGTGCTGGTCGTTTCCCGGGACGAGATACGTGATTATAGTGTATCAGCGGCATTCCGTGTACGAACAGGGACAGTGCATCTACCGCAATCGGAATTTTACGGAGAAAATTGGGGTGCACAACCGGTTCCATAAGCCGGTCTATGTCGTGGCGGTTGATACAGAGTTGTATTACTCTGTTTCCACATGGGGAAGCCGCAAACTGAGAAGCAACATTGTTCAGGGTGATAAGGACACGCTGAACGCGAAAGAATTTGAAAATGTCGAAGACGCAATCGAGTTGGCGAAGGAGTATTCGACATGTGGCTATCGGACCGCTGTTTTGAAATGGTTTGAAGATTACAATCATTTTTAAGAGGCTTTGCAACTGCTGAGTTTTTGGGGATTGGCGGTGGACTCGGGCTGATATTGTATGCTATGTTGTGGCCTTAGGTACAGGAATGTTAAGGGAGGAATTCTATGGCGGATGAGAAGTCGAAGCGGGAGCTTACCGAAGCCGAAGAGTACTTAAACAGAATCGGCACGATAAAGCTTGTTGAACCGAGCCTCGAATACGCTGCGGACATATGGGCATTTCGGGCCGAGATACTGGAAAAGGATGCTGACAGCGAGGATCAGTTTGCCGGCTGCCTGTCGCTCGATACGAGCAATTCGGCGGAGGAATGGATCCGGATCTGCCGGCTTCGCAAAAGCGAGGAGACGTGCGGTCAAGTCGGTACGCAGGTGCCGTCGGACATGTATCTGGCGGTCAGACAGAGCGATAACCGCATCGTCGGAATCATTGATCTACGGCACCACATCAACCACCCGGTCCTCGGAACGTGGGGAGGGCATTGCGGGTACTCTGTTCGCCCCTCGGAGCGCGGCAAGGGTTATGCGAAGGAGATGCTGCGCCGGAACATTTTGAATGCAAAGGCGCTGGGAATCGGGAAAATGCTCGTCACCTGCAGCGTTGACAATGCTGCGAGCGAGAACACCATTCTCGCCAACGGTGGCGTGTTCGAGAGCACGATTGACGTTGACGGGACGAAAATGAAGCGATACTGGATAACGGTGAACGCCGATTGAGCGGTGAGCCAAAAGGAGCTGGCGGTTTTTTGGGACTAAACAGGAGGGATGAAAATGAAGAAAAATGCGAGAAAAGCAATAAACCTACTTTTGTGCGTCGTTGCGCTGATCAGCTTGCTCTGCGCATGCGGTAAGGATGGCGCTAATGACAGCAAACCGGAACCTACGAGTGCGGTGCGGTACGTAATTCCGGACGTCAGAGGAGTCTATTATTCCGATGCGATTACTATGGTTGAGGATGGGCTGGAAGCGGCCGGATTCAAAGACTATGAGGTGAGATATTGCTGGTCATGGGAAAACTATGATCCTGCCATGAACGCACGTATTTTGTATTCGAATCCTTCGGCCGGAACGGAAATAGTAGACAACGGACAACATGTTTTCATAGAACTGGTGGCAGGTGAGCAGGCGCCGGAGCTGACGCCGCAGCCAAAGAAGCTGGTGGTGTTTTTTTCGGTGACCGGCAACACGAAGAAGGTTGCGGAGATGATTGCGGAAATCGAAGAAGCCGACTTGTACGAGATTGTTCCCGCGGAAGCCTATACGGCCGAGGACATCAACTATAACGATTACAACTGTCGCGCACTGAAGGAGCAGGGCGATACTTCGGCGCGGCCCGCAATCGGCAGCGAGACGATAGACCTTTCCGGGTATTCCGTAATTTATTTGGGATATCCGATCTGGGCGGCAAGCGAGCCCCGCATTCTGGACACATTTGTCGAAAGTTATGATTTCGGCGAAGCCCGCATCATTCCGTTCTGCACATCCGGCAGCAGCGGGATCGGTTCGACGGCAACCCGGCTTAGAATGCTTGCCGAAAGCGGCGACTGGCAGAGCGGAAAGCGCTTCCCGGGAAATGCAACCAAGGAGGATGTTGAGACGTGGATCGACAATATGAAGTGACTCGAATGAACACGAGGACATTTCCGACGAAGGAGGAGGCGGAGGCGCTGCTTGCGGAGGCGGAGTCGTGCAACCCCGGACCGTGGGGAAATCACAGCAGGACTGCGGCACACTGTGCGGAGGCGATTGCCGCCAGGGCCGGCATGGACGCTGACAAGGCGTATGTGCTGGGGCTTCTTCACGACATCGGGCGGAAGTTTGGCAAGAGGCATCTCGGGCATGTCTCGGACGGCTATTCCTACATGATGTCGCTCGGCTACGAGGACGCGGCGAAGATCTGCCTCACGCACTCCTTCAACGAGAAGATCATCGACAAATACGTCGGGCGCTTTGACACGACCGAGGAGGAGACCGAGCTGATCCGCACGCAGCTGGCAGCGGTCGAGATGGACGACTATGACCGCCTGATCCAGCTCTGCGACGCGATTTCCGGGGCGGAGGGCGTGATGGACATCATCGACCGAATGACCGACGTCAAGACCCGCTACGGGGCGTATGACCCCGAAAAATGGAACAAAAACCTGTGGCTCAAGGAATACTTTGAGAGTAAAATGGGAATGGATCTGTACGAAGCGGTTGATAAGGAGCATTTTCGGCCGTAATAACGTGATTAAGAGGAAGACAGGAATGGAAGAGAACAACAGTCGGGACAGAATCATTATCCGGACCAGTATCATCGGAATTGTGGCCAACGTGCTTTTGGCGGCGTTCAAGGCGGTTGTCGGCTTTACTGCCAATTCGATCGCAATCGTGATGGACGCGGTTAACAACATTTCGGACGCGGCCAGCTCCGTGATCACGATCATCGGAACCAAGCTCGCCGGCAGGAAGGCCGACAAGAAGCATCCGTTCGGATACGGCAGAATCGAGTACCTGAGCGCGATGATCATCTCGGTGATCGTTCTGTACGCCGGTGTGACCGCATTGATCGAGTCGGTGAAGAAGATCATCCATCCGGAGACGCCGGACTACAGCGCCGTTTCGCTGATTATCGTTGCGGTTGCTGTGGTTGTGAAGATTGTTCTCGGCCGATACGTCAAGAAGGTCGGTCAGAAGGTGAATTCGGACTCCCTCGTGAACTCGGGAGACGACGCCGTTCTGGACTCGATCATTTCCGCATCAACCCTTGCGGCAGCGGCGATTTATCTCATCTTCGGCATCTCGCTCGAGGCATGGCTCGGTGCGATCATCGCGCTCGTGATCATCAAGGCCGGCGTCGAAATGCTTCGTGAGACCCTCTCGAAAATTCTCGGCGAGAACGTGGACGCGGAGCTTGCACGCGAGATCAAGGCGACGATATTGGAATATGCCGAGGTGAGCGGCGTCTACGACCTTGTCATGCACAACTACGGCCCGGACGCGTACAACGGATCGGTGCACATCGAGGTGCCCGACACGCTGTCGGCCGACGATCTTGACAAGCTTCTTCGGAAAATCCAGGTCAAGGTTTACCAGGTCCACAACGTGATCCTGACGGCAATCGGCGTGTATTCCTACAACACGAAAGACCCTGAGGCGGTCGAGGCCCGCGCGAAGGTGTCCGACATCGTGAGCGGCATTCAGCACATTGTTCAGATGCACGGCTTCTACCTCGATAAGGCGGAGAAGACGCTTCGCTTTGACGTCGTCGTGAGCTTTGACGCAGAGGACAGAAGCGCGGTGTATCGCGAGGTGTGCGAGAAGGTGCAGAAGGATTTTCCGGAGTATACACTTCAGGTTGCAATGGACACGGATTTCAGCGAGTGATTGATTGGATGTATGGAAAATAACAGCGACAACAAGCAAAATATCCTTGCGGAGTCACCGCATTACTTCATCCGGAAGGAATATGAGAGGGCAATGCTGTACCGCAAGCCGGACGCTGCGCCGGTCGCCTGCGTGGGCGATTTCTACGGCGATCCGGCGGATGCGTACATCGACCCGGAGGAGCGATTCTGCATAACGGTCGGCTGCGGGATCGTGCTTTACTATCTGTGCGAGCCGTTTGCGAGTTACAAGTATGATCAGTCAACCGCGCAGTGGATCGAGACCGGTCGCGATGACGACAGTCTGTGGTGCGACCGCATTGACGAGGTCGCGGACACGTACTTTGTCGTTTCTCTGGAAAACGGCGAGAAGCGCAGTGTGGACATCGGTACGCTGGCCATAGAGGACGTTCAGTGAAATAGTATTATCTTGGGAGCGCAACGAAAGTGGAAAAAGCAAAGAATGAAAAGTTTATCGATAAGCAGAAGGTGATCTTTGAGGTGTAAATCCTGCTTCGGCAGTGGAGGGAATATGTTTGTCAGATTGAAAAACGGGATGCTGTACGGAGTGTTTTCGAACGGAATCAGCGACTATATCTTCACGCATGATGTGAATAAAGCGGGGCCGGATTTTCAACTGGTCAGAGACAAATACAGAAAGGAAATTGACCTTGGCAGCGAGGATATTGAAGAGTGCTTCGAAGCGGTTTTCAAGGTGAAGTTCGATGTGGGGATTCCCGGGGCAAAGGACATTTGGGTTGTTGAGCGGGACAGCGATATCCCAAACAACAAGCTGGTGCTGTGGGGCGGAAGCGGCGACGGCTGGGTCTCCGTCGAGAACGGCGTGAGCTTTAAGGAATTTGACTTCAGAGATGCGCAGGCGCAGTTTATGGAGAAGCTTGTGTTCTCGCGGGACGGCAAGAAGTATGCGCGCCCGAAGCGCGTCGTGACAGAGCTTACGAAGGAAGAGTTCGGGAAGGCCGTCGAGCTTTATGATGAGAGAAATGCATAAGAAAAATGGGGGGATGAAATGCTAAACTATACCTGGCATAAGGGCGAAATGCCGGAGGGCCTGCCGGTGCGGCAGGTGTACGGGATTGCGTTCGCGAAGGACGGCAGGATTTTCCTGCGGATTGATAACGGGAGGTACAAACTGACCGGCGGCAGACCGGAGGGCGCGGAGACGTTCGAGGAGACGCTGCGGCGGGAGTATCTCGAGGAGGCGAACATCGAGCTGGGCGAGGCCCGTTACCTCGGTTATCTGGAGGTCGATGACGGCAGGGAGCGCTACGCGCAGGTCCGGATGGTCACGCAGATTAAGAAGATTCACGAGAATCACGTCGACCCGGACACCGGAAGAATGTACGGGAGAGTGCTGGTGGATGCAGGTGAGGTGAAGGAGTATCTGGGATATTCGGACGAGGCGGGCAATCAGATGATGGACGACGCTGTTTTGATGGCGCAGTCGTACAACGTGTTTCCGCTTGAGGTTGAGGTGCAGTATAATCCGGCGGACCCGGAAGTGTGCTTCATCAACGGCAAGCGAGGAACACACATCAAGGGAAAATGAGGGAGTGGAAATGAGAAAATTCGGCAGTTGCATCAATTATCTTACCGTTGATCTGATCCGGATCTGGAAAGCGTGCGACGAGGCTCATTTTGAGGAGGAGCGGGACCGGTATCTGGCGGCGGAGAATCCGCCGGATGCGGACTGTTACCGTCGGCTGGACTACGGTCGGATGCGGAAAATGGTCCGCTTTATCGACAGCTACGTTGACAGCATCACCTGCGAGAACGAGATGAAGATGGAGATATTCTTCCGGGCGGACCAGCCGGCGTTCATCGACGACGAGGTCAATACAGAGCTGTTCGATTTTTCGTATGCGGACAAGGTGTATGCGTTTGCGCAGGAAAATCAACTGAGCGTCAGGATTCACACAATTGTGTGGTATCGCCATGTCCCCGCGCAGCTTACGGAGTATCTGGCCGGCCGGAGCGCGGAGGAGCGGAAAAGCCTGACGCTTGCATTTATCAAAGCGTATATGCAATGCCTGAAGGAGAGGTATCCGGAAGCCTACTGCGTGGATGTGCTCAACGAAATCGCGGCCGATCCGGACGAGCTTCAGGGTCTTCGGGAAGAGGGACTGCCCGTGTACGAGTACGATGACGAGGGTGTCCGCATCGACGAGTGGTACCGGCTTTTGGGCAGGCACTATTACATCGAGGTGTTTCGGCTGGCGAGAGAGGTCTTCGGGGATCGGATCAAACTGTTTTACAATGACAACAACGAGGGCAACCGCGAGAAGCAGGTCACGTTCAAAACGGTGATCGGGAATCTCAAGGAGTATGAGCGCGAGCACGGGATCCGGCTGATCGACGGCTTCGGGATGCAGTGTCACTTCTGGGGCTCCAAGGATGAGACCGCGGAGTTCATGGAGGATATGTTCCGGTTTTACACGAGCCTCGGTGTGGAGCTGCAGGTCACGGAATTCGACGTGAGCAACCACAGTACGAAGGAGATACAGGACTCTATATTCCGCAATTTCGCGGAAGTCGCCGGGCGATACGGCGTTGAAGCCTTCACTGTGTGGGGCCTCAACGACACGATCTCCTGGCTGCCCGGGGAGGATGCATTGCTTGTGGATGATGATGGCGAGCTGAAGCCGTTTGCCATGAAGTATATCGAGGCATTTTCCGAAAAATACAACCGTTAAACAGGGGGATGGATTGTTGGAAAATACGTTGGACAAGTGCAGGATCCCGGATGTTCTGGCGCGATGGGAGCTGGGGGATCCGTGCGTGGAAGCCTGCCTTAAGGAGAGCGAGGAGAGGCCGGTCTATCGGATCAAGGCCGACTTCGGCCGCTATGTCCTGAAAGGGTACTCGTGCGATATGCCGGAGGAGACGATCCGCAGCAACGTACAGGCGCATCTCTTTTTGGGAAATGAAAAGGGCCTTGCGCCGGCGATCTGCCGGACGAAGGCCGGGGAAGCTTACATCAGCGAGCAGGGATATTGGTTTTACCTGATGGAGTACGTCGAAGGGCGCCAGATGGAGGAGACGCCCGAGGATGAATTTCGGCTCGGACAGGCGGCGAGGGAGTTGCACGCGCTGCAGGGGTACGGGATCAGGACTCCGTTCACGCAGAGCAAGCAGCGCTATTACGAGTGGTTCCGGGAACGCGATTTTGCGAAGGAATTTGATGCGATCCTCGACGCGATCCCCGATTTCGAGAAACTCGATCAATGCTTCGTTCACACGGACCTGGGGCCGCACAACGCGATGATCCGAAACGACGGAAAGGTGATCTTCATTGATCTGGACGATTCCGGCATCGGCAGCCGGTTCCTGGATCTCGGCTGGCCGTTCATCATGCAGTTTGTGGACTTCAACCACGACACCGAGGAGATGAGCTACCGCTTCGACCTGGCGGAGAGCTTTCTGCGGGGTTACTACGGGGATGACGGCGTCTCCCGGGAAGAGTATGACCTGGTGTTCTACGGCGCAGCGCAGATGCATATCTCGTACATGCAGACGTATGGCCCGTATGCCGTGGATTCCCTTTGGAAAATATTGAATTTCGGCATCGCACAGAAGGAAGAACTGTGGAACCGAATGCAAAACCGCAGACTTAAAGAGATCCTGGCGGAACACTACGGGATTGACGATGCGTCAGTGGAGCTGCTGCGTGAAGGCGGCAGTCAGACGTATGTCGTGACCGCTGATGCAAAGTATCTTTTGAAGGTGATCGGGGATGCGTTCGCGGAGACCGCAAGGCAGTCGGTTTCGGTCATGCGGTATCTGGAGGAAAATGATTTTCCGGTGCCGAGGATGATCCTGACGAAGGATGGCGACGCGATCTTTGAGGAGATCATCGCCGGCGAAAAGAAACTGATTGAGCTCATGGAGTTCGTTGAAGGCGATGAGCCGGATATGACTGCTTCCGCGGTCGAAGTCGGAGAGCTGGTCGGGAAGTTTCACCGGTTGATGGACAGCTATCAGGCGGAGCCGGTTTCGCACGGAAAGGATTTCTTCGTCGGGCGGTATCTTGAATGCCTTCGCAGGAAGAATTATCCGAGACTGGCCGAATACGAAGAGCTTGCGGAGCGCTTGTGGGCGAAGGTGAAGGACCTTCCGCTGGGGATTTGTCACGGCGATCTGCACAGGGGAAATCTGATGCAGACTGCGGAAGGGAAGATTTATCTCGTCGATTTTGATACCGTCTGCATGGCGCCGCGGATGTTTGACATCATGGTCATGTGCGACATGACAGACTATTTCAACTTAAAGCAGGAGGACATCGACGAGACGAAGCAGGTGTATCGGGATTTCCTGGCGGGCTATGTGAAATGCTGTGAGCTCAGCCGGCGGGAGAAGGACTCATTTTCCGACTGGGTGGCGATTCGGCATTATCAGTTGCAGGCGACGATACTGGAGATCCACGGCATCGACTGCATCAATGAGCAGTTCATCGACTGGCAGCTGTACTGGCTGAACAAGTGGCTGGAGAGCGCGGCGGCAGAGGATTTTGGAGCGAACTATGAGTGAGACGATTCTGGAAATCAAAAATCTTACGAAGTACTACGGCAAGGTGAAGGGCGTCGAGAATCTTTCGCTCTCCCTGAACAAGGGGGAGATCTTCGGTTTTATCGGCCCGAACGGCGCCGGCAAATCCACGACGATCCGCTCGGTCATGAACCTGATCAACAAGGATTCTGGCTCGGTTGTGTTTGGTGGGCGCGAGCTGACCAGGGACGACGTGGAGGCGAAAAGTCGGATTGGATATCTGCCGAGCGAGGTCTTTTTGTACGACGATCTCACGGTGAAGGGAATCTTCGATCATCACGAGAGTTTTTACGGCAAATACCCGTGCGCAGCAAGGATTCACGAAAAGCGGCAGGAGTTGGTCGCGCGGCTGAAGCTCGACGAGACGCGCAAGGTTGAGGACCTCTCGTTAGGTAATCTTAAGAAGGTCGGCATCGTTTTGGCGTTGATGCACGAGCCTGAGTTGATCATCATGGACGAGCCGACGAGCGGTCTGGACCCGATCATGCAGAAAGTCTTCTACGAGCTTTTGAGGGAAGAGCGCGACAAGGGCAATACGGTATTTTACTCGACGCACATTCTGAGCGAGGTTTCGAAGATCTGTGACCGCGTGGGCATCATCCGAAGCGGCGAGCTGATTAAGGCCGGCCAGGTCGACGAAATCAGCGACAAGCAGCTGACGTTTGTGACTGTCACCGCCGACGAAGTCGATGCGCTTGTGGCGGAGCTCGGGGTCAAGGTGCTCTCGAGGGAGGGCGACACTGTGCGCTTTGCGAACACGCTGCCGGACGATGAGCTGATCAAGAAACTGGCGGCGTTCCGGATCCGCAAGATCTTCATCGAGGAGGCTACGCTCGAGGAAATGTTCATGCATTACTACGAGGAGGTGCCGGATGATAAAACGTGAGTTAAAAGTCAATCTGAGAGGATTTGTCATCTGGACCGCGACCATGCTGGTGCTCCTTCTGTTGATCTATCTGGTTTATCCGTCGATCGTGAGCGACGGCAAGGGCAACAAGGTGAATGAGATGCTTACGGCATTTCCGCCCGAGCTGTTGAAAGCATTCAACATGGACATTGCAGGGCTTGACACAGCCTTCGGATGGCTGAAGTCGGAGGGCTTCGTCTTTTTGTATCTGATCATCGGTATCTACAGCTGCCTTCTCGGCTCGAACATCGTGCTGAAGGAGGAGAGCGAGAAGACGATCGAGTATCTGGCGGCGCTGCCGATCACCAGACGCAGGGTCGTCGCGGACAAGATTGTCGTCTCCATGATCTACATCCTCTCGATGATCGTGATCCTCGGCGCGTTCAATATTGTTGCGCTGAATATCTCAGAGACGCCGGACAATAAGCAGCTTCTTCTGCTGAGCATCACACCGGTGTTTCCGTCCATTGTGCTGTTTGCGCTCGGGTTGTTCATCTCGACGTTTACGCACAAGACGAAGAAAATGCTCGGCATCAGCATCGGTCTGGTCTTCGCCGCGTACATTTTTAACGTGATCTCGGAGATGGGCAAGAGCGTGGAAGGCTTCAAATATCTTTCCGCGTTTACGCTGGCGGATTCCCGCGGGGTGATCATGAACTCTGCGCTGAAGCCTGCGTGCATCGTAATCAGCCCGGTGCTGTTCGCGGTGTTGCTCGCGCTGGCGTTTGTACGGTATCAGAGGAAGGAACTGGTGTAGAGTTGGTCAGCTGCGCTGGTCGATGGCGACTGTTCTACAACAGTAGTACATAGTGAATAAACGAAAAAAGGAGAAACAATATGGGGAAGATCAGCTTGCGTCCGAACAATGATTTTTGTCCGCAGACGCTGTTTTTGTACGGGACTTACGATGAAAAGGGCAATCCGGACTTCGGCCTTTTCTGCTGGTTCAGCTATATCTGGGAGCATGAGATGGGCGTTATGTGCTGCATCGGCGGCAATAAGCTCACAAAGGACAACATTAAGAGAAGCAAGGTGTTTTCCGCCAATCTGGTCACCGAGGAGCTTTTGCCGGTCGCGGATTATCTCGGCTGTGTGAGCGGGGACAACCCCGACAAGATGAAGGTTGCGCTCGACATCGGCAAGGGCGCGGTGCTTGATGTGCCTGTGCTGGAGAAGTCGCCGGTCACATTCGAGCTCGAGGTGACGGACTTCATCACGAAGGGCGACGGGGATATTATGCTTTGCAAGATTCGTAACGTTTTGCAGGATGAGTCGCTCTCCTCCGATGAAAGCGTGGAGCAGAAGCTTCGCCGCATCGCGCCGGTCAAGACCACGGCGCTAACGTATCTCGGCTACGACGGAAGGGCGCTCGGCGCCTGGGGCGAGCTGATGAAACAGCTTTGATTGAGCCGGAAAATGAAGTCGCCAAAAAGCTGTACGCGTCCTTCGGTTTTACGGAGACCGGGGAAATGTGCGACGACGAGATTGTTGCGGTTTTGAAACTGTAGGCTATGCATGTGTTGGCGACTGCGCCGACAAAAAGAGGAGGGAGCACTGTGGAAACAAATCAGATTTACAACCGGCAGCTGAAGGAGGCCATCGGCAACGAATGCATTAAGGTTTTGATGCAGAACAACCAGATGACACCGGAGGATTTTAAGACGCTCGGGATCTCCTGGGGATATCTCTACACGCGGGACGACGGGCAGATTGAGGCTGTTCTCAAGATGACATTTTCCGACAAGGTGCATTTCTTTGCGGTGCAGAACGGAAAACTCATGGTGATTGATATCAACGATGTCATTTTCGAGCAGGCGGTGAACTATACGAAGCAGAATCATCCCTGCCTGCAAAGCGATGAGCTCCCCGAGACTAAGCTTCAGCGGAAGCGCCGCGAGAAGAACAACAAACTCTGCCGGAAGCAAAACATTGCCGCTGCGGACAGACTCATGACCTGCTGGAACGATGATGCGGTCACGCTCAAGGACAAGGAGACCGTCTGCAAGCGTGCGATCGCATGCCTGATCTGCACACAGATCGCGTGCGACATCGGCAAGAACAACTATCAGGAGAGCATTGAATTTTTCGCGCCGATGCTTAAGCAGTACGGCGTGGAGGAGCTTCTGAACTCCAAGGAGAAGAGCCTTGTGGACGGCACCTACTCGATGCAGGATGCAATCGACATGGACTGGGCGTACGAGGCGTACTGGGCGCTGTGCTGGAGCCTGGGGCTCGTCAAGGACATCTCCGACGCGGGCGAAATCTGCGACTGTGAGAAGGCGATCGGCTTTGTCATGAGCAGCGGTTCGACGGAGAAGTTCATCAAACGGTGCAAGCTCCGCAGCAAGGAGGAGATCCTTGACATGCTGGACTTGTATTATCGCTACAACTGGGCGATCAACGATAAGAAGGTACATGCGGATTCGCCAACCGGCAACCTTCATCCGTCCATCGTCATCGAGCGCCGCCGCGGCCTGGAGTGGCTTGTGACGGACGTCGACGACTGGTACGATATTGAGATGAACGCGTAAGTACTGTGCCTATTTTTCGCGAAAACCGGGACTAAGAGATAGAAGGGCAGAGTGACAAGGAGTGACGAGGGGACAGTTCTTTTGTCACATCAAAAGGAGGTGAGCCGAATGGAGGATAACGGTGCAAGTAGCTACCGCCGTTTTCTGAAAGGAGACTGGGACGGCCTGACGGAAATCGTCGAGACGTACTATGAAGGGCTCGTTCTCTTCTTAACGCGCTATCTCGGAAATGAAGCGGACGCGGAGGACATGGCGGAGGAAGCACTGTTTGTACTGGTGGACAAAAAGCCGTCCTTTCGCGGCGATTCCCTCTTCAAGACCTGGCTGTACAACATCGCCAGAAACCGTGCGGTGAAGTACATGTACAAAAACCGGCGCTCGATTCCGGTGTCGCCGGAGGATCTGGCGGGATTGGCAGCCGAGGAAGAGGATGTGCTCGTAAGATGTGAGCGAAACGAAGAGGCGGAGAAGCTTACGAAGGCGATGGAGCATTTGCCGGAGGATTACCGTCTCGTGCTTCAGCTGAAGTACGTCGAGGAGATGTCCGCAAAGGAGATCGCTGCGGCGACCGGGCGGACTGTTCACAGCATCAACAGCTTTTTGAAGAGAGCTCGCGCTGCCCTTAGGAATGAGCTTGCGAAGGAGGGCATTGACGATGAGAAGCACTGAGGAAGTGATGGAGCGCCTGAAGGCGAGACATGAGGAAAATACAGCGAAAAAACAAAAGAGAACCAAGGCGATCGTCGGAGCGGTCGTTGCCTTGTTGTTAATCGGGATTTCCATTCCGGTCTATCAAAAAATCGGCAAGGGAAATAAGCTGCAGCCGGATTCGGGCACGACCCCGACAGAGAGCGCAGCGCCGACGAAGGAGGTCACGCCGGTTATTACGGCGCAGCCGACGCCGTCGGGAAGCAAAGCAAAATCGATCGAGACAGTTTCGGAGAACGGTTCCGGCGACGAACTTATGCCGAAGGCCGGTGTGATTTACATAGGCCGCTCGCTTGAGTCGATGTTCCGCGAATATGCCGGTCGCGACGATGTTCTGTTCTCGGTGAAGATTACGTTCCAGACGGAGTGGGATGACCCGGAGTTGGAAGCGTTTACGAAGGAGTACCGCGAAAAATATGAGCGAAATCCTTTGTACGAGCGATACCGGATTGCTTTCGGCCAGTGGTTTGACGGGGAGTACCAGGAAGAGGCCATTGCGCGCTCAAAGAGCGGAGAAGATTGGGTTGCGGTGGTAAAGGACAGCGAGAGGATTTTTCAGCAGGTTCGCAGAGACAGCTTCACGGACGAGGAGTGGACGGAACTTGATGAGATTCTCCGGCATGTCGACAATTACGACAAAGATTTTCAGGAACTCTCGGAGCGGATTCATGCTGAGGAGCTGGAGCGACTCAAAGCGTACAGCGATCTGACGTTCCGGTATGCCGCGGAGAAGAACACGATCCGCGCGTTGATCTCCCCGAAGCAGTTCGAAAACTTCCTGATTTCGGAGCGGTTCAGCTACGAGTTCCAATGGACGGAGGCGAAGGACCTTGCGGATCTGGAGAAGGCTATCGCCGGCTTTACGAAGGTGACGAAGGAAGTCGTTACGCCGGAGCACACAATCGTGATCGACGACTCCAACAAAAAACTTGACAAGAAGCTGTGGGGCGAGCATGATGCGGATGAGTGGGTCTGGATTTACGTCTGCTTCGGTGACGCCTGGGAAGAGGGCCAGCGGATGCTTCGCGAGCAATACCCGGAGGAGTACGCGGCGTATATCTGGCTGAAGGAATCGGAACATCCGGAACCCGGAGATCCGAGAGTTGAGCTCGGAGTGCGAGGCTCGGAGCTTCACAACTCGCTTCCCGGCGTCTGGGAAGAGGAGCAGGAGGCGAAGTATTTTGCGCGGTATCCGGAGAGGCTTCGATATAAAACGGAGAACCAGAGTGTACATTCCCTGAGCCTGAGGGTCCCGTACTCGATGGTGCTTGAGATCGTTAACGATGAGGGCGTCACGAAGATCGGGCGTTGGCCGGAGGACAAGCGCAAGCCCGAGGTCGTCGGCAAGTACAAGGGTCTTGATGTTTACGACCTTCAGGGAATCAACGAAGATACGGACGCGTGGTACGAGGTAACGTACGAAACGGAGTAGTATGGAAGAGAAGAAAGACCGTCGGTGTAAAAACCGGCGGTCTTTTCGCGTTTATGACAATCTCTTTTCAAAATCGCCGAGCACGGCGGACGAGGGATAGACGTTGACAAATGCCAGCGGATCGAGGTCCGGCAGCGCGTGTCGCAGCCGGTGGTATTCGTACTCCGACATGACGCTGATGACGAGCTTGCGCTCGGCGCCGGAGTAGACGCCTGTGCCGGTGAAGACGGTCGCGCTTCGGTTGATGTTGTCGCGGATCCAGTCGCCAATCTCGGTCTCCCTGTTCGTGAAGATGTTGACGGTCACGGCACGGTTCTGCAGGTGAATCTTGTCAATGATCAGCGAGCAGCAGAACGCTGCGATGATGGAGTACACGGCAACCTCGGGGTTGAAGACGATCGCGCAGACAGCGTACACGACGATGTTCACGGCCAGCGAGACGCGGCCGACGGTCAGGATGCGGTACTTCTGGCTCATGACGATGCCGATGATGTCCGTGCCGCCGCCGGAGCCGAAACCGACGTACAGAAGGCCGCTGCCGATGCCCTCGAAGAAACCGCCCACGATTGTGTTTGTGAGGGCATCCGAGATGATCGGTTCCTTCGGAATCGGAAGGAAGGACATGAGGGCACTCTCCAGGATGATCGTGAAGCCGGCCTTGAGCATCGATTTGGATCCGAGGACGCGCCAGCCGAGGATGACGATCGGAATGTTCAACAGAAAGTATAGGGCGCCTTTGATGTTGTAGGGCTCGAGCGGCGTGCCGATCGCGAGCAGCGACAACAGCTGCGAAATGCCCGTAAACCCGCCGGAATATAATCCGCCGGGCAGAATGAAGAAGTTGACGCCGAGACAATAAATGAGCGAGGCGATGATGCAGATGGTAAAGTTGGTGACACCGCTTTTGACGGTTCCCCGCTTGTTGTCGAACATGAAGTGATAACCTCCGGTTGCGGAACAAAAAGGCCGACTGTCATGTGACAGCCGGCCTTCGTGATCAAACTTGTAATCTCAAGGATTAAGCCCAGGGATTCTCGGTCGGGTACGGAAGGGACTTCGGCTGGTTGTAAGCAATGTCCTTGATGCCGAGGAACTTGAATACCTCGAACAGGGCCTTGCCGCAGTGACCGAATGCTACCGCACCGTGGTGAGGATATCTCTTCTGGATGAGCACGTGACGATAGAAGCGTCCCATCTCCTTGATAGCGAAGATTGCGATACCACCGAAGGAACGGGTAGGTACGTCGAGAATCTCGCCCTCAGCGATGTAGGAAACAAGCTCTCCGTCGCTGTTGCACTGCAGACGATAGAAGGTGATGTCGCTTGCTGCGATGTCGCCCTCAAGGGTTCCGCGTGTGAAATCAGGCTCGCTTCCTTCCGGCTCGAGGAGACGGTGCTGGATGAGCTGATACTTGATCGCACGGTCGCTGCACATCTTGCAGGACGGAGTGTTACCGCAGTGGAAGCCCATGAACGTATCGGTAAGCTTGTAATCATACTTGCCCTTGATGTCCTCGTCGTAGATGTACTGAGGAACGGAGTTGTTGATGTCAAGGAGAGTGATTGCATCGCCGGTTACGCAAGCGCCGATGTACTCGGAGAGTGCGCCGTAGATATCAACCTCGCAGGATACCGGGATACCGCGGCTTGCAAGACGGCTGTTTACGTAGCAAGGCTCGAAACCGAAGGTCTCCGGGAATGCAGGCCAGCACTTGTCGGCAAATGCCACATACTTGCGTGCACCCTTGTGCTGCTCAGCCCAGTCAAGGAGCGTAAGCTCGAACTGTGCCATACGAGCGCTCATCTCAGGGTAGTATTTGCCTTCGCCCATTTCCTTAGCCATGTCTTCGCAGACAGACGGGATACGAGGATCGTTCTCATGTGCCTTGTAAGCTACGAAGAGGTCAAGCTCGGAGTTCTCCTCAACCTCAATGCCAAGCTCATAGAGACCCTTGATGGGAGCGTTGCAGGCGAAGAAGTCCTGCGGACGAGGTCCGAAGGTAATAATCTTAAGATTCTTAACACCGATGATAGCGCGAGCGATCGGAACGAAGTCAGCGATCATCTTCGCAATGTCATCAGCGGTTCCTACCGGATACTCCGGAATATAGCCCTTGAGGTGGCGCATTCCGAGGTTGTAGGAGCAGTTCAGCATACCGCAGTAAGCATCGCCGCGGCCGTTGATCATGTCGCCGTCACCCTCGGCAGCAGCCACGAACATTACGGGGCCGTCGAAGTTCTTAGCGATCAAAGTCTCGGGAGTCTCGGGACCGAAGTTGCCGAGGAAAACTACAAGTGCGTTGCACTCAGCCTTCTTAACATCCTCAACCGCCTTGAGCATATCAAGCTCGTTCTCCACAGTTACGGGACACTCATAGAGGTCACCCTTGTAAGCAGCCTTGATAGCGGCGCGTCTCTTCTCGGACAGAACGATCGGGAAGCAGTCACGGCTAACGGCAACAATACCGAGTTTTACTACAGGAATATTGTTCATTCTAAGTACCAAACCTTTCTCATATTTGACGGAGACCGCCATTGCATCTATTATACTTTATCGGAAAATGGCTGTCAATAAAAACAAAAAGAAGCTGACACATTCTGCTGCGTCAGCTTCTTTGAAAATACGGATGGATTTGCCGTCACTCAGCGTCTTCGTCCGAGGACGCAATGCGCAGTGTGCCGAGCACCAGTGCAACCTCGTCGCTGTTGATCTGGAAGCCGCAGGACGAAACACGGGCGCGTCTGCCGTCGTCCAGGGTTGTAATCAGCTCGAAGCCGTATCCGCCCCAGCCGTCGCTGTACTGGAAGCCGTCCCAGCTGATGTCGCCGAAGGTGCCGCTTACGGTCCTCTGCTCGTTGGTATACGTCTCTTTGTTGTACAGGTAGTGCTGCGTTGCAAGCTCATCGGACTCGATCTTAAAGTCGAAGTACTTGAAATCGGACATCTTTACGGAGCAGTAGCGGGTATCATCCTCGTCAAATGCATCCCCCTTGCGGAAGGTCCAGCCTACCGGAACACCAACGGTGAAATCGCCCCAGGTCTCCATGGAAGCAATCTCGGGACCACCCTCCGGAGTGGGCGTGGCATTCTCAACGAGCTCTTCGGGCGTCGGGGTAGAAGCCTCGGTTCTCTTGTCATCCTCATCATCGTCATCGTCGTCATAGTCATCGTCGCATGCAGCAAGGCATACGCAGAGGCCCATCGCCAGCAGGATGACCATCAAAAGTTTCTTCATGGATTTTCCTCCTAAATAATGCGGCCGGGTCGAAACGTTCGCCCGGCGCGCAGAATCAACAAAGGTGATTATAGCGATTTTTTGCCGAAAGTCAAGTGCGGCACGGAAAATGCATCAATCCGGCAGCGGCGCAATCTGGTTGCGGTAAATCTTCATGAGGAAGAACGCACACAGCAGGGCGGAGCAAACCTCGGCAATCGGATAGGAGAGCCATACGAAGTCGAGCTTCTTGACAACCTTGGCCATGAACCAAGCGACCGGCAGGAGGATGACCACCTGACGGCAGAACGAAACGATCGTTGCGTAGAGGCCGTTTCCGAGCGCCTGGAACACCGAGATCGTGATGATCGAGAACGATGCCGCGATGAAGTGCAGGCTGATGTAGTGGAACGCGGGCGTGCCGTACGTCACTAGTGTTTCAAGCGAAGAGGCGTCCTCGCTGAAGAGCGAGAGCAGCTGCTGCGGGAACACCCAGAACAAAACGGTTCCCACGGCCATGATCGCGGCCGCGATGAAGTAGCTTAAGCGCAGCGTCTCGACCATTCGTTTCTTGCGGCGTGCGCCGTAGTTGTAGGCGAGGATCGGGACCATGCCGCTGTTGAAGCCGAACACCGGCATGAAGATGAAACTCTGAATCTTGAAGTAGATGCCGAACACGGTCACGGCGTCCATCGTAAATCCGGCGAGCAGGCTGTTCAGGATGTAGGTGATGACCGAGGCGATCGCCTGCATGAGAATGCTCGGGAAAGCAACCTTGTAGATGCTCTTGAGTGTTGCCGCATGGAAGCGGAAGCCGCGCATCGAGAGGCTGACCTCCTTGTTCTTTGTGAGGTTGAAGTACAGTCCCAACAGGGCGGCTACCGACTGGCCGATGACAGTTGCGACGGCGGCACCCTTGACGCCCATCTGCGGAAGTCCGAAGTGTCCGAACACGAGTGCATAGTCGAGGAAAATGTTGATGATCGCACCGGTTCCCTGTGTGATCATCGCGTAGATCGTGCGGCCGGTCGACTGCAGGAGACGCTCTAAAAGCACCTGGAAGAACAGACCCAGGGAGCAGCCCATGACGACGGAGAGGTAGTCCTTGCCGTAGCCGATGGTCTTCATCGTGACGTCGTATTTGTCCGCAAAATCCTTTGCCGAGAACTGCGAGCGGATGAACGGCTCGGCCAGCGTGAAGCCGAGGATGCAGAAGACGACGGCGTAGATCGCGTAGATGGCGATGCCGTGCGTTGCGGCGTTGTTGACGCCGCAGCTGTCCTTGCGGCCGAGGTTGTAGGACAGAAGCGCGTTGATACCGACGCCGGTACCGACCGCCATGGCGATCAGAAGCGTCTGTGCCGGGAAGGCGAGCGTGACGGCGGTCATCGCGTCCTGGTCGAACTTCGACACGAAGATACTGTCCACGACGTTGTAGAGTGCCTGCACGAGCATCGAGGCCACCATCGGCAGCGACATGCTGACGAGGAGCCGCGGGATGGGCATGGTGCCCATTTTATTCTCCGTGTGCAGTGTTTGTTCGGAAGAATTCATGTTCGTATACATCCTTATTCACAGTCTAAGCCGCCGGAGGGCAGAACCCGCTTCCGGCGGCTTGGTTGTTCATTGGTCAATTGACCGGTTCCGGGGAGTTATTTCTCCTCGCGGAATTCTCCGGTGAAGCTGTCGCGGCGATAGACAAAACCGCTGTGGAGATTCGGGATCGCCACGGTCTGAAGCTTGTTGCCTCTTGCATCCGAGAGCGTCAGGGTGTCGCCCTTGGAGAGGCGGAACGGGATGAGCTTGCCGGTCGGATCCTCGGCGGCCGTGCCGTCCTCGTTCGTCTTCACGCAGTCGATCTGAAGCGTGCCGCCGGCGGGGATCACGGTGCCGTCCGCTATCTTGAAGGACTTCGGCTTGCCGTCAACGGACTCGCCGCCGTCGGTCAGCGTGTAGCCAGCAACGGAGATCTCGTTTCTGCTTAAGTTGCGAAGCACGATGTAATCGTCGCCGCGGGCGCTGATCGTCTCGACCACAACGCCTGTGTTGTTGTTCTCCTTGACGTGGAGAACGACGGAGATGCGGCCTGCGGAGACATCATTTTCCGTGAGCTTAAGCTTTTGGGATGTCCGCTTCTCGCCGTTGACCTCCCAGTAGTCGAAGGCGTAGCCGTCGCGGAAGGTTGCACTCAGGTCGGTCGCGTAGTCGGTTGCGTAGATGCCCGAGAAGCGCTTGCCGGCCGGAAGAGTGTAGGAGTTGATCCTGATCTTGGCATTTTCCTCTGCGGCAACCTCGAGAGAGTAGGAACCCTTCAGGAGGAAGCGGCTCTTTAAGTAGGAAAATGCTTTCGTCGGGCGGGCCTGCGCGAAATCGATGATGGTCTGCAGCTGACCCTGGAGCTGGTCTTCCTTGACCCAGGAAGCATCCTCAGCGCCGAGCGAAGCGATGTAGTTGTAGTAGTATGTCATTTCGGATGCACGCGCTGCGCTTACGGCATTCAGGGTCTCCGTGATGTTCTCCGCGGAGAGCGCACCGTTCGCATAATCAAGCGACTTCTTGACAAAGTATTCCATGCAGTCCGGGCGGGCCAACAGCGCATCGAGAAGCGGTGCGTAGCGGTCGGAGCCCTCGGTCAGAACAACGCGGAGCGTGTCGTAGGTCGCGAGCACCTCCTGCTGGCCGTAGAGGCCGTACGTGTAGTCGATATCGTGCAGCAGGTAGCGCCAGCGTCCGTCGTAGACGCCCGTGCCGAGCGACTCGCCCTCGGCGGGAACATAGCGGAAGCATTTGTAGTTGTTGTTCGGCCAGTCCTTGTTGCACAGGTAGATGTTGTATGCCATGTAGGAGAGGTAGTCCTCAACGTCCATCCAGTTGCACAGCTCGCGGTAGAGCGAGTTGTTTGTGAGGTCGCCGTACGCGAAGCGGTAGTAGTCCGTGTCGTACGCCTTGGCCCAGGTGTTGTTGAAGTCGTCGCCGTCCTCGGTCTTCTTGTAGGAGTCGCCGCCCTCGAGGACGACAAATTCACCCTCCGTATACTCTTCGGCGCCCGAAGCCTTTGCGGCCGTCTTCGCCGGGGAGTCGCCGTAATGGTTCTTGAGGTACGTGTCGCAGTAGGAAGCGTGTACCCAGAAGAAACCGTAGTAGGTGCCGTTGATGTAGCAGACCGCCGGGCAGACGCTCTCGTACTCGGTGAAGCCCGCATCGATTGCCAGCATCTGGTTCAGCTCGTCGCGCACGAACGCGAAACGGTAGTCGTTGCCGGATGCGCGAAGCACGAATTTGTCGTAGCGGACAACCTGCGTCGACGATCCGTCGGCCGTCGTGAGATCGAGGAAGTTTAAGTAGAACGTTCCGGTCTCCGGGCTGTATTCCTTGCGGGCGTAGAACTTCATGGACTTCTGCGAGTTGCGGCGGGAGTATGCGCCGTAGACGCGGACACCGCAGTTCTGCTCGGTCACGAGCGTGCCGTCGGGGTTCATCACCTCGAGATAAATGCCGCGCTCGCTTGCGCGTCCGCGGTTCTCGTAGTTCTCACCGGCCAGGATGCCGTCGGGCTCGTCCGTGAGCTCCGCCGGGTCACCGTTGATGGTGAACACCATGGTCTGGTAGCGGGAGTCGACGCGCGCGCCGAGGATGTAGGAGTGAACGAACTCCGCCGACTTCGTGCCGTCCGCGTAGAAGACGGCCGCGCGCAGTGACCATACCTTCGGGATGTTGCCCTTGTTGGCCGTGAGCGTGAGTCCGGTCCGCGGATCGTAGCGGTTCGAGGACGTCGTCGGATGCGTTCCGTCGGTCGTGTAGTAGATCGTGCCCTCGTTGCGGGAGAAGATTCTCACCGTGAGGTCCGTCTTGTAGAAGTTGCCCGCGTGAGAGAAGACGACGTCGGGCATGTCGTTGGTAAATTCAATCTTATCCCCGGTGTAGTCGTCGCGCTTCGGCGTCGGTGTCGGATCGTTGTTGTCCGGGCCCGAGGTGGGCTTGCCGGGATCCGGCGTCACCGTCCCCGTGGCCTGACCCTGCGTCGGCGTTGCCGAAACGTCCGTGTTGCCGGGCTTGTTGTCTTTTGTCAGTGCAGAAATTACCGCAATCAGAATTCCGATTGCGGCAATGCATGCGAGCGTGATAATCGCGATTTTTTTGTTGGAATTACGTTTCATTGTGATGTGAGAGCCTCCGAATTATTCACCGGTAAATTCAACCAATACGGCGTTGGATACGCCCTCCGTTGCCAGCAGTTCGTCGAGGAACGGAGTGTCCGAACCCTTGAAACGAATCTGTACGGTGAGCTCGGTTTCTTCCTTGTAAACCGTCTTGTTCTTCAGTCTTCCGCCCAGGTCGTCGACGATCTTCGCAACATCCTCGGCCGCCTGATCATTGTAGCGGACCAGAAGAAGGTACGTGCCGCGCGAGGTGCGCAGAAGCGTAAGGAAAATGTAGAGGACGGCGATAAACACAGAGCCGACCAGTGCAAAGGGAACCATGCCGGCACCGGTGGTCAGACCGACCACGACGGACCAGAACAAAAAGCCGACGTCCAGCGGATCCTTGATCGCGGAACGGAAACGAATGATACTCAGAGCACCGATGGTTCCCAAAGAAAGGGCGACGCTCGAGGAAATCGTTAAGATGATCATCGCGGTGATGACCGCAACCATGACCAGCAGCACCGCAAAATTCTCGCTGTAGCAGGCACCGCGGTAGAAGAAGCGGTAGACGCAGTAGATGATGGCGGCGCACACGAGCGTGTACGTTAAGCACGCGAGAATCTGTATGGGTGTGGTCGTGCCGAGCGAGTCCGCGGCTCCCATCAGTTTTTTGATTTCGTCAATGTAATCAGTCATGGTAAACTCCCGAAAGATGTATTGGTTCAGGTGCGCGGCAACACGATGTAGTTGTTGCGCAGGTAGTCGCAGCCGAGGACAAATTTGGAGACGGCAAGCTTGATTCCTGTATTTTCCAAAAGCTGGCGGAGATACATGGGGTAGCTGTCGTCGTATTTGACCTCCAAAACGACTTCGCGCTGCGGGAACAGGGGACGTGTGACGAGTCGCTCGTCGAACATGTCCAGAGTGTTGACCCCGGCGCTGATCTGGCAGTCAAAGGTGACTCGGACCATGGAGAGCGGGTGGACGTACGCCTGGCGCTGATACTCGATGATCACCTCGGGGCGAAGCCCGTCGGATTGCCTGAGGCCGTACACCTGCCGGCAGAGGGGGTTGTCGTACGCGAGAAGCGGCGAGTAGTCGCCCGCCAGGATCGCGTCGTAGTCGGCCCTCGTGATGACCGCGGACGTCTTGCTGATGCGGTCGTCGATCTTTTCCTTGTTCTCCAGGACGATGAAGGAATCACTGCCGTTGTAAGCGCGGATGCGGTACTTGTTACGGTGCTGCACACCGCTGTCCTTCTCGTAGTAGGAGTCGTGCTTCACGGTATCGAAATACACGCTTTGAATCCGATACCCGTCCGGACCCGGCATATGGGGGTCGGGCGTGAGAATTCCGGCGACCCGCGCGCGCAGCTCCACGTACTGCGGGTACGTGAGAACGGTTTTGATTTCATGCCGCTTGGGCTTATCCGCAAAGGGATTCCGGTATCGCATGGGAGCAGCTCCTTTCCTGACTTTCGCTATTATATATGCATAAGTTACAAAGGGCAAGTTATTTCATATTTTTTACATAAAAAACTCGGTTCTTGTGCAGATGCGGCAGTTGTGGTATACTTCTATACTGTGATATTATGCAGAAGTGTTTCCTGCGCGGGGCAGTCGCCCGGGCGCGTTCGAAAAATGAGTGCGAATCAGGAGGAACTATGGCATCGATCGATGATATTCTGGGTGAGAACCCGGAGGAGATTGCAGAGCATGAGTATGATGACAACGGGCAGCCGAAGCCTGCGGAGAATGAAGGCGACATCGAAGCTGCGGATGAGCCCGACGAGACGTTTGGAGAGACGAGAGAATTTACCGCTGTGAGAACATCGGTGGAGGACGAGGAAGTTTCGGACATCGACTCCGATGAGTATGTCGATGAGGACGAAGAGGACGAGGAGGAAGAGCGGGCCGCGAGACGCCGCCGGAATGCGAAGAAGAACGCTCCGAAGAGCGGCGCAGACCGTTTCAAGGCGTGGCTTGCGAAGGTGTTCCACGACAGCGATGACGATTCGCCGTGGATTTTCCGACGCAGAACCATCGCGCTGATCATCGGCCTTGTTTTGATCCTCACGGTCTTTTTGATCATGATCGTGATGATTCCCGAGGGCGGAAACAGCGGGAAGGACGTGACTCCGACCGCGGTTGTGTATACGCCTACGCCGATGAGCACGCCGACGAGTGCGCCGACCGACGAGCCTACGCCGGAGCCGACTTCGACACCGGAGCCGACGCCTACGGAGGAGGCAACGCCGACGCCCGGCGTGAAGAACACGCCTACGCCGACCGAGAAGGCTTTCGTGGTGACGACCGCAACGCCGACACCTTCGCCTGAGCCGACGCCTACCGATGAGCCGGAGCCGACGCCGACGGAGGAGCCGGAACCGACACCGACGGGTGAAGTAGAGCCTACTCCGACGGAGGAGGTAAAGCCGACCGAAGAGGTGAAGCCGACGGAGGAGGTGAAGCCGACGGAAGAGGTGAAGCCGACGGAGGAAGTGAAGCCGACCGAAGAGGTGAAGCCGACGGAAGAGGTGAAGCCGACGGAAGAGGTGAAACCGACGGAGGAAGTGAAGCCGACGGAAGAGGTGAAACCGACGGAGGGAGCGAAGCCGTCGGAAGAACCTGAGCCTTCGCTGACACCCGCGGAGAACGGAAATGGCAACGGAAATGACAACGGCAATGATAACGGCAATGATAACGGCAACTGATAAAACGATGCGCCGCGGGTGAATTTTGCGGCGGGGAAGTTGTGAGATGAGCAGCAAGAATATCTGTATTACCCTGCAGTATGACGGCAGCCGCTACGACGGCTGGCAGAAGCAGGGCAACACTGAGAATACGATTCAGGGGAAGCTCGAGACGATGTTGACGCAATTGTTCGAGCAGCCGATCGAGGTGAACGGCTCCGGCCGGACAGACGCGGGCGTGCATGCGGTCGGGCAGACGGCGAACTTTGTCGTCAACACGCCGTACGGCCCGGGGAAGATCCTCGAGTTGATGAACCGGTATCTCCCGAAAGACATTGCGGTTACGGACGCGAAGGTGGCGGACGCGCGGTTTCACGCGCGCCTCAATGCCCGCTCAAAGACGTATGTTTACCGCATCTCCACGGGCTTTGTTCGGCCGGTGTTCGGGCGGCAGCAGATCCTGTATCTGCCGGAAACGCTGGATGTCGAGGCGATGCGCAAGGCGGCGGAGTATCTGATCGGGGAACATGATTTTACGAGTTTTTGCGGCAATAAGCATATGAAGAAGTCGTGTGTGCGCACGATCACGTCGATCGACATCGAGGAGGTGACGACGACGCTCGGCGACGCTGAGTACGAGGAGCTTCGGCTCACGTTCACGGGCAACGGCTTTTTGCAGAATATGGTCCGCATCCTCACGGGGACGCTTCTGGAGATCGGAGAGGGAGCGCGCAAACCGGAGGAGATGGCGGCAATCCTTGCGGCGAAGAACCGCGAGAGTGCGGGGCCGATGGCGCCCGCGCACGGCCTGACGCTTTGGAAGGTCGAATACTAGTGACACGCGGTGGAAGTGACAATGGGGTTTTATCTTGTTAAGAATCAGATAGCGGCCGACATCTACGTCGGACCGGATGCGTGGCCGGGCGTAGTGCGCGTGGCCAATGTGCTTGCGGAGGACATCTTCCTCGTGAGCGGCGTGCGCCCGCGCGTTGTGCGCGATGCGGCACAGCTCTCCGGCACGGCGATTTTAGTCGGAACGGCGGGAAAGACGGCGGCGGATCCGGAAGGATTGTTCGACGGTTGTAACGAGGCGGACGGCAAGCGCGAGGTGTTTGTGCTTCGTACGGTTTCCAATCCGCTTCCGAATGTCGCGGAGGCGCTCGTCATCTACGGAAGCGACAAGCGCGGAACCATCTACGGCATGTTTGAAGTGAGCCGCAGAATCGGCGTGACGCCGTGGGTGTGGTTCGCGGATGCGGCGCCCGCAAAATGCGCGGAGCCGGCGCTTGATTGTGATCTCCCGTTTGTGTCAAAGGAGCCGTCGATCCGGTATCGAGGATTTTTCATCAACGATGAATGGCCGTCCTTCGGAACCTGGACGAACAATCTCTTCGGCGGATTTAACGCGAAGATGTACGAGCAGGTGTTCTTGCTTCTGCTTCGCATGAAGGGCAACTATCTGTGGCCCGCGATGTGGTCCGCGATTTTCCCGAACGACGGGCCGGGGCTTGCGAACGCGGAGCTTGCGGACGAGCTCGGTGTCGTCATGGGCGCGTCCCACCACGAGCCGTGCTGCCGCCAGGGCGAGGAGTACAAATACCTCCGCGGCAAGGATTCCGTGTACGGCGATGCGTGGAATTTCCTGACGAATGAGGCGGGCATCACGCGATTCTGGGCAGACGGTCTGGCCAGAAGCGGCCGGTTTGAAAATGTCATCACGGTCGGCATGCGCGGCGAGGCGGACTCGACGATCCTCGGGCGCGAGGCGACGCTGGCCGACAATATCGATCTGCTGCGAAGAGTGCTTCGCACGCAAAATAAACTGATCCGCGAGTACGTGAACGAGGACCTTTCGAAGGTTCCGCGGATGCTTGCGCTTTATAAGGAAGTGGAGCCCTTCTTCTACGGCGACGAGACGACGCCGGGGCTTGCGGGCGAGCCGGAGCTCGAGGGCGTGACACTGATGTTCTGCGAGGACAATTACGGCAACATGCGGACACTTCCGTCCGAGGCTTTGCGCAGTCACAACGGCGGCTTCGGAATGTACTATCATTTTGATTATCACGGCGGGCCGGTTTCGTACGAGTGGGTCAACTCCACGCAGCTCTCGAAGGTCTGGGAGCAGATGGGGCGCGCGTACGCGGCCGGGATTCGCGACATCTGGATCGTCAACGTCGGCGACCTGAAGCCGCAGGAGTATCCGCTTACCTATTTCATGGACCTCGCGTACGACTACGAGACGTACGGGACGAGGCCGAACGAGACCGATGCGTACACGGCGCGGTTTGCGGCCGACGTGTTCGCGGGCGGTTTCGAGGAGTGCGATAAGGAAGAGGCGTTCCGCCGCGTTGCGGAGACGCTCATCGAGTACTCGGCGCTAAATGCACAGCGGCGTCCGGAGACGCTTTATCCCCGTCTCTACGCGCTCTCGGAGGAGAGCGAGGCAGCGCGCATGCTGGCGGCGTGCCGACGTCTTCGCGATAACTGCGAGTGGCTTGCGGCGCGCGTGCGGCCGGAGCTTGCGGACTGTCTGTTCGAGATCGTCACGTATCCCGCGACGGCCTCGGCCAACCTCATCGAGATGATGATCGCGGCCGGCGCGAACGAGGAGCTGCTTACCGCGGAAAATCCCCGTGCGGACGTGTACGCGGACATGGTTCTTGCGCGCATCCGCGAGGACGAGGAGCTGGTGAAGCAGTACCATCAGGTTGCCGGCGGCAAATGGAACGGCATGATGAGCGGCAGGCACATCGGCTTTAAACAGTGGAACGACGAGGGGAGCGGGCCTCCCGCGGTGCATCGGCTTGCGGATGTGACGAGCGGTGCCTACCGGCCGGATCAGCTTCCGTACCCGCGTGTTGATTTCCTCGAGGAACATCTGATTTATACGGAGAAGAGTCCGGAGCGCCCGGCGTGGGCGGCGGAGCATTTTCCGAAGACTACCTATATTATGAACGATAACGGCGTGATCGCCATGGACGCTGCGCGGTTTGCGGAGCGAACGGCGGTCGGGGACGCCGCGTACACGATTCTCACGGGCTACGGACGACACGGTTCGGCCGCGGCGGTGCTGCCGCTCGGGCGGGATTTTGCGCCGGGCGAGGGGCCGCAGATCACGTACCGGTTCGCGGTGCCGAGGGACGGTTTCTACACGGTCCGCATGATTTTTGCGCCGAGCAACCCGAAGGAAAACGGCGGCGGTGTCCGGTTTGCGTACTCCGTGGACGGTGGCGAGGCGGTTGTGACCGACCTCATTCCGGAGGGTTTCCGCAGCGGCGACTGCTTCAATCCGGCGTGGTGTCAGGGCGTGATGATCAACGCGCGACTCCACATGTTTGACGCGAAGCTTTCGGCCGGTGTCCACACGATTACGGTGAGCGCTGTGGATTCTGAGGCGGTTTTAGAGAGAATTATCGTTTCCGCGGAATACTTTGTTGCTGTTAACAGCTATCTCGGTCCGCAGGAAACGTATCATGAGTAAAAGACAGGAGGGTGTTGTAATGAATATCAAGGGACAGTCGTTTTTGACGTTGAAGGATTTTACGCCGGCACAGATTTCGGAGTTTCTCGACATGGCGGACTGGCTTCGCACGTGCAAGAGAAACCGTGTTCACGTGTCCGGCTGCGAGGGTAAGAACATCGCTTTGATCTTTGAGAAGACCAGCACGAGAACGCGCTGCTCGTTCGAGGTTGCCGCTTACGATCTCGGTATGGGCGCGACGTACCTCGATCCGAAGGCTTCCCAGATCGGCAAGAAGGAGAGCATTCAGGACACCGCGCGCGTTCTGGGACGCATGTTTGACGGTATCGAGTACCGCGGCTTCGGGCAGGAGATCGTCGAGGATCTCGCCAAATTCTCCGGCGTTCCGGTTTGGAACGGCCTGACGAACGAGTACCATCCGACGCAGATGCTCGCGGACCTTCTGACCATCCGCGATTACTTCGGGCGCCTTAAGGGCATCCGCCTTACGTACATGGGCGATGCGCGCTACAACACCGGCAATTCGCTGATGATCGCGTGCACAAAGATGGGACTGCATTTTACGTGCTGCGCACCGAAGAAGTACTGGCCGAACGAGGAGTTGATCGAGGTCTGCCGCGGCTACGCCGCAGAGTCGGGCGCAACGCTCACGTTCACCGAGGATGTTGTCGAGGGAACGACCGGCGCGGACGTCATTTCGACGGACGTTTGGGTTTCCATGGGCGAGCCGGACGAGATCTGGGAGGAGCGCATCAACGACCTTCTGCCGTACCGCGTGACGATGGAATGCATCAACCGCGCGTCGGACGATGTCATTTTCCTTCACTGTCTGCCGAGCTTCCACGATCTCAACACGGAGATCGGCCGCACCATCAGCGAGCGCTTCGGCATCAGCGAGATGGAGGTTACGGACGAGGTGTTCGAGTCGAAGTACAGCAAGGTGTTCGACGAGGCGGAGAACCGCATGCACACGATCAAGGCCGTGATGTACGCGACGCTCTCGGAGGAGCCGTGGCCCGGAAAATGATGGGACTACTACTGTAGAATACGATTGTTTGGCTCGGAGATGACCATGTATCAGGACAGAATCGTGTTATGCGGAAGCAACGCATACGAAAAAAAATACTATTTAAATGATGATTTCCGCGGGCTGCCGTCGGAGGTGCAGAAGGAACTGAAGATCATGTGCGTTCTGTTCACCGAGAAGGTGGGCGGCGTGCTGACGCTTGAGTTCGATGAGGACGGGGAGCTGGAGTTCCACACGTCTGCGCGCGAGGGCGACATGATGTACGACGACATCGGCAGCGGCCTGGAGATCAAGAGACTCCGCGACGAGAAGCGCGACCTTTTAGAGGCACTTGAGATGTACGTGAAGGTGTTCTTCCTCGGACTGGAGACGGAGGGTGAAGATGAGTGAAGCTGTGAACAATTATCTGCTGGCAATCGATGTCGGCAATACGAACCTGACATTCGGCATTTTCCGCGGGAACGAGATCATCGGTACGTTCCGCATGACGACGAAGCTTCCGCGGACGTCCGACGAGTTCGGTATCTGGATCAAAAATCTGCTGTCGGAGCGCAACGTGTCCCCCGACCAGCTCTCGGGCGTCATCGTAGCGTCGGTTGTGCCGGGCATCATGCACTCCTTGAACTCCGGCATCATCAAATACCTTCACCACACGCCGCTTGTGGTCGGCGCGGGGATGAAGACCGGCATCCGCATCAACATGGCAAATCCTCTCGAGATGGGAGCTGACCGCGTTGTCGACGCGGTGGCGGGGTACGAGCTGTTCGGCAAGCCCGAGAAGACGCCGATCATGGTGATCGACTTCGGCACGGCGACGACGTATGACCTCGTGCTCGCGGACGGGACGCTCTCGTGCGGCATCACGAGCCCCGGCATCCGCATCTGCGCGAACGCGCTGTGGAACGAGGCTGCGAAGCTTCCCGAGATCGGCATCGAGATGCCTGCGACGATCCTTGCGACCGACACGGTCACGAGTATGCAGGCCGGCCTGATCTACGGCTGCATCGGCCAGACGGAGTATATGATCCGCAAGGTGAAGGAGGCGGCCGGCCTCTCGCAGATGAAGGTCATCGCGACGGGCGGTCTTGGACGCATCATCTCCTCCGAGACGGACATGATCGACGTGTACGATCCGGACCTCACGCTGAAGGGCCTTCAGCTGATCTACGCGAAGCAGAAGCGCTCGCGGAAGTAGCTGCGCGGTTGCTCTCATTGGAAAACGAATTAATAGCCGCCTTCTTTGCAAGAGACCGGGCGGCTATTTTCTTTTTCTGTTATTCCTGTCGAAATGATAACCGATGCCGGATGCGGCCAAGTTGGGGTGGCATTTTTCGCCAAAACCGTGTACAATAGGGAGCGGGCATCGCGTTCGGAAAATGCATGCCCGGAAAGTGGAGATATCATTGAGTTTTCGTATCGGAACAATCGAAGTGGACACGCCGGTTGCGCTCGGGCCGATGGCGGGGATTACCGACCTGCCGTTCCGGCGGCTGTGCAAGGAGCAGGGCGCGGGGCTTCTCTACACGGAGATGGTCAGCGCCAAGGGCATCATGTACAAAAATCCGAACTCGGCGGAACTGATTGCGACGGAAGCAGCGGAGCGGCCGATCGGGCTGCAGCTCTTCGGTGCCGACCCGCAGATCATGGGAGAGCAGGCGAAGGTGCTTTCGGAGCGTCCGTTTGATTTCTTCGATATCAATATGGGCTGTCCGGTGCCGAAGGTCGTAAACAACGGTGAGGGTTCGTCGCTGATGAAGAATCCGAAGCTGGTGTACGACATCGTGTCCGCGATGGTGAAATCGCAGCCCAAACCGGTCACGGTCAAGATCCGCAAGGGCTTCGGCGGTGTCGAGAGCGCGGCGGAGGTCGCGAAGGCCGCGGAGGATGCGGGTGCCGCGATGATCGCAATCCACGGCCGGCTTCGCGAGGAGTACTACGCGGGGCACTCGGACTGGGGGTGCATCCGACGCGTGAAGGAAGCCGTGAAGATTCCGGTGATCGGCAGCGGCGACATCGCCTGCGCCGCAGACGCGGCGGCAATGATGCAGCAGACCGGCTGCGACGGCGTGATGATTGCGCGCGCGGCGCGGGGAAATCCCTGGATCTTCGCACAATGCAAGGCGTTCCTTGCGGACGGCACGGTGTTGCCGCCGCCGGACGATGAGGAGCTGTGCGAGACGGTTCTGCGCCATGCGCGGATGGCGTGCGACTTCAAGGGGGAGCGCATTGCGATGAAGGAGATGCGCAGCCATGTGGCGTGGTATTTTTCGGGCAGGCGCGGGTCCGCGGGACTGCGGCGCGCCGCCAACGAGATTGCGACATATCAGGGTCTTACGGAGTTGATCAGAGGGTGGCAAGATGACAGGGGGACAGTCCCCAGTTGTCATCTCGCCGAAAGATGACACCTGGGGACTGTCCCCTTGTCACCTAAGGAGGAAAAAACATGAGAACTTCGAAGCGCGTGCTGAAGTACGCGAAGGAGCATTTTACGGAGGTGCAGCACACGACGCTCAACCCGGAGGGGCCGGGCGCGGTGCGCATTCATCTGGTGCCGCCGCGGCTTGAGGAGAAATCGGTGGCGGCCAGCATCGTCATTCTGAACGGGCAGTACGTGATTCCGGTGAACGTGACGTGGAGCATTTTGCTCACGGAGCTGATCCGCGAGATCAATTCGTACAGCGGGCGCGAGGTGAGCGATGCGGACGTCGAGGCGATCATCGCGGCGACGTGCAAGGCGATGAAGAAGGTGTATCCGTTCATCCCGAAGCAGTGGTTCCGCAGGGATGTCTACCGGATGATGACGACGTTCCGGCAGATCGCGTACGGCGAGGAAGTCACGGAGGAGATCGGCTATGTGAGCCTCGGAGACTACGCGCCGAACATGAAGGCGCCGCACCGGATGGATCTGATGGTGAGCGCGATGACAAGACGCGGAAAATGGCACTGCAACCTGCAGTGCGTGCATTGCTATGCCGCGGGTCAGACGCAGTCCTCCGAGGAGGAGCTCTCGACCGAGACGTGGAAGAAGATTATCGACCACTGCCGCGAGGTCGGCATTCCGCAGGTGACATTTACCGGCGGCGAGCCGACGATGCGCGAGGATCTGCCGGAGCTTCTTTCCTACGCAAAATGGTTCATCACGCGCCTCAACACCAACGGCGTCAAGCTCTCGCCCGAGTACTGCGAGGAGCTGAAGAAGTCGTCGCTGGACAGCGTTCAGATCACGTTCTACTCCGACAAGGAGGAGATTCACAATAAGCTTGTCGGCGCGGAGGGCTACCGCTCCACGGTGAAGGGCCTTCGCAACGCGCTGGCCGCGGGGCTCAATGTGAGCGTCAACACGCCGCTGTGCACCGAGAACCGCGACTATCTGAGCACGCTTGCATTTTTGCACGAGGAGGGCGTTTTGTACGTGACGTGCTCCGGCCTGATCACGACGGGAAATGCAGCCAAGGAGTCGTCCGTGAACCTGCAGCTGACGAACGCGGAAATCCGCGAGATCCTTCGCAGCGCCGTGGATTACTGCGACAAGCACGGCATGGAGATCAGCTTCACGTCGCCCGGCTGGGTGGACGATGACTTCTGCAAGGAGCTCGGCATCAACACGCCGAACTGCGGCGCCTGCTTAAGCAACATGGCGATCACGCCGGGCGGCAACGTCGTTCCGTGCCAGAGCTGGCTCTCGGCCAAGCCGCTCGGAAACTTCCTGTCCGACGACTGGTCGGATATCTGGGACGGCGCAGTGTGCGCCGAGCGCAGAAAATTCTCCGCGGCGATGCGGTGCGAGTGCCCGCTTCGGATCGCGAGAGAGGAGGCGTGCAATGAAAACTAGGAGTGTGCGCCGGAGAACCGGCATTTTCCTCGCAACGGCGGCAGCGGTCGCCGCGGTCATCCTCGCGGTCGTTTTGTTGTGCGGCACGAATCACCGCGCGGCGGCCAAGGGCGACCTTGACGAGATCCTCAACTACACGATCACGATCGACGTCAATTCGGACGGCACGCTGTCGATGCTCTACCATATAGAATGGAAGGTCCTCGACTCCACATCCGAGGGACCGCTCGAGTGGGTGCACATCGGAGTCGGAAACAAGCATTTTACGAAGCTGACGAAGCTGACAAGCAACATCAAAAAGATATCCACCTACCAGTCGAGCAGTGTGCGCATCGACTTCGACCGCAAATACAAGGCCGGCGAGGTCGTCGTGTTCGAGTTCTCGCTGGTGCAGGATTACATGTACCAGATGAACATGCTCACGGAGGGCGAGACCGTCTACGAGTTCACGCCCGGCTGGTTCGACGACTGCAAGGTCGACAAGCTGGTCATCCGCTGGAACGCCGACAAAGTCGAGTCGTGGTCGCCCTCGTGCGAGCTGGGCGACGACGGTTACCTGACCTGGACCTCGAGCCTCAAGAAGGGCGGAAAATACAAAGTCCAGGTGACCTATGCCAACTCCGCATTCGGATTTAACGCGAACAAGTCGATCGAGCGCTCGACGGGAAGCGGCAGCGGCTTCAGCCCCGTTGTCGCTATGATACTTTTCTTCTTCATCTTAGGCCTGTTCCTTCTGGCCATTGTCATGGTGTGTGTAAAGAGCTACTCGGCTGCCGCGAACTTCAGCGGTTCGTCGGAGAAGAAGATCGTGCGGACCCGCATCGAGTACTATCCGTCCTGCCCGGCCTGCGGCGCGCCGCGCCCGGAGGGCAAGGACAACTGTGAATACTGCGGACGCAGCTTCATCAAGAGCGAGGAGAAGATCGAGGAGAAGGACATTCCCGCGGAGGAGAGCGAGCTTCGCTCAAAGAAGAAGGACGGTATGTATCGCTACAGTTCGGTTCCGGACACCTACATGCGCGTGACCGTCATCAACGTTCCGAGACCGCGCAGTTCGGGAAGTTCGTCACATCGCTCCGGAGGCGGCTGTGCGCACAGCTCGTGTGCGTGTGCCTGCGCGTGTGCATGTGCCTGCGCCGGCGGCGGAAGAGCGGGCTGCTCGACCAAGGATTTCTACCATACGAACGTGACGCTGCGCGCGATCGAGAAGCACACGAAGCGGTAACGGGAATGCGGCTTTTCGCGGATTCGCCGCGAATCGGCCGCAGACCCTTGAAAAATCGGGAAAAACGCGAAAAATTTTCTTGACATTCGACAAATGCTTTACTATAATCTAACTTGCGCTTTTGGGCACCTTTGTTTGTGTGCCCGAAAAACGCAAGTTTTTTCTTGCAGATTATCTGCAGTATGCAACCACACATTTTCTGTGTCACAGAAGAACAATCTGAACAGGAGGTAATAGGATGCCTACATTTAACCAGTTAGTACGCAAGGGACGTGAGGTTACGGCCAGCAAGTCTACGGCACCCGCTCTTCAGAAGGGTTTCAACGCTCTTAAGAAGAAGGCAACGGATGCTTCTGCTCCTCAGAAGAGAGGCGTTTGCACGGCGGTTCGTACCACGACCCCTAAGAAGCCGAACTCGGCTCTTCGTAAGATTGCCAGAGTACGTCTCAGTAACGGTATGGAGGTTACGAGCTACATCCCCGGTGAGGGACATAACCTTCAGGAGCACAGCGTTGTGCTGATCCGCGGCGGTCGTGTAAAGGACCTTCCCGGTACCCGTTATCATATCATCCGCGGTACGCTGGATACGGCCGGTGTTGCTAAGAGACGCCAGGCTCGTTCCAAGTACGGCGCAAAGCGTCCGAAGGACGCAAAGAAGTAATTTCGAAGCAATTCGAAATCGTTTCACAGGACATTTTCATTACTAATAGAAATGCCAGGCTGAATTTTCCGAAAGGACGCAATGCGTCCCTGTCGCAGAGTTTTGTGGTTGCAGATGCGAGTGAAAATACAAGACCGAGTGCATGAACACAGTAATGTGAGTACCGTAGAATTAATCCTACCGAAGGCTTTTTGCTTTCGGGAATAATTAA
>JAFZWG010000069.1 GCA_017617395.1 Lachnospiraceae bacterium
CGTTCGAGCGACCCGCGAATGCAAATTCGGGGTGCGCGTTGACCGGCAACTTGCTCGTCACGCCGCAGACGGTCTGCAGTTCTGCCTGAGTTATGTTCACTGTACTGCTATTGCCTCCCTGAGAACCTCATCCATAGTGCGCACGGGGACGATCTCCATACCCTCGGTCACTTCCGTGGGAATGTCCGTGAGGTCCTCGCGGTTAGCCAACGGGATCAAAACCTTGCGGATGCCGACGCTCTTCGCGGCGAGGAGCTTCTCGCGAAGCCCGCCGATCGGAAGCACGCGGCCCCGAAGCGTAATCTCACCGGTCATCGCCACATCGGACGCCACCGGCTTTCCGGTAATTGCGGAGTACACCGCCGTCGCCATCGTGATGCCCGCGGACGGACCGTCCTTCGGAACGGCGCCCTCCGGAACATGAATGTGGATGGCATGTTTCTCGAAGTAGCCCTCCTCCGTCGCATCCGACAGACGCGCACGGATGTAGCTTAATCCCGCCATCGCGGATTCCTTCATCACATCGCCGAGCGAACCGGTGAGCTCGAGCTTTCCGCTTCCGGGGAAAATGTTAACCTCGATCTCCATCGTGGTTCCGCCGACACTCGTCCATGCGAGGCCTCTCGCCACGCCGACCATCGGCTTGCCGATCTTGTCCTCCGGAAGGAAGCGATACCTTCCGAGGTAGTCCGTCAGATTCTTGCCGGTTATACTGATCTTACCGACGCTCTTGCCCTCGGCCTCCGCCTCGGTGATCGCAAGCACCGCCTTGCGGCAGACTTTGCCGATCGCGCGCTCCAAGGAGCGAACGCCCGCCTCGCGGGTGTAATGCTCGATGATGTCGTCAATCGCCTTGTCGCTCCACGAAATCTGCTTTGCGGTCAGACCATGGTGCTCCATCTGCTTCGGAATCAGATGCTCCTTCGCGATGTGGTGCTTTTCTGTCTTCAGATAACTGCTGATCTCGATGATCTCCATACGGTCGAGAAGCGGCTTCGGAATCGTCTCGGTCGTGTTGGCCGTAGCAAGGAACATCACGCGGCTCATGTCCACCGGAATCTCGATGTAATGGTCGACGAACCGGCTGTTCTGTGCGCTGTCCAGAACTTCCAGAAGCGCCGAGGACGGATCGCCCTTATAGTCGTTTCCAAGCTTGTCCACCTCGTCAAAAAGCATGAGCGGGTTGGACGTGCCGGCCTGAATCATACCCTGGATAATGCGGCCCGGCAGGGAAGCCACATACGTGCGGCGATGACCGCGGATCTCCGCCTCATCGCGAACGCCGCCGAGGCAGACGCGAACGTAGCGGCGGTTCATCGCCTCCGCGATGCTCTTCGCAATCGACGTCTTACCGGTTCCGGGCGGTCCGACCAGACACAGAATCGGCGTGTCCGCCTTCTGCGCATGCATGTGCACAGCCAGGAATTCCGTCACGCGCTCCTTCACGTCCTTGAGGCCGTAGTGGTCACGTTCCAGTACTTCCTTCGCCTGAAGGAGGTTGTTGTTATCCTCGCTCACACGGTCCCACGGAAGCTTCAAAAGCGTCTCAATATAGTCTCTGCTGACCGAGCTCTCGCCGGAGTTCGAAGCGAGGTTTTTGTAGCGGTTGATCTCCTTGCGGATCGCCTCCTTCACCTCGTCGCTCGCCTCGAGCGCCTCGACCTTCTTCAGAAAATCCTCCACCTCGCTCTCGGAGTTGTCCCCGAGCTCCTGGCGGATCACCTTCATCTGCTCGCGCAGCACATAGTCCTTCTGGTTCTTATCAATCTCCGCCTGCACCTGTTCTTTTAAGTGGTTGCGGATTCGCAACACCTCCGCCTCGTTGGCAAGAATGCCCGAGAGTGTCTGGTACTGCTCCAGATTGTTGCGTGCCGACAAAAGCGTCTGCCGAAGTTCCGCCGGAATCGGCATCAGGATCATCGCCTGATTCACGAGCGTCTCCAGACTCTTCTGACCGCTCAAGCGCTTCATCACATCGTCCGGCATCTTCTTCTCCATCGAGTCGTCGAACCGGCGGATGAGATCGAGCAGCGAACGGCGCAGCGCCTCCTGCTCCACGCGGCGCATCGGAATGATCTCCATCGGAGCTTCCTCAACCTCGCCGTACAGGCAGCCGCGCACCATCGTCAGATCGCGCAGCATACCGCGGCTTAAGCCGCACACGAGCGCGCGCATCCGGCCGTCCGGAAGCTTGATCAGCTGCCGGATGTCCGCGATGGTTCCCATCTCATGGTACTCCGACATCACCGTCGAAAGGCCCTCGGCCTGCGGGTCCGTGCGAAGCACGACAAAAACACGCGCCCGGTGCATCATGACGCTCTTAATCTCCTCGATCATCGTGTCCTCGCGCACCTCAAACGCGGATACCATCTCGTTAAATACAACCAGATCCCGCTGCGGCATCACCAACAGCCGCTGCGTTCCCTCGCTGTAAATGTTCTCTCCCTCTTCTTCCTTCCACTCGGGCATCGGCTCCCGGTCGTCCGCGTCGTTTCGCTTCTCCTCGGGCTCCGCCTTTGCCTCGTCTCTCCAATCCTCTTCGCTCATAACACCTCCGCACACCAACATGTACAAACACGGCGGAAAGCAATGCTCTCCGCCGTAAGACTTCTAAACTATGCTCCCTGTTCCGTAACCGGCTCATCCCCGGGCTCTTCCGAAACCGCGAGGTTCTCAGCCGAAACACGACGGACGGACGCATCGCGGATGAGCACCGGCTCCTCCGTTCCCTCCGCCGCTTCCTTCGTGATGATGCAGCGAACCACATCCTCCTCGGAAGGAATCCGGTACATGGTATTCATCATGATGGACTCCATGATCGCACGAAGTCCGCGCGCACCGGTCTTTCGCTCCTCCGACTTGTGCGCGATCTCACGCAGCGCGCCTTCCTCGAACTCAAGCGCAACGCCGTCGAGCTCGAACAGCTTCTCGTACTGCTTCGTGAGAGCATTTTTCGGCTCGGTCAGAATGCGCATCAGATCATCCTCCGTGAGGAGATCCAGGGAAACGCTCACCGGAACACGGCCGACGAACTCGGGGATCAGGCCGAATTTGACGAGATCCTGCGGCAGCGCCTGCCGGAACACTTCGCCGATATTGCGCTCACCGAGAGCAACCTCAAGGTCCGCGTTGAAACCGATCTGCTTCTGTCCGATTCGCGACTCGATGATGGACTCCAGCCCGTCAAATGCACCACCGCAGATGAACAGAATGTTCGTCGTATCGATGTGGAACATCTCCTGCTGCGGATGCTTGCGGCCGCCCTGCGGCGGAACGCTCGCCTCGGTTCCCTCGAGGATCTTCAGCAGCGCCTGCTGAACGCCCTCGCCGGAAACGTCACGGGTGATGGACACATTTTCCGACTTCTTCGCAATCTTATCAATCTCATCGATGTAGATGATACCGTACTGTGCGCGCTCGATATCGTAGTCCGCGGCGATGATCAGCTTTAACAGGATGTTCTCGACATCCTCGCCGACATAGCCGGCTTCCGTGAGCGTCGTCGCGTCCGCGATGGCAAACGGCACGCTCAGCTTCTTTGCCAGATTCTGCGCTAAGTACGTCTTACCGGAACCGGTCGGTCCGATCATGAGGATGTTGCTCTTCTGCAGCTCCACATCGGACTTCGATCCCGCCAGTATTCTCTTGTAATGGTTGTACACCGCAACCGAAAGCATGCGCTTGGCCTCGTCCTGACCGATGACATACTGGTCCAGGAACTCCTTCATCTCGCGAGGGGGGACCAGACGAATCCCGTCCGCCTGCTCTCTGCCGCCGACCTCGGGCTCGCGCTCGTAATCCTCATACATGAGGTCGTAGCACTGGTCGATACAGCGGTCGCAAATGTAGACATTGTTCGACGGTGCGCCGATCAGCTTGCTGACCTCCCGCTCCTGACGGCCGCAGAAGGAGCAACAACGCCCCGTTTTGCCCGTACTCTTCGACATTGACTCCTCCTTATCGGCTGACGATCACCTTGTCGATCAAACCGTATGCCTGCGCCTCTTCCGCCGTCATCCAGTTGTCACGGTCGGTGTCGGCCGCAACGACCTCAACGGGCTTGTCGCAGTTCTCCGCGAGCATCCGATTGAGTTTTTCCTTCGTCTGAAGGATGTGCTTCGCGGCAATCTCGATCTCGGTCGCCTGACCCTGAGCACCGCCGAGCGGCTGGTGGATCATGATCTCCGCATTCGGAAGCGCATAGCGCTTGCCCTTGGCACCGCCCGCAAGCAGGAACGCTCCCATGCTTGCCGCCATGCCGATGCAGATCGTCGAGACGTCGCACTTGATGTAACGCATCGTATCGTAGATCGCAAGTCCCGCGGAAACAGATCCGCCGGGGCTGTTGATGTAGAGGCAGATGTCCTTGCTCGGATCCTCGGACTCCAGGAACAACAGCTGTGCTACGACGAGGCTCGCCGTCACTTCGTTGACTTCCTCACCGAGGAAAATGATACGATCCTTCAGCAATCGGGAGTAGATGTCGTACGAACGCTCACCGCGGCTCGACTGCTCAATGACATAAGGCACTAAACTCATAAAATACCCTCTCTTTCCAAAGGTGGCCCGACATTACAATCGGGCCATCCGGTAAATCCTTCACAATTGCCCCGCCGCATGCCGGCGGGCTTTCCCGCAAACCGGCTTACGCCTCCTTTGCGTTGTCCACAAGAAGCGAAATCGCCTTCTGTACGGAGAGATCCTGCGTCAGCTGCTGCTTCTCCTCGTCACCGAAGAGCTCCTTCACCTTAGCAAGTTCCATCTGATACTGATCCGCCATCTTCTGCATCTCGGCGTCGAGTTCCTCCTCGGAAATCTCAATCTTCTCTGCTGCGGCAATCGCCTCGAGAACCAGTCTCGTCTCGATGCGGTTCTTTGCCTGCGGCTTCAGAGACTCGAGATACTTCTGCTGCGTCATTCCGGTGTACTGGAAGTACTGCTGAATGTTGAGGCCCTGCATCTGAAGACGCTGTGCGAACTCCTCGCCCATCTGACGAGCCGTCGCGTCGATCATCGCGTCCGGAATCTCCATGGTCGCGTTCTCGATTGCCTTCTTCACAAGCTCATTTTCCTTCTCGGTCTTCGCCTCGGCTTCCTTCTTCTCGCTCAGATCCTTCTTGATGCTGTCGCGGTACTCGGCAAGCGTATCGTAATCGGAAACCTCGGAAGCGAACTCGTCATCGATCTCCGGAAGCTCCTTCGCGGTAATCTTGTTCACCTTGCACTTGAACACCGCTGCCTTGCCGGCAAGCTCCTTCGCGTGATACTCCTCGGGGAACGTAACCTCGACGTCGCACTCCTCGCCGAGCTTCTTGCCGATCAGGCCCTCCTCGAAACCGGGGATGAAGCTGTGGGAACCGATCACCAGCGGATGGTTCTCGCCCTTGCCGCCCTCGAAAGCAACGCCGTCGACAAATCCTTCGTAATCGATGGTCGCGGTGTCACCCTCGGCAACCGCGCGATCCTCGATGTTGATCTCCTTCGCGTTCTTCTCCTGCTCCTTCTTAACTACCTCGTCGATCTCCTCATCGGAAACAACGATCTCCTTCTTCGCGATTTCAAGTCCCTTGTACTCGCCGAGCGTAACCTCCGGCTTCTTGGCAACCGTCGCGGTGAAGATGAAAGGCTTTCCGGACTCGATCTGCGTAACGTCAATCTCGGGTCTCGAAACGAGCTCCAGACCGCAGCCCTTCGCTGCCTCCTCGTATGCATCGGGGATCAGCAGGTTGGCTGCCTCCTCGTAGAACATCTCCTTGCCGTACATCTTGACTACCATCTGATACGGAGCCTTGCCCTTGCGGAAGCCCTGAATGGCAATCTTATTCTTATTCTTCTCAAACGCCTTGCGAATCGCGTCCTCAAACGCCTCCGCCGTGGTGTCGATGGTGAGCTTCACCATATTCTTTCCCAAATCTTCTACCTGGAAACCCATGTTCGGTATGTCCTCCTTGATCTTCCGTCCGCAGGGACCGCCCGCAGAATCGGTAACATTGCTTTATCGAAATCAATACAGAATTCAACAAGATAGCATTATAACACAAGCCTTGCGGCAAATCAAGTGCATCTTTCCGCCCGAATTCCGACGTTTTACAGGAACATCTTCGTAAAATCCTCCGGAGGCATCGGGGCGTTCAGGCGTTTTCTCTCCATCGCCTTGATCCGTGCCGCCAGCTCGGGATTCTGACGCAGGTAGTTCGCCGGCAGCTGCTCGCCGGTGTTGCCTCGGATGGAGCAACGCGCCAGATAACCGTCGATATCCACGCGGAAGCCAAGGTTCTGCAGTTCCGTCAAAACACCCATGACCGCGTTGAAGTTCTTCTCGCTGATACCGTCCGGAATCAGCAGCTCGATGCGGTCTGCGGGAACGTTGTATCGCTGCTGCAGGTATTTGATGCGGTTGACGAAGTCGGAGCTGAACATGTACTGCCACGAGCTTCCCAGCGAGATTACCGGCGGCTTGACGCCGTTTTCGAGCCACTCGCGGATCAGCCGGAAGGTCTCCTTGTGCACATAGTAATCGAGGTCGGTGATGAAGCCGTTTTCCTCGAAGATCGGCACGAACGAGCCGGGCTCGAGCACCTGCCCTTCCGCCGTAATCCAGCGGACCAAGGCCTCGGCACCGATAACCTTGTCGGTCGCAAGGTCGCGCTTCGGCTGGAAGAACACCTTGAATTCGCGGTTTGCCAAAGCGTCGCGCATCGAATTTTCGACAAATGCACGGAAGCTTCCGCCCTGCTCTGCCTCACCGGACTCATATACTACCATGACGGTCGCGGCGTTGTTCATGCTGCCGATGGCCTTGCGGGCACGGTTTGCATGCTCTACAGCCGTCGTCACCGTGTCCTCCTTGTTCTGGAACCGGTACAGACCGCACCATACATTCGGCTGAAGGTCCGGATACAGGCGGAGAACTGCCGTATGTGCATTTTGCAAAATCATCTCCACGCGGGCCTGCGTGCGCTCGCGATCCTCATACTCGATCATCATGACGAAGTCCGCGCCGCTGCGGCGGGCAAGAAGCTCGTCCGTACGGAGCATCGACGATACGGTCGATGCGAACACGCGAAGCATCTCGTTGCACACCGCGTAGCCCCACACTTCGTTGATATCGTGGAACTGCGGGAAACTGAAGTACGCAAAGCAAAGGCTTCCGTGCGGGTGCTCCGCCACGTAGCGCATCGCCTCGGATTCGAATTTTTCGGCGGTGAGCTGTCCCGTGAGGGCATCCTTGGAGCGAACGCGCTCCACAAAATCGGTGACATCCGACCAGCAGACGAGGCACTGCTTCTCACCGTCCTCGCCGGTGATGCGCGATGCGGTCGTGCTGATCCATCGCTTCTGCTTCGTGTAATATGTCTCGGTCGTGTGCACGCTGTCCTTCTCGCCGAGCGCGGCCACCGGACAATTCTGGCACACGGTGTTTCTTCCCATGATCGCCGAGTAGCAATGCTCGCCAGAATGCGCGAGCGGATACTGCCGCCCGGTGTAATCGCCGACATACACGAGCTCCATCGTCTCGGGGATGACGGCATAACTGGTGATCTGCTGATTCTCGATGATGGCATGCGTGTACGTGAGCTCGTCCGCCAGCATCTCCTTGGCGCGGGCACGCGCGATGTAGATTGCCAAAAGCTTCGAGAGGTTCAACAAAACATCCTGCTCGTCCTTGCTCCAGTTGCGGTCCGCCTCCTTCTCGAAACAGATGCATGCAAATGTCTCGTCGTTATCGATAATGGCATACTGGAACAGCGAGGAGTTGCCGTACAGCCCGCGAATCTCCTCGGGCATCTCAATACCGAGCTGCGCCGTGTTCTGCGAGATGAACAGGCGGTCGTTCGTAAACCGCGAGCGGATCGAATTGTAATTCTCGCGGATCACGCGGTCGAACTGGCGGTAGTACGGATTCGGCTCCGACTCCCAGTCGTAGCGCACCTTCGCAAGCTGCTTGCGAAGATCATATTGAATCGTGTAAATGCGGCGGTACTTATAATACTTTCCGATCTCCTCAAAGATCGAAACCACTTCCTCCGCGCCGGTTCCGCTGCCGGCAAGCATATCGAACGTCTTGTTGACGATGTATTTTTCGACAGGGCCGTACTTCGAACTCTGCTGCGCCGCAACAACCTTCTGCGCCTCGGTCTTGGGCGCCTCCTGCTGTGCGGGCTTCGGGCGGTACTGACGATGCGCGCTCAGCGCCTCCTCGTACATGGTGCAGATCGTGCCGGGCGTCTTCTTGGTCTCCTCCAAAGCGATGGATGCCTTGCGATACAGACTGCTGAAGTCGCGTCCGTCGAGCGGGAAGATGGCAACGCCGAGGTTGACGTGGAGCACATTTTCCTTTTTGAGCTCGATGAGCTCCGCCGCGCGGGTGATGGCGCGCGCCACGGAATACACGTCCGCGGGGCCCTTCATGCCGCACTTGATTAAGACGAACTCATCGTCGACGATGCGCGCCATGGCATCGTTCTCGCCGAAGATTCCGCCCAGGCTCTTCGCCAGTTTCTCCAGCACGTAATCGCCGTACGCGTGGCCCCATTCCGCCGTGATTGTCGAAAAATCCTCAATGTCCATCACGTACAAAGCAAACCGCGCGTCCTCCGCATTTCCGCGGATGATCTCCTCGAGGCGCTCCTGCACGGACACCTGCGTGAACAGGCCGGTGACGGGGTCGGTCTCCATCTCCTTGATGACGACATTTTCCTCTTTCTTCTCCTCGCTCACGTTGAGCGTGCGGCCGATGACCTTCTCCGGCGTCCCGTCCTCCGCGAACACGGTGTAGCCCTCGTAGCGGAGCCAGATCTGCGTCTTCTCGTCCATGAACGCGCGCAGCTCGTAGGAAAATGCTTCATCCCCGTGCTCGAGGCTGTCGCACAGCGCGTCAAACACCTCGCGGTCCTCCGGCGCGATCAGGCCGCTGCCGAGCATCGTCTCACGGAAGCCTTTGATGCGGAGCATGTCGTTGGGCGCAATGCCCTCCACGCGCTTGCTCTGCACGAGCTCGTCCGCTGCGATGTTGTACTCCCAAAGGCCGCAGCGAACCATACCGGCAATAATCCGGTACTTGGTCTTCTGCCGTTCCAGTTCCTCCTCGAGTTCCTTGATTCGCGCTCTCTCCAGACGAATGTCCTCTTCCATACCGATCCTCCCAATACTGCGGCCCCGCGGCCGCCTCTTCTCTATCTCTAAAGCGGACCCCTGATGTCCGCATCACTTCGTTATCGCATTACCGCATCTGAATCTGTTTCGCCACGCGATCCGCCTCCGCGGGATCGAGCGCCCGCAGCAGCTCGATGGCAAATTCACCCGAAACTCCCATTCCTTTTCCGGTGATCACTTTTCCGTCGGCCGTGACCGCATCCCCCGTAACCGTTGCTCCGAGAAGCTTCTCCTCAAATCCCGGGAAGCACGTTGCCCGCTTTCCCCGAAGGATCCCGTTGACACCGAGCACGCTCGGCGCCGCACAGATGGCCCCGATCCACCGGTCCGCTTTCTGGTAGACAAACAACAGCTCGCGAACGCCCTCGTGCGCCATCAGCGCCTGCGTTCCCTTGCCGCCGCCCGGCAGCACGATCATATCGGCGTCCGTGAGCGGCCCGTCCTCAAACAGCCGGTCGGCCTCAAACACGATATCGTGCGAGCCTGTGATCGCCTTTTTGCCCGTCACCGAAACCGTGACAACCTCCTGCCCGCCTCTTCGTAAGATATCGACCGCCGTGAGCCCCTCGATCTCCTCGGCGCCGTCCGCAAAAAAGATATATACCTTCGCCATAACACCCTCCTTCCGGTGACAGATGACAGGGGGACAGTCACCAGTTGTCATCCCGCC
>JAFZWG010000070.1 GCA_017617395.1 Lachnospiraceae bacterium
AGCTGTGCACGAACACCCCGATCGTTGACTTCGGCCGCTTGTGAAGCAGTTCCAACGTCGGAAACGCACCGAGCGCGTACGAGTAACCGCATCCGTGTTTGTACGGTTTAATTACATCCATGATTTTCCTTTCTTCCGCCATATTTCACCGACACAAGGTACCTCTACTCATTTTCCAGAAATTGCCAGTGATATCCACCTGCGGTTTTACTACCACCATTGAGACATTTTGCTATGTTACAGTTAGGATACTTCTGTTTAGCAGTTTTAATACCCAAGAAGATCTCTCCGGTTTCAACATTAATGATTCTCTTTAGTTTTGCAATTGCTGATCTTTCGACACCACATTTGGGACAACCATGTCCAAGTCTTATTCGGCTGGCAACAGATACATACCATTCGTGATGGCAATTTGCGCACTTCCACCAATACTTTCGCGCAGTGCCAGCTCCAATATCTTGCGGTACGATGCCATCGTTTTTTTCATAATCCCATTCAGCTGCAACTTCTGGAAAAGTTGTAGCCAAATCATTGAAGCCAACCAAAATCTTTTTGTTACAGCATATAGGGCATTTTGTACCATACTGAACTCGGTCGGAAACTCCGACTTGGTACGAATGTCCCTTAGGACACTTCCACCAAACTCGACTGCCAGACATTCTTGTAATACTTTCCGGTGATATGGTATTCTTTTCAAAATCCCATTCTGCCAAAAGTCTTGGCTCTTTGCTCGCGAAATCATTAACACCAGGAATGACTCGTTTCCCCGCACAAACCGGACAATCCGATTTCAATCTTTGAACCACAGTTGAATCATAAGAATGTCCCTTTGGACATATCCACCACACTTTTTTCCCACTTCCGCGTTTAATCGTTGATGGATTAATGCCTTCATTCTTTTCAAAGTCCCACTCTTTCCTCAACTCAGGTCTTTCGGTAAATAAATCTGTGAGTCCTTCTATCGCTTTGTGTCCAGAACAATAAGGACAACCTGTTCCATTCGACGTACGACTATTCATCGTCGACTGATATGAGTGATTATTTGAACATCTCCACCAGATTTTCTTGGCACCGCCAATGACATCTGTCGGTCTAAGACCGAGGTTTTTCTCGTAATCCCATTCTTTCGCGACTTCCGGATAGCAGGTAGCAAAATCATTAAAACCAACAAGCAATTTCTGTTTTGCACAAAAAGGACACCCTCGGCCAGCATTAGTTCTCGCTGCAACCGTACATTTCCATTCATGCCCTAATGAGCAAATCCACCAAAAACTCTTTTCACTTCCGCTCAGAACCATATCAGGCAAGACATTTCCATTCTTTTTATGGTCCCATTCTTTTGCAATTTCCGGAAATAAAGCCTGAAGATTATTTTCTTTTTTCTTCTTGATAAATCCGCTGTATATCAGACTCTGGTCTCTGTTTATATCGACTGGCTCAAGGTTCTCGTCCAAATCATTGACAATCCTAAGAATAATATCTTCAAGTGCTTTCCAATCACCATACTGATAATAAAAACAGTATTCTTTACTATCGTCAGACAACACCGGGCAACCATTTTCCCTGATACGATACAATCGAATCCCCGCTTTTTCACACAAACGATTCTTTTTCAAATCCTTCTCAATACTTTTGTGAAAAGCAACACCATCATACTCTATTGCAACTTGCTTAGTCGGAATATAAACATCTAGTTCAACACCAATATGTTGGTCCGAATTAACGGCATCAGGGAACACTTGGCTAATATAATAATACACAGCCTGTTCTGGGAAAGAAGACCTTCTTTCTTTTGAACAATTTGGGCAGCCAACACCATTCACCCGATGAATGATCCTGGTTTTCCAACTGTGTCCGCACTCCCTGCATCGCCACCAACATAGCCTAGCCGATTTTATCAAAACATCTTTTGGTGTTACCGGTGCGTTTTTCTCGTAATCCCACTCTTGAAGCAGTTGAGAATCTAACTCTGCCAAACTTCCTCGACTAATCAACATGCTGGAGTAACGAATTTGACTTGCTTTTTCTTTTCCACACAAAGGACAACCGGCACCTTTTTCCCTTGTCCGACTATACACTTTTGCTTTCCACCGATTGCCACAATCAGGACAAATCCACCACACGCTTTTTTTGCTTCCCACGGTAATAGTGTCTGGTGTAATCCCCAATCTTGTATTCGCATCATAATCCCATTCTTTCAGCAAATCCTTGCGCAAAGACGCTAAACTTCCACGGTTACTAACTATACTCTTACTGCGATTCTCTGTCCTTTTGACATTGACACACTTTTCACACAAAACAGAAATTGATGCCTTGGCACAAATAATTCTTTCAAAACTTTCACCGCATGAACTACATTTCCACCATGCTTTATTCCCGCTTCCAACAGTAAAGTCGCCTGGTTTTAATGTGTTCTTTGAGTAATCCCACCATTTAGCGGTTTCCGGTGCAATCGTTGTCAAATCATTGAATCCTTGAAGAACTCTATGTCCGCTACAATAAGGACATCCAAAACCTTTTTGCACTCGTTGGCTTACGCGTTGACTATAAGAGTGACCTTTGTCGCAAATCCACCAAACTTCAGTGTTGCTGATTGATGTTACCTCATCCGGGCTAACAATTGTTTTGTTTTTAGAAAAGTCCCACTCCTTAACCAGATTGGGATATAGTGTCTCAAAATCATTGTATCCCTTGAGAACTCTTCGATTCTTGCAAAACAGGCATCCTCTCCCACGTTTAGTACGATCAGTAACCGGAGCTTCGTAAGAATGCCCTTTCGGACACTTCCACCAAACCTTAGAGTTACTGCCATACATAATCTCATCTGGTCTGATCACGTTTAATTCCGCATCAAACTCAGCGATAATGTCTGATCTCGAGTTAACGCGACACCAGGTTTCCAAGTCATTCAATCCTTTAGAAAAAGTTGCCATAGCAAAACTCTCCAAGCTGAGACCTTCATTCAAGTGTGAATAAATCAAAAACAACCGGAGCGGTGCACGGATGCCTCGAGAGCATGCGAGACGAGTTCTTAGCGGGCGAGAGGGCTCCTAAGCCGCTTCGAGGACTGTCCGAGCGGAGCGCAGACCGCAAATTGTTTTGCATTGCCGTGCAATGGCAAAACAATATTGCGGGCTATGCAAGCGGAGCGAGTTCCGCAGAAGCGGTTTTGACAGGAGCACAAAGCGGCCGCTCTAGAACTCACCTAGCGCTCGAGAGGCTCCGTGCACCGCCTCTCGGTTGTTTTGAATTTAAACGGCTTTGAAGTGCATCGTTCTGCTGACAAAATCGCCGAAAGCTCCGACGATCACGCCGCCCTTCATCCACGTCTTGCCGCTTCGGATCTCACCGGTGTCCTCGTTGCGGTAGTCGCGGTCGGGATCCAGTCCTCGCAAGAGAATACGGCGCGACGGCGTGGAGGGCTTGTTGAGCACCTGCACGAACGTGAACACAGCCTCCGAGCGGTCCTTCGCCACGAACATCCACGCGTCGTACGAGTCGTCCTCGAAGAGGTTTCCGAGGCGGTACTGGTCGCCCGCGCTGATGATCGGGTTGTATTTTTTGAACTTTTCGATCTGACCGGGGATGGCACACCGGTCCTCCTCGGAGATGCGGGTCACATCGAGCTCGTAGCCGAACGTTCCCATCAGCGCGACGTCACCGCGCGTCGCAAACGGCGTCGTGCGGCCGATCGCATGGTTCGGGCAGTCCGAAACGTGCGCGCCCATCGTCGATGCCGGGTAGCAAATGCTCGTGCCGTATTGAATCTTCAGACGCTCGATCGCGTCCGTGTCATCAGACGTCCAGATCTGCGGCGAAAAATACAACATTCCCGCGTCAAAGCGCGCGCCGCCGCTCGAGCAGTTCTCAAGCAGCAGGTACGGATAGTCCGTCGTCAGACGATCCTGCAGCTCGTAAACACCGAGCACGTAGCGGTGCCACAGCTCGCGCTGACGCTTTCTCGGAAGAGCTGTCGAACCGACCTCCGAGAGTGCGCGGTTCATATCCCATTTGATGTATTCGACGTTCGCGGAGTCGAGGATCGCGCGGATCATGCCGTAGACATGCTCGCGAACCTCGGGGTTCGAGTAGTCGAGAACATACTGCTCTCTTGCCTGCGTCATGTCACGGCCGATGATCTGGATCGCCCAGTCGGGATGTGCACGGTAGAGGTCGCTGTCGGGGCTGACCATCTCCGGCTCGAACCAAAGGCCGAACTTCATGCCGAGCGCGTTGATGCGCTCAACCAAAGGCTTGAGGCCGCCGTGCAGCTTGTTCTCGTTTACAACCCAGTCGCCCAAGGAGCAGTCGTCGTAGTTTCGTTTGCCAAACCAGCCGTCGTCGAGGACGAGCATCTCGATGCCCTTCTCCGAAGCCGCCTTCGCGATCTGGTATATCTTCTCCTCGTCGAAGTCGAAGTACGTGCCCTCCCAGTTGTTGATCAGCACCGGGCGCATCCGGTCCCTCCACTGTCCGCGGATCAGATGACCGCGGTACAGATCGTGGAACGTGCGGGACATCGCGCCGATACCGCAGTCGGAGTACACTATCACCATCTCGGGCGCGGTCAGATCCTCCTCGGGGCGCAGAAGCCACGAAAAATCAAACGGGTTGATTCCCATCACAAAGCGCGTAAAGCCGCTCGTCGCGACCTCGGCCTGCGCAAGGAAATTGCCGCTGTACACAAGGTTAAAGCCGTACGCCTCGCCGACCTCCTCGGACGCATCGTGCGAAACAAGCGCTGCGAACGGATTGTGCTGATGCGACGAGATGCCGCGGCGGCTCTCAACGGACTGCTTGCCGAAGTGAAGCGGCTCTCTCGCCACCGCACGCTCACGCGCCCAGCTTCCGTTTAAGGTGATGAAATCGAAGTCACTTCTGTCCCACTCCACGCAGCCGGACAACAGCCGCTGAATGCGGATGTCGGAGTAGCTCTTGTTGATGGCGCGGGCACTTCTGGTGATGACCGGCAGTTTCGCAAACATCGTGTACGTGAGCTCAACCACCAGGCTTAAGTGCGAATCCTCGAGCGTGACCGTGAGGGTTTCGGCTTCATTTGCCGACGCGAACGTCGCCGGGATGCAGGATACGCCCTTTTGCTTGAGAGCGGGCTTACCCTTTTTGACGGTAAAGCCCGTCACGCGCAGATCGCACGTGGACATGCCGTCCTCGTCCATGACCATCAGACACGGCTCGCGGTAGTCGCCGGTGCCGGGGCACGAGAACTCAAACGCCCGCGAATCCATGAAGATCAGGCGGTCCCGGTTGTTGCCGTTTGGCGTAAACGGATGGTCCGGCAGACGCATCAGGTAGGAAATGTCATCGTCGCCGATGCGCGCGCCGTAGTAGCAATGCAGCAGGTACCCCTCCTGCGTGATGCCCATCGCGTAAGTAATCTTGTCGTTGTCCATGCGGACGATCGTGACCTCTTCCGAGAACTCACGCATCGCGCCGCGGTCCCATTTGCGGTACGTAACCGTACTCTTTTTCTCCGTAACCATAACCTTCCTCCAAAAAAATGCACAAGTAAACCGGTTATTTGCCGGTGACGTCAGAGACGTCCGAAAGACTCAACTGACCTTCGCTCGCATCGTTGTTGGCGCCCTGCTGCGCCTTGCGAAGCTTCTCAAAATACAGGTTGTGCGCCGCGTGGTACGCCTTGTTGTACTCCTTGTCGTGCCCCTGATGAAGCTGCGTCACATACGTATGCGCACGGTTCGCAATCTCGGGGTTGACACGCGTCATGACCGAGACGCCGACGTTCGAGCACGTGTCCGCGATGCGCGAAAAATGCGTCAGCACATCGAGCAGTCCCGTTCCCGCGGGGATCGAGCATTTTCCTTCACGAAGGCGTGCCATGTGGTTGTCGCTTAAGGCGTTGATCATGTCGTCCATGACCTCCTCCATAGGCTCGATGGACTTGGCCGACTCGACGTTTCGCTTCTCAAACGCCTCTCGCGTTGCCGCGAGCAACTGGTCGAGCACTTCCTTCGTGACCGCAAGCTCCGCTCTCGCCTCGTCGGAGAACCGCACGCGGTCGTTGTTTAAGTGCATCGCCGTCTCCGCGATGTTGTTGCCGTGATCGCCCATGTGCTCGAACTCGCCGACAAGCTTGTAATACTGGTCCAGAATGCGAATGTGCAGGTCCTCGCTGATGTGCGGTGACAACTGCACCAGATAGTTACTGACGCCGTCCGCGAGCGCGTCGATGATGTCCTCGTCCTTGTCGATCTGCAGTTTGACCGACGGGCTGTAATCATACAAAAGACCGATGCCGCGGTTGATGTTCTGCTCCGCTAAGCTAAACATGCGCTTCAAGGCGTTGTAGCAGCTGTTAAAAGCCAGCGCGGGCGTCGAGTAAAAAACAGGATTTAACGCGTTGAACTCGGGGATGTCCACCTTGCTCTCCGGCTCGTCGCGAACGATCTTGCGCGAGAGCTTTGCGTAGACGCCGACCATCGGAAGCAACAGGATTGCGCAGCCGAGGTTGAAGATGGTGTTCGTATTGGCGATGTCGCCGGCCGTCATCGATGCGCCCCAGAGCTTGTCGATGACACCGAACGCATGGAGCACGTTGACAGCCACCAAAACCACGACGGTTTCACTCAGATTAAAGAGAATGTTGACGACGCCGACACGTCTCGCATCCGCCTTCGCACCGATGGAACACACGATTCCGGTGGTAAGGCAGTCGCCGAGATAAATGCCGACGATGATGATATACGCCACACTGAAGGTGACGACGGTGTTGGTCGCCATCGTCTGCAAAATGGCGATGGTCGACGAGGAACTCTGAAGGGCAAATGCAACACCCGCACCGCACAGATAGCCGAGCACAGGGTTTCTGCCGATTCCGCCGAAGATCTTATCGATGATACCGGTCTCGGTGAGAACGCTCACCGAGTTCGACATGTTGATCAGTCCGGTAAAGAGAATACCGAAGCCCATCGCGACGTTGCCGATCGCATCCGAGCGCTTCACCCGGATGAACATCAACAGCAGAATACCGGCAACCAGCGCGATCGGCGCCAGCGTGGACGGCTTCAAAAAGACAAGCCACGACGAAGCGTCGGAGTTTAAGTCCATCAGACGGACGATCTGTCCGGTGACGGTCGTACCGACGTTCGCACCGATGATGATTCCGAGCGATTGATTCAAGGTGATGATGCCGCCGGCCACAAGACCGGAGGTAATCACGATCGTCGCCGTCGATGACTGAATGACGGCCGTCACGGCGAGTCCCAGAAGGAACGCCTTGAACGGATTGCCCGTCACCTTCTCCATCATCGATTTCAACTTGCCCGAGGAACTCTCCTTCAAGCTGCTGCTCATCAGGCGCATGCCGTACAAAAACAGCGCCAGACCGCCGAGCATCTGAATTACAAGCAGTGGATATTGCATCCCGTTACCTCACCTTCGTCATTTTACCCGTTTTCGCTTTCCCTGCGTGCCGCACAGGCGTCAGAACGTCCAGTCGTACGGCGTCAACTGGTAACAGTAATAGTTCAGCCAGTTGGTATACAAAGTGTTTGCATGGCCGCGCCACAACAACAGCGGGCGCTTGGTGCAGTCATCGTCCGGATAGTAATTTTTCGGAAGATCGATCGGAAGTCCCTTGTCAAGGTCGCGCTTGTACTCCTTATCGAGCGTCACGCGGTCATACTCGGGATGCCCCAGAACAAATATCTGGTGGCCCTCCTGCGCCATGATGAGGAGAATCCCCGCCTCGTCCGACTCGGCCATCACCGTAAGCTCCGGATGCTTGTACACATCCTCCGAAGCAATCGTCGTATGGCGCGAATGCGGCATGTAAAATTCATCGTCAAAGCCGCGCACAAGCGGTTCTCTGCGGTTCATCACGCGGTGGCGGAACAACCCGAACAGCTTCCTCGGAAGCCCGATCTTCGGAATTCCGTAATGGTAATACAACGCCGCCTGAGCGCCCCAGCAGATGTGCAGCGTGCTCGTGACGTTCGTCTTGCTCCACTCCATGATCTGCTTCAGCTCGTCCCAGTACGCAACCTCCTCGAACTCCATCTGTTCAACCGGTGCGCCGGTGATGATCAGACCGTCGAACTTGCGGTTTTTCACATCCTCAAACGTCAGATAGAACTGATCCAGATGGCTCTTCGCCGTATTTTTCCCGGTGTACGATGCCGTCGTAAGGAACGTGAGATCAATCTGCAGCGGTGTGTTCGAAAGGCTGCGCATCAGCTGAACCTCGGTGTCCTCCTTCAAGGGCATCAGATTGAGAATCGCGATGGACAGCGGACGGATGTCCTGCGTCGTCGCACGGTTTTCGTCCATCACAAAGATATTTTCATCCACCAGCACCTTCCGCGCCGGCAGATCGTTCGCCACTTTAATCGGCATATCACTCGCCTCCTGCCAATGTCAGGAAATCCTCCTCCGAAAGGATGGGAATTCCCAACTCTTTTGCTTTTTTATTTTTCGTCGAATTGCTCGTCGTATCGTTGTTGATCAGATAGTCTGTCTTCGCGGACACCGAGCCGGCAACCTTCCCGCCGAAGCTCTCGATGTACTCCTTCACGGCATCGCGATTCGGAAAATGAGTCACGCTTCCGGTGATCACAAACGTCTTCCCCGTGATCGGCGACTCTTTCGTCTGCTCCACCGCCTCGAACGTGATCTCCGACAGAAGATCGTCGATCATCGCGCGGTTCTTCGCATCCGCCATGAAGCTTGTGAAGTTGCCCGCCAGAACGTCGCCCAGGCGCTCAACCTCCCGAAGCTCCTCCGCGCTCACGCTCACGATTTTGTCCCAGTCGTACGCATATTCGCGGCAAATGAGCTTCGCGTTCGCAAGCCCAATTCCCGGAATTCCGAGGCTGTACAAAAACTTCGGCATGGACACGGTTCTCGCCTTCTCGCAGGCCGCAAGAAGATTCTCAAACGACTTCTCACCGAAGCCCTCGGTCTTTGTGAGCACATCCCTGTGCGCAGAGAGGCGGAACAGATCCGCCGGCTCGTGCACGATGCCTAAGCCGATGAACTTCTCAAGCGTCGCCTCGGACAGGCCCTCGATGTTGAGCGCGTCGCGCTGCACCATATGCTCGAACATACCGACCTTCTTGGCCGTGCAGTCCGGGTTCGTACAGTAAAGCGTCTTCGCCTCGTTAAGCATTCGAACTTCCGTGCGACCGCCGCAGACCGGACAGACATCCGGAACATTTACATTGATGCTGCGAAGCATCGCGTCTGCGTTGCCCGCAGCGCTCTGCATGCCGTCCGTCACCGCCGTATTTCCGCTCCGGGTATGGTTCTCGGAAATCTGCGGAATGATCATATTCGCTTTATACACATCGACCGTATCGCCGATTCCGAGCGCAAGCTCCTCGACGATGCTCACGTTGTGAACGCTCGCGCGCTGTACCGTCGTGCCCTCGAGCTCGACCGGCGCGAAGATGGCAACCGGATTGAGCAATCCCGTGCGGGACGGACTCCACTCGATCGCGAGCAACGTCGTCTGCCGGATCTCGTCGCGCCACTTAAATGCGATCGCGTCTCGCGGGAACTTCGCCGTGCGCCCCAAGGAATTGCCGTATGCAATATCGTCGTAACAAAGCACAAGCCCGTCCGACGGAAAATCATTCTTCTCGATTCGGCCCGCAAACCACTTAACATCGTCCGCGATCGTCTCCTTCGTCACCATGCGGTACTCCACCGGCGTAAAGCCGAGCGCCGCAAGGTACTCCATCTGCTCATGACGCGTGGCAAAGCCGGCCTCGCCGTCCATGGAGATGAGGGTGAACGGGAAGCAATACACGCTTCGTTGCGCGGTGATCTCGTTGTTCAACTGACGCACCGTGCCGCTGCAGAGGTTGCGCGGATTTTTATAACGATCCTCGTCGCGCTCGATGCGCGCGTTGATCTCCTCAAAATCACTGTATCGGATCACTGCCTCGCCGCGGAGAACAAGCTCCCCCGCGAATGCGATGCGCAGCGGAATATTCTTAAACACTTTTGCGTTGTTCGTGATGACCTCGCCGATTTCGCCGTTGCCTCTGGTGACGGCCTTGACAAGCTCGCCGCCGCGGTACGTAAGAACGATCGTGAGACCGTCCATTTTCCATGAGAGCATGCCCTCATGCTCCCCGAGAAAGTCCGCCAGAGCCTCGACCTCCTTGGTCTTGTCGAGCGAGAGCATCGGCGATTCGTGGCGCTCCTTCGGAAGTTCCGAAAGAACCTCGTAGCCGGCACGCTGCGTCGGGGAATTGGCAAGCACGAACCCGGTCTCCTTCTCAAGCGACATAAGCTCGTCGTAGAGAGCGTCGTACTCGTGGTTGCTCATGATCTCGCGGTCCTCCTGCTCGTACACGTACGCCGCGCGATCCAGAATCCCGACCAGTTCGCGAATTCTGTCCAGTTTGTCCATTTGGTAATCCGTCCTGTTCCTGTTATGCGTTGAAAAATGCCGCGACTAATCCTCTTTCAAAAGCCGGTACAGCTCCCGCTTCTCCTCCGGCGTAACCTCGCGGTACTTTCCTCTCGCCAGATTTCCGAGAGAAATGTTCATCACGCGGACTCTCTTCAAATACCGCACGCGATAGCCGAAGTACTCACACATTCGGCGGATCTGGCGGTTTAAGCCCTGTATCAGAATGATGTCGAAGGTCGTCTCTCCGGTTCTGCGGATCTTCGCAGGCGCCGTGACCTTCCCGAGCATCGGGACGCCCTTCGCCATGCCCTGCAGAAACTCCTCCGTGATCGGCTTGTCCACCGCGACCACATATTCCTTCTCATGCCGTTCGCCCGCTTTCGCGATGCGATACGCAAGATCTCCGTTGTTTGTGAGCAGAATCAGGCCGCTCGAGTTCTTGTCGAGCCGTCCGATCGTATAAATGCGCTTTCCGTAGTGCAGAAAATCAATAATGTTGTCCGGGTTACTCCGGTCCGACGTGCACTCGATGCCCTTCGGCTTGTAGCACGCCAGCAGGATGTCCTCCTGCTCCTTCACGGCTCTCTGCCCCGCGACAACCACCTTCGCTCCGGGCATGACACGGTCTCCGGTTTTGGCAACCGCACCGTTGATGGTGACCTTGCCCTCCTCGACCAGACGATCGGCCTCTCTTCGCGAGCAGATGCCCGCTTCGCTCAGGTACTTGTTGATTCGTACACCGGCATTTGCCGCCGTTGCTTCCGGCTTTTTTCCGTTCTCTTCCTTCATCCTGTCCGTCTCCCGACTGTCAATCATTTTCCGTATGCCCACAGTTAATTTATTGTACCATGTCCGGCCCGAATTCTCAAGCATTTTCCCAAAAGAAAGGGAACCGCCCGCAATGGGCGATTCCCCTGTTTTTTCGATATTTGTTCCTTCGCAAAATCAGAACTGGCCGAACTGACTGTTCTGCTGCGAATCCGGCTCGGGAAGCGTTTCCAGAACATTGACCGTATCTCCGATGCTCTTCACCATGAACCCCGCTACGACAATCTCCACGAGCGTCGAGGCAATGATCATACGCTGCAAGAACGTAAGTGCAGCCATCAGCGCATCCATCAGCGAAGTATACGACGAAGAGATATTGTTGATGCGAACGACAAGCACGATGCAATAGATTATTGCGGCAATATCAATCGCAAGGCTGATCTTCCAGAACAGTTCCCAGCGACTCGAAAGGTTCGGAGCCTCGGGGCTACACAACTCGGCCGCTCCCTTGCAGAAGAAGTACACATAAAGGAATCCGGTGACAACCTTCGCAATCGCAAGCAGCAGCAAAAACGTCGTGCTCTCGGTGTTGTTGTCGAGGATATCACTCAACACCGAAACGATCAGACTGATGATCATACACTTAAACGCGAGGTCAAAGCTGTAATTGCAGTCCCGCAGCTTCGCCAATGCTCCGATTGCAACAATACCGACAACGATAATTCCGATTGCGATAATCGTCGTAACCGTATTGAGCGACTCCAGTGAATCCAGGTTGACGTCATAATCGCTAAACGCCTTCTTGATCATCGAGATCAGATAAAGATAGATCGCGATAAGAAGAATATAACCGATCAGCAGAAGAATCTGACAGGTTTTGAATCGATTGAGCGGATCAATCGCAGCGCGTCTGCGGTAATACGTCTTCTCCTTCAAATCATCGCCGATGTCGAACACACCCTTCAGCGAAGACATATCCCCGGACGACTCAGCCGTACGAAAGCTCATGCCGCAGTCAAAGCAGCGGCTGGCACCTTCATTCAAAATAGCACCACATTTCGGACAAATCATAATACCCCTCCTAAGTTTTAGTTACCAACCTTTATATGCTATTGTATCAAATACAAACAGCCGTGACAAGTTATTTCGAACATCACTGAACGGAATTTTCCTCCGGGTTGACGCGATTAAGCGACCAGAGAAACTCTGTCGTCCTGTTCAGGTTTCGAATAAAGTACAGATAGGCAAACACATCAATCAGCGTACCGACCAGCAGAATGATTTCCGCGTACAGCAGCAGTTCCGCTGCGGTGAGTCCGCTCTTCTGAACAACCAGTTTAAAGTAAACAGAAAATACTGCACCGCCGATTTTGAGTGCGGTCAGGATCTTCCAGCAGGTTCTCCAACGGTCGCCGATCCCCGGCTCTTCCGGCTCGCACAACTCCGACGCGCCGCGGCAGAAGTGGTACATATATCCGATATCAAAAGCTGTCGAAGCGATTGTAAGCAGCCATCCGATACCGGTTTCATCAAAAAGGCTTTCGATCAGCCCTACCACAATTCCGACTAACAGGAAACTGAACGCAGTCGCAAAGTGAACGTTGCTGTCCTGCAATCGCGAGACCGAAATGATCGCTTTGATTTCGATCACCAGAATAATGATCGCAATCACGACCAGAGGAAACTGAATCGCCGACACCGCATCAACCGCTTTGTTTCTGTTGATCGCATTTCTTACGACGATGGAAACAATCAGGAGCATGACACAGACGATGATGTTTAAGATCATCAGAATCTTTTGATACGATGCATAGTCCATCAACGGCTCGCGTGCTTTTTTGCGGCGATAAAACGCCAGATCCTCTTCCTTGAGATCACTCTCGTAACCGACAGATGTACTTCTCTTCTCATCGCTCACAGGAGCCCACGAGCGCACATTTGCACCGCACTCGTAGCAGCGAGATGCATTTTCCAATAACACGGCACCACATTTCGGACAAAACATAATACCCCCTCCTGACGCTTAAGATTAAAAGTCCGATATCATTTTCCGAACTTTGCACGAAGTATATCACAAAAAACGCATAATGTCAATATAATTTACCTCGAAAAATATGAAAAAAGCGCCCGAAAAAGGCGCCTTGTGTCACGATGGACCTGAGGGGAGTCGAACCCCTGTCCGAATGCCTCGCCATTACGGTTTCTCCCATTACAGATCACCTACCCGGCTTGCGCCCGTTCCCTCCTCTGCGCGCCGATGATCGGGCTCGCAGGCTCGGTAGCTTCATGATACGCCCGCGCGGTCAAAGCTTTCCGCGTGTCGTTTCCCACGTAGATGATGCCGGTTGACCGCTGCGTGGGTGCCGCGGGCCGACAGCTGCCTAATTAGGCAGCAAGTGCAAATTTGTTATCTGCGTTTATATTTAGGTTTTCCGGTTATTTACATGGTCCGGTACATGAATGGCTTCCGCAATCTTAAAACACCCGTCGAAACCGGTACAAGCCCGGAAAATAAATGGGCAATCTCTCGACTGCCCATTCAATATACAACACCTTCTCACAAATGTCAAGATTTCTCGATGAACGGCACCTTTCGGGGCATTCCGGACATGTTTAACGGTATGTTCAGCCCGAATCCGTATTCTGCCACTCTCCGTTCTTGCCTCGCGGAAACTTCTTTCCGCACTCATGACAATACACCGCATTCCATGCGTTCACCTTGCCGCAGAAGCAACAATAAAAGCTTCGCTTCTCTCCCGGGTCCAGCTGATTGCCGCACTTGTAACAATAGGTGGATCCCACCGGGCTTTCCGCCCTGCAATGCCAGCAGATGATCTTCGCCGCCGGAATGCTCTGCGCTTTCAAAATCGGTCTTTTCGGCTTGCGCGGCTTCTTTTCGTTATGTGTCTGACGCCACTCCTTAAGGAAATCGTCGTATTCATCGCCGACCGCACCACCGCCGGAACCGGTTTCGCGAACGTTCGCCACGACCGGATCGCGATCGGCGCCCGCAGAACCTTTCGCGGCCGCCTGCATCGCAAGCATATCTTCCAGCGAATACTCGATATCTTTCTCCTCGACCTTGTCGGCAGAAGTCCATCGAATTCTCTGATTGCACCACTCGCAGAATAAATTGCTCTCCGAATTGTAATTGCCGCAGTAAGGGCATTTGTTCATTCCTTCCCAACCGTCGTTAACTTCTGCCACAATTCCTCCTGCCTGTCTCGTAAGAGACCATGCTGCAAAACCACATCACTTCTGCTTCTTCGCCCCGTTGTTTGCATTGTAACGTGGCAATCTCGCACCGCATTTGTCGCAGATTTCGGCATCGACCGGATTGCCGAAGCCGCAGAAGACGCAGCGGGCGACTCTGGTTCTCACTTCCCCGGGTCGTAAGATCGGCGGATCATAGCTTTGCGAGGAATCCGTGTCTTTTACGCGGATCGTGCGGTCGGGCTTGAAAAGCTTCTTTCCGCAGTTCTCGCACTTCTCGGCATCCCCCGGATTCTCGTGCCAGCAATAGTAACACCGGATGATGTTCTCCTCCGCCGAAGCTTCGTCCGACGCAGGCTCCACCGGTTCAAACAGAGTTGCCACCTCATGAACAAAACCACCCACAGTGATACCGCGCAGACCGGGATGTCGTCTTGCGCCGTTGCAATTGCTGCAGGTGGTCGCATACCATGGATTCAAATGTCCGCAGTCCGGACAGGCTACCGGCGCAAACTCGTCTTCCGCGAAAATGTTTCCGTCCGTCCGGTCCGCCTGAAGGCGATACCCGCACTCCTCGCAAAGAGAAAACTCTTCGTCGTTATAATGGCCGCAAATCGGGCATTTCTGCATGCCCTCCCAGCCGTCGAAATACTCCGTCATACGTTCCCCCGTTACGTATTGAAATCATCCGGATGAATACTCTTCGCACCGCTTAAGCGGGCCATCGCACGGGCCATCGCAGCGCTCGAGAGGTTGTACTCGACGATGCTCTGCTTTCTCTGCATCTCCTCTCTCGCCATCTCCAGAGCCATCTGGGCGCGGTGCGCATCAATCTCGTCGGGACGCTCCGCGGAAAATGCCAAAAGCGTCACCGTATTGTCCGCCGTATTCACGATCCCGTCCGACACGATCACCGCGTGCATCTGCCCTTCCGCATCGCGAAAGCGCACTTCACCGACAGCCACCGTGGTCGCCATCGGCGCATGATGCGCCAGAATTTCGATCTGCCCGTCAAACCCCGGGAAGATCAGCGACTCACACTCGCCGTCGAAAAATACACGGTCACATGTGATGATCTGCAGATGGAACGTGTTCATGCGAACGTCTCCTTACAAAGTCTCCGCCTTCTTGCGAACCTCGTCGATCGTGCCGACGTTGAAGAAAGCATTTTCCGGGCAATCGTCCATCTCGCCGTTTAAGATGGCCTTGAAGCCGCGAATCGTCTCGGCGATCGGCACATACACGCCGGGAACGCCGGTAAAATTCTCCGCCACATGGAACGGCTGGGACAGAAATCTCTGCACCTTGCGAGCGCGGTAGACGATGACCTTGTCGTCCTCGGAAAGCTCGTCCATACCGAGTATCGCGATGATGTCCTGAAGCTCTTTATAGCGCTGCAGAATCTCCTGCACACGTCTGGCCGTCTCATAGTGCTCCTCGCCGACGATGGAAGCCTCGAGGATGCGGGAGCCCGAAGCCAGCGGGTCAACCGCCGGATAGATACCCTGCTCCACGATCTTGCGCGACAGAACGGTCGTCGCATCGAGGTGCGAGAACGTCGTCGCCGGCGCAGGGTCGGTCAGGTCGTCGGCAGGCACATACACGGCCTGAACGCTCGTGACAGAACCCTCTCTCGTGGAGGCGATTCGCTCCTGAAGCTCGCCGAGGTCGGTGGCAAGTGTCGGCTGGTAACCGACGGCCGAGGGCATGCGCCCCAAAAGCGCCGAAACTTCGGAACCGGCCTGAATGAATCGGAAAATGTTATCGATGAACAGAAGCACGTTTTGCTTCTTCTCATCGCGGAAATACTCTGCCATCGTAAGACCGGTCTCCGCAACGCGCATACGCACGCCGGGCGACTCGTTCATCTGGCCGAACACCAGCGCGGTCTTCTCCAACACGCCGGACTCCTTCATCTCGCGCCACAGGTCGTTGCCCTCGCGGGAGCGCTCGCCGACGCCGGTGAAGATGGAATAGCCGCCGTGCTCGGTGGCGATGTTGTGGATGAGCTCCTGGATCAACACGGTCTTGCCGACACCGGCACCGCCGAAGAGACCGATCTTACCGCCCTTCGCGTACGGCTCTAAAAGGTCGATGACCTTGATGCCGGTCTCCAGAACCTCGATGACCGGGCTCTGCTGCTCAAACGTGGGCGCCTCGCGGTGAATGCACCAGTACTCTGCCGTCTTGTTGTTGTCCAGGGACGGACCGCCGTCGAGCGGTTCTCCGAGCGCGTTAAAGACACGCCCCAGCACATGCTCACCGACCGGAACCATGATACCCTCGCCGGTCGACTGCACCGGCATGTCCTTGGCAAGGCCCTCGCTCGGCGCAAGCATAATGCAGCGAACGACACCGCGGCCGATGTGCTGCGCGACTTCCATCTTGAGCTCCTTGCCGTCCAAAAGGACGATCAAAGCCTCCCGGATCGCGGGCAGCTCTCCGCGTTCAAATTCCACATCCACGACAGGTCCCGAGACCTGCACGATTTTGCCGATAGCCTTCATAAGTTACCTCATTCGTGCCTGTTTTTTCTTCGCTTTCTTCTTTTGCAGCGCCTTGGCACCGCCGACCACCTCGGTGATCTCCTGCGTGATCGCCGCCTGGCGGAACTGGTTGTACTGGCGGGACAGCTCCGCGAGCATCGCGTCCGCATTGTCCGTCGCCGTCTTCATCGACATCATACGGGCGCTCTCCTCGGACGCCTGGCTCTCCACCATCGCACCGTATAAAAAGCCCGTGATAATATTCTTGACAAGCGTCTCCAGCACGTCCTCAGGCGACGGGAATATCTCCATCTCGGAGGCGTCCACGGTCACGCCGGGCCGCGCCTGTCTCGCCTCGTCGGCAAGGAACCGGCTCGTGTGCAGCGGCAGCAGCTGCTCCGTGTGAACAACCGAGGAAACGCTGTTTCGCATTCTCGTATAGACGACGTAGATCTCGTCGACTTCCTCGTTTTTGTATTTGTCGGTCAGCATCTCGCACATGACGCGCGCGCGGTGAATACTCGGGTTGTTCGACGACATCCGGAAATCCTCCGCCACCGGCAGCTTCTCCGCCATGAAGACGTGCCGCCCGGTCTCGCCGACGCAGTAGATGCGATAGTCCTCGGACTTCGCGAAATGCGCCCGCGCCTCCTTTAAAACGTTCAGATTATACGGACCCGCCATGCCCTTGTCACCGGTGATGACGATGTAGATGCGCCGCTTCACAAGCTCGCGCTCGTCCTCGATGCGGTTGTCGAAATACAGATGGTGCATCTCCGGAAAATGCTGCAGCACCTCGCGGATCTGCGTCTGCAGCCCGTTGAAGAACGGCAGCGTGTCCGCAAGCTTTTTCTTGGCCTTCTGCACCTTCATCGAGGACACCATGTACATCGCCTTCGTGATCTTCATCGTGTCCCGGATACTCTTTATTCGGTTGAGGATTTCATGTGCATTTGCCATATCCCGTTCCCCGCATGATCGTCATGCATCAAAGCTGTATCTTGCCCTTTTCGTCCGTCTCTCCCGCGTCACTCGTTGCGACAACGGCATCCGGCACATCCGCGCTGTCCGCGGCATCCGCCGCAGCCTCCTGCGACAGCCAGTCGCGCCATTGCTTTCCGCCCGCCTCGATGCGGTCGATCTGGGACTTCTTTAGCTTGGTGCCCTCCTCGAGCTCATTGATGAGCGTCGGAAAATTCACCCTCATATACTTCAGATACGAATCCTTCAGATTCAGAATCTCCTTCGGCTTAAGGCCCGCAAACACCTGATGGTTCGCGCCCTGCAAAAGCAACACCTGCTCCGGCAGCGAAAGCGAATGCCCCAACGGCTGCTTCAAAAGCTCCATCAACGCGCGACCGTGCTCAAGCTGACGCTTCGTCGTGTCGTCGAGCTCCGAGGAAAACTGTGTGAAAACCTCCATCTCGCGGTACTGCGCGAGGTCGATACGGACCGTTCCGGCCGCCTGCTTCATGGAGGGCGCCTGTGCGGCACCGCCCACGCGGGACACCGAAAGGCCGACGTTGACGGCCGGCCGCTGACCCTCGAAGAAGAGCTCGCTCTCCAGATAGATCTGGCCGTCCGTGATGGAGATAACATTGGTCGGAATGTATGCCGACACATCGCCGTTTTGCGTCTCGATGATCGGCAGTGCGGTCAGAGAACCGCCGCCGAGCTCGTCGCTCAAGCGGCTCGCTCGCTCGAGAAGTCTCGAGTGCAGGTAGAACACGTCGCCCGGATACGCCTCGCGGCCCGGGGAACGCTCCAGCAACAGAGAGATTGCGCGGTACGAAACCGCGTGTTTCGAAAGGTCGTCGTAAACGATCAACACATCGCGTCCGCTGTACATGAAGTACTCCGCGATCGCAGTTCCCGAGTACGGCGCGATGTACTGAAGAGGCGCCGGCTCCGAGGCCGTTGAGGAAACGATGACCGTATAATCCATGGCACCCGCGTTGCGAAGCGTGGTCACCAAAGAGGCGATGGTCGAAGCCTTCTGACCGATGGCAACGTAGACACAGATGACATTTTTCCCTTTCTGGTTGAGGATGGTATCAAGCGCAATGGACGTCTTGCCGGTCTGACGGTCGCCGATGATGAGCTCGCGCTGTCCGCGGCCGATCGGAAACATCGAGTCGATGGCAAGAATACCGGTCTCCAGGGAAGTCGTAACCGGCTGACGGTCCATGATGCCGGGTGCGGCCATCTCAAGAGGACGGAAGTCCGCCGCCACGATCTCGCCCTCGCCGTCGATCGGCGATCCGAGCGCATCGATGATGCGGCCGATGAAGCCGTCACCCACGGGAACGCCCGCCATGCGGTACGAGCGGAACACGCTCGTACCCTCGCGGATCTCCGTGTCGCGGCCGAACAAAATGACGCCGATCTCGTCCCTGCGGATGTCCATGACCATACCCTTGACACCGCACTCAAACGTCACGATCTCGCCGTAGCAGGCGTGATCAAGGCCCTCCACCGTGGCGATTCCGTCGCCGACAAATGTCACGACGCCGTACTCCATGGCACCGGAGGCCAGTTCGAATTCTTCAATGCATTTTTTGAGGTTGGCGACGGTCTTCTTGGGCTTTCTGCCGTGAACGACACCGAGCGCGTTGCGAAGCTGTCCGACGCGCCCGCGCATGCTCCAGTCGTACTCCTTTAAATCCGTGCGCAACACAAAACCGCTCACGAGAGATCTGTCCTTCTCCATCGTGAGCTCGACCTCTTCATCCCCCATCTCCCGGACGAGGAATGCCTTAAGCCGCGCCAACTGCTCGTCGGTCGGCGGCGTCACATACCAAAGCGTCGCCTGTTTCATGCTTCCTCCTCCACTTTGTCAAGGAAAGCATCGTACAGGGCGGAATCGTCGCTGTCTCCCATCGCTTTCGCCGTCGCGCCGGCAACCATGTCGGCAATCTCCTTGCCGGCCTCCGCGATGATACGCTCCTTGCGGCGCTCGCCTTCGTCCTCGGCGGCCTCGCGGATCTCCTTGGCTTCCTCACGGGCATCCGCTAAGATCTTCTCGGCCTCGTCGTCCGCAAGACGGCGTGCGGTCGCCAGGACCTCCTCGCGCTCTTCCTTCGTGCGCGCTAAGGCCTTCTCGTACTCTGCCTTGGTCTGTTTTGCCTCCGCAGCCATCGTCTCCGCTTCATTTTTCGCCGCATCGGCCTCCTCCTGCCGCTTCGCAATGATATTGCGCACGGGCTTGAAGAGGAAGATTTTCATGGCGACGAACAAAATCACGAGATTGATGACCGTGAACAAAAGATTCCAGCCTATCTCAAGCATGATGATTTCTTCCTTCGGATGATTTGTTTACTTCAGCAAAATGATGATGAACAACGCGATAACGAAACCATAGATTGCGGTTGCCTCCGCAAGCGCGCAGCCAAGGATCAGGTTCTTGCTGATCTTGCTCTCCGCCTCGGGCTGTCTTGCAATCGCCTCCACGGCCTTGCCCGTTGCGATACCGATGCCGATGCCGGCTCCGACGGCCGCCAAAACCGCGATTCCCGCGCCGATGGCAATCAATGCTGTTGTACTCATACTCGTGTACCTCGTTTCTTAAATATTCTGAATTTGACTGATATCGTTTTTTAATGCTACTCCACTGCCTCGGTCAGGTACAGTCCCGTCAGGAAGACGAAGACGTACGCCTGCAGAAGTCCGTCGAAGAAGTCAAAGTAAAGACTGAACACCATGGGGATTCCGATGGGAACCACGTGCTCCAGAAGTGCCATGATGACAAATGCGCCGATGACGTTACCGAAGAGTCGCATGCACAGAGACAGCGGCTTTGTCACAACCTCCAGGATGTTGATCGGAAGGACCACAGGCGTCGGCTCGATGAACTTGTGAAGGTGGCGCTTCATTCCAAGGAAATAGATGCCCGCGGCTTCCACCAAAATGATGCTCATCAGAGCCAGCGCAATCGTGACGTTTAAGTCCTTGGTCGGTGATTTAAAGCCGAAGATACCGACAATATTCGCGAAGCCGATGTAGAGAAGAATCGTGATCAGATACTCGCCGAACACTTTCGCGTGGCCTCCGAGCATGCCGCCGACCATACTGTCGAGCCTCGTGACCATCCACTCCAGAAATGCCTGGCGCTTCGAGATTTTGTTGACGCGAAGACCCCGCGTCATCACAATGGCAAAAAGAATGAGCGCCGCCATGATGATCCACGTCACGACGACAGACTCCGAGACGGCGATTCCGCCGAAGATGGGAATGGTAAAGACTGTCTTGACGTCCATTTTGTCCATCAAAGCTTCCGTCAATTCATCCATTCCGACACCCCTTTCCGAATTCGGCGGCCCCCATGCCGCGAACTCACGTAATACCATCTTTTATCATACCCCAAAGAGCGAAAAAAGGCAAGAAAAAAAGGACCCTCATCGGAATCCTTTCAAAGCTGCGGCAGCACGATAAGCCGGGTTCTGTCTCGGATGATCATCTGTCTTGACTGTGCGTCACCGCACAGCTCCTCC
>JAFZWG010000071.1 GCA_017617395.1 Lachnospiraceae bacterium
GAATCGTCCTCGCAGAATTTGTCTGAGTAGGATTCAATCGCCATAATCATTTCAAAATATAAATCTTCAAGATAATCGCGGCAGAAGGAACGGAACTTTTCCCCGGTATAGATGTGCAGCAGATAACTCTCGCGGCAATCATCCATGCTCGGCAGCGTCTCCGCAATCGCGGCAGCCTCATCCCGCCTTTCAAGAAAAACGCAGTTCCACATCTTGGCGATTGTGGCTTTCTTACACTGCTCGGGGTCGGTACATTCGTTCAAAACCCTGTTTATGAGGCCTTCCGCCTCCTGCAGATTCTTGTGCCACGTTTCATCGCCTTCTGAATTGGCAAACTGCAGATCGCTGATCAGCGCAAGAATCAGCTCATAGTTGTTCGGATACCTCTTGACCGCTTTCCGAAGCATCTCGTAGCTCTTGACCACTTCGCCTCGGTTTTTGAGTTCCTTCCGCCGCTTCAGAATATCCTCAACGTCGCTCTCATCCTTGATGGCTTCCATCCCCATCAGCTCATCCAGCGTGACGCGAAAGTAAAGCGCAATGGTCGGCAGCAGCTCGATGTCCGGGTACGTGGAACCGTTCTCCCAGCGGCTTACCGCCTGGTCGGACACCCCCAGCACCTCGGCAAGCTGCTCCTGCGTGATCTTCCTCTGTTTTCTGTACTTTTTTATGTTACTTCCGATTGCTATCATATCAAAAACCTCCAATTGATTATTCGAAGCTTCTGAATATGATTTTACACGATTTATCGGAAAATGCCACACCTCATTTGTTGAGACTTGCTCAAACAGAGCGAGAATTTCTACCTCGAATAGATTCCCATCGTCACTTCTCTCTGATAGCCTTCCTTCTTCGGAAGATCCGGATACCGATCGGCGATTTCCGCAGCTTTTTTGTTGTCGTACGGCACCGACAGGATGGTGAACCGAAGCGTTCCGGGCCCCTCTTCTCCCTCCAATAAAAGCGCGTGTGCGCGCGGCACGCCGAGGTTGTTGCCGACGCTGCCGGTGTTGATCGCGTAGCCGTCGTCAAGCGGACGGATGAAGGGCGTGTGCGTGTCTGCACAGATCAGGCCGTTCGCCTCCGGTCTGCCGTCATGAAAGCGGAAGCCGGCGCGGAGTTTCTCGTCCGGGTCATCGCCGATATACAACGGATCCAGGAAACGCCCGTGCACGAGCCGAAACCGCATGCCGCTGATCGTAAGCTCGTCCTCGAGCGGCAAGGAATTCAGCCAGTCAAGGCGCTCCTGTCCGATCTGTTCGATATAAAACAAGTTCTTCTCCGGAATCTGGCTGAGAACGCGGTCCCAGTTGCCCGCAATCCAGTGGTTGCAGTGCGCACGAACCCAGTCGATCGTCTTGTCGCTCTCGGGACCCTTGCCGACCGCATCGCCCAAAAACCAGATGTCGTCCGGCTTGATTTTTTCAATTTCCCGCTCGATTGCCTCCGTGGCAACCATGTTTCCGTGAAGATCCGCCAACACTATAATTTTCATTCGTCATTCCTCCCACTCGAATACATCCCGGTACCTTCCAGCCGGTTAATAAAAACAGTTTATATGCGACACCGCGGTGTTGTCAAGCGAAACACCCGCAAAAAACAAATACCGCCGGCCATTGGCGAGCCGGCGGTACGGGTAAAGTAAAGAGTCAGCGGATGGTCTCCCATACATACGGGAGCACCCGACGTTGGTCTGTCACAATTTTGGCCCGGCAGGAAAGGCCGCTCCGAAGGGGCGTTACCTTGTTGTTCTTGCCGACCAGCGCAGTCGCGTCGAACTCGATCCAGACCGGGAAGTAAGATCCGGCCCCCTCGGCATACTGCGCCTCGTCCATGATCTTGCGGACGTAGCCGGTGATGGTGCCGTACTCGGATGCGGGAAATGCATCCACCTCGAGCTGCACCTCCTGCCCCTCGCGGATGTTGGCGATGTCGCTCGCATACACGATGATCTGGGCCTGGAACGTCTTCTGCGGACCGGGGAAAATGTACCCGACACGGCTTTCGGGCGTGACCGTCGCGCCGGTCTCACCCTGAAATGTCGCGTAGAAGTACCCGCTCTCGCTCGCGCGGATGACCGGCTTGCCGTCCTCGGAATTCTCATCCTTCGCGGACGACTCGTCCTTGTCGGACGTATCATTTTTCGTCTTTCGTAACTCGAACAACACGGTCCCTTCGGTCACGTATTGCCCGTCCGCGACGCATATTTTCGTGATTCTCGCGTCGCAATCGCACAAAACCTCGGTGACGTCGTCAGTGTAAAAGATGATGCCATTTGTCTCCGTGACGACGTCGATTTTGGAAAATGACATCCACAATGCCGAGACCACGATGATCCCAAGCAGTATATAAATGAACCCCACGATAGCCGGATTGGGCTTCTTTTCATAGATCTCCGTGCTCTCCGAGAGATCCTTTATGTCGATGATGATCGGTTTCATACTGTTGCCACCTCCGTTCCGCACTCGCCGAGGGACTGCTGTCTTACCAGCTCGGCGTATTTGCCGCCCAGGGCGATCAGCTCCTTGTGCGTGCCCTCCTCGACGATCCTGCCCTTATGCATGACGAAGATCTTGTCGCAGTTTTTGATCGTGCTCAGGCGGTGCGCGATGAAGATGGTCGTGACGTCCTTCGCATACTCATGGATCGTCGCGTCCAGCGCCCGCTCCGTGATCGAGTCGAGGTTGCTTGTCGCCTCGTCGAGGATGAGGATGTCGGGCTTTTTGAGCATCGCCCGCGCGATCGCGAGGCGCTGTCTCTGGCCGCCCGAGAGGTTCGCACCGTTTTCCTCAAGGAAAGTCTCGTAGCGAAGCGGAAGCTCGTTGATGAAGTCGTGCGCCTGCGCCATCTTTGTTGCCGCGACGACATCGTCCATCGTCACGTCGTCCATGCCGAGCGTAAGGTTGTCGTAGACGCTGCCGCTGAAGAGGAACGTCTCCTGCGGGATGTACGCGATCCGGTCTCGAAGCGCCTCGATCTGGACATCCTCGATACAGCGGTCGCCGATCACGATCTCGCCCTTCTCCGGCGAGTACATGTGCAGCAACAGCTTCGAAAGCGTCGTCTTGCCCGAGCCGCTCTCGCCGACAAATGCCACATTGCTGCCCTTCGGGATTTCAATCGAAATGTCCTCCAAAACGAGCTGCCTCGTACCGTAGCGGAAGTCGAGATTGCGGATGGAAATGTCACCCTTTAAGTCCGCGGGTGCAACCTTGTGCAGCTCCCGCTCGGTCTTCTCGGCCTCGAGATCCAGGATTTCTCCCAGACGGTCCGCTGCCACCACGGCGGTCTGCATCTGCGGCTGCAGGTCGATCAGATTCTTGATCGGGCTTAAGAAGTAAACCAAAAGTGCATTGAAAGTGATCAATCCGCCGGCCGTCATCTCACCGTGAATGACGCCTAGCGCGCCGATCCACAGGATGACCACGCCGCCGATCAGCTCCACGGTCGCCTTCAGGCCCTCCTGAAGGTTGCTCACCCAGGTGAGCCGGAAAATGCTCTTGAGAAGCCGCACGAACTTCAGCTCCGTCTCATGCTTTGTTCTGCGCTCCGCATTGTACGCCTTCACCGTCTGGATACCATTGAGCGACTCCACCATGTACGACGTCAGCAGCGCGTTGTCCTCCATCACATGCTCGTTCAACTTGCGGTAGCGCTCGCGGAAGGCCATGACGATGATGCCGTAGAGAATCACCATGACAACCGTCACAAGGAAGAGCTTGGGATTCTGCGTGCACAGAATGATCGCGCCCGCAACTGCCATCAACGTGTCGATCATGATCGTCAGCGTTGCCCCCGAAATGGCGTCGCGAACCTTGCCGGCATCGGTAAAACGCGAGATGATCTCGCCGACTCTTCTCGTTCCGAAGAAGTTCATCGGCAGATCCATAACGTGCCGGTAGTACCCGAGAAGCAGCGAAATATCGAGCTTCTGGCTTAAGTATAACATCATGTGCGACCGGATCATGCCGAGCGCAACCTGGAACAGGCTCAGTAAGATCATGCCGACGGAAATGGTCGTCAGCATTTTCGTCAGGCTGCACGGCATCACCTTATCGATCAGCGCCTTGAAGTAGAAAGCACCGAGCATGCCGAACAGCGTATAAATCAAAGACGCTAAAAAGATGTGCAAAACCAGGCCCTTCTGCGGCAGCAGCAGGTGGAAGAAGCGGCGGAACAGCCCCTTGGTCTCAACACCTTTTCGGAACGTCTCATTTTTCGTCAGTAATATCAGAACGCCGGTCCACCGGTACTCGGGCGGCTTTGTTCCGTCCCCGGCCTCGCCGAAAAATTCTTCCGGCTTCAGCTTCACGATTCCTTTGGCGGGATCGGCGATCACAATCTGCTTTTTCGAGATCTTATGTACTACGACGTAGTGCATCAGATTTCCGTTCACGATAATGTGCGCAACACAGGGAAGCGGAAACTCCGTAAAAATGTCCTCTTTCTCACCCCTCACGGTCTTCGCGTTAAACCCCAGCTGCTCCGCAGCCTTGACCATGCCGACCGCGTTGGTGCCCTGCAGGTCCGTCCCCGCAGCCTCACGGATCTTCGTGATTCCGATCTTGTATCCGTTTTGCTTACAGATGGTCGCCAGGCACGCCGCGCCACAGTCCGTGATGTCGTGCTGCTTTACACAATAATACCTCATCCTACCCTCTCCGTTTTCGTTTATTCCGGGAAGAGATACCCCCGGTGTCAAAAGCGGGCCAAATCATGCCAAAGCATGCTCAGCCCGCTTTCGCCCTACTTATTCAGTTTTTGGAATGTCAGTATTCGGAAGAATTACTCCCAAGGGTACTTCTTGCTCTTTACATATCTCTGCTTGCTGTAGCTGTAGATAAAGCACTTGTAGCCGCCAACACCCCAGTCGTTGGCAACCTGCTCAAGACCCATGTAATTGCCGTTCTTGTACTTCGGTACATAGTAGAAACCGCCGTTTACTTCCATCATTTCGCTAACATTCAAAGTGTTAAACATAGTTTTTGCCTCCTCAAGGTAAAAAATTTTAATGGTTGTCCAATCACCTGCGCATAGCGATTGAAAACAAAAAAATGGTTACTTGTTAACAAAAACCGTTTCGCCGGAGTGAAGATGCTTTCCTTCATCTCCCCCCTGCAACACCATTATATTTTTGTCAACTTTGAGAAGTCAAACACTTTTGGATGAACGACACTTTTTCTTGATGAACGACACTATTTTTCTTTTTTGCGGTCGATCGTGATGCTTTTTACAAACGCAAAATAAGCATCCTTCACCCCCTGATAATACGTCCGACCGACCGGCACGACGGTGCCGTTGGTCAGCGTCAGCGAGTCCTTGGAAACCTTTTTCACGTACTGAAGATTGACGAGATAGGATTTATGTGCCCGGATCAGCGTCGTGCCCCGGGTCTGGCCCTCCATGGTCTTGATGCTGTCGTACCCCGGGATCTCTTCGCTCTCGGAGCACACGTTGATATAGTTGCCGCGCGCCTGTATAAAAACGACACGGTCCAGCCGGATGAAACACGTCCCCTGAAGTGTTTTGTAAGCGATATCGATGTTCTCGCGGTTCTCGCGGATCACGGTCTTGAGGCAGCTCTCCACGCCTGCCTGCTCGAGCGGCTTCTCCAGAAAAGCCAACGTCTTTAGGTCAACCGTCTCCCAGCGGAGCTCCTTGTGACTCGTCACAAACACGATCCGCCAGAAACGCTCGTTTCTGCGGACCTCCGCAAGCACCTTAAGCCCGTCCATGCCGGGCATTTCAATGTCCAGGAACAACAGGTGAATTCTCTCGCCCTGGTAGGCAAGAACTTCCTCACCGGTTGCAAACTCGACGAACTCATACTCCTGCTCCTCCGCATTCAAAATGGAGCTGCAGATCGTCCTGATCTGCCCGCGGTAGCCTTCGTCGTCGTCGCAAATGCCAATGATGATCATTATTTCCTCCGAGTGCAGAGTTTATTTTTTCCGGATAAAAACCCCCAAGGGCCATAAGGCATCTCTGCCATATGACCCTGTTGCTTAAGCGTATTGCCGGACTGTCAGTTGAATCATGTGAGTCGCTTGAACTCAGTTGTTCGGAATTCCGAGAATCTTGCAAAGCCACTCCCAGAAATCGTAATCCCTCAAAATGATGTCGTCGTTCATTTTGCGGCACCCCCTTTTTGATTTCATTATGAAAATCTTTCGGGGAAAATGCAACAACATTTGGATGAACGACACTTTTTCTTGATGAACGACACCTTTTTGGGGTTTAGAGGAGGATTTCGGCGGTAAATTCGCCCGGTTCCTCCGAAATTTTGAACTCTCCGTTCGCTTTCGCAACAGTGTTTTTTATGTTCAATAATCCGAATCCGTGGTTCTCATAATCGCTCTTTGTGGTCCCGTGACGGCGCTTCGCATCCGGGTTATTCCGGCACGTGTTGGTCACGCGGATGCAGATCTGCTCGCGGAACGATCCGCACGAGATGCGGATCCTCTTCTCCCCGCCTTCCTCGACCTGCTCGGCCGCCTCCACAGCGTTACTAAGAAGGTTCGAGAAGATCACGCAGAGATCGAACGGTTCCGTCCCGGTCTCTCCGAGCAGACCGCCGTCCCACTCCCATGTGATGCCCGCAGCCTGCGCCTTTTCGTACCACTCGCTGATGATGGCATCGACAACGCCGATGCCAGTAAACTTCTGCACATCAAGCTTCCTCGTCTCCGCGCGCATGCGCTCCACGTAGGACTTAAGCTGTGACATATCATCCGACATCACGCACTGCTCAAGCGCCGTTAAGTGCGCATTGATGTCGTGGCGGAAGCGGCGGATCTTCTGATCATTTTCCACGATCTCGCGGATATGCGTCTCCTGCTGCTTTAGGCACAGCTGGTAGTATTCATTTTCCATCTTATAGCGAACCGCTTTCCGCTCGACGATCGACTGCCACAACACAAGCGAGACGAAGAAGATACCGACGATCACCATGCTGATCGCCAGCGGCTTCGTCCAGTCCGCAAGCACCGTCTTCTCCTCCATCATACCCTGCGACACGCCGATGATGAAGAACAGGCAGACGGACCCCAGCAGCGCGATCAGGTACTGATGCACGCTGAGCACGACCATCTCGCGCTCCTCGCGGAACTTGCGGGCACAGAAAAACCACACAAGGAACACCGCCGGAAACACCGCTTCCGACACAAGGCCGTGCCATTTGACGCCCAGATATTCGCGATAAGGAATCCCGTTCACAGCGGAAAGCAGATACGTGACCAGAATCGAGAAGACGCCCGTGGTGAAAAATGCAATCGGAAAGATCAGCAAAACCCAGACGCGCTCGCTCTTCACAAGAATCAGAAATACCAGCAGAGCAAAGATTATGATCAGGCTTCTGTCCTGTCCGAACACGGACGGCTGGCACAACAAAACCAGCAGCGGACACGACGCCAGCGTCACGCCCGCATGGAAGAGCGTCGTCCTCCGAAACGGTACGCTGATGATCCACCGGTACACGATATAATAGCTGAGAAAATTGATAAGATAATCTACCACCCACAAAACCATGATTTACTCCTCTTGAAGTTAGTAACCCTGATTCACAGGTAACAGTTCGTCTTACGATGATCGGTAAGAAATGTTCAATAAATTATTACATATTTTTCGAGATACGTCAATAAAATAAGGCAGAAAAAAAAGGAGAACCCACACGTGGATTCTCCTGAAAAGCACGTCTTAGTGCCGTTTTATTTCTCCTCGTAGTCAAACCGCTTCATAACGCCCTTTAAATCGCGGTAGAAAATGCAGTTCTCGGCCTCGTCGAAGGCGACGAAGTAGCCGTCCCAGAGGGCCTCGTAGCGCGTGTCCTTCGCGTCGAAGTTGAACTTCTTGCGGGCACCGTACAGGCCGTGGAAGCCGACGTCGCAGGACTCCGTCAGGTAGCCGTCACGCTTCTCACGGAGCTCATCCGTGAAGAGGAAGTAGCGAAGGTCGGGCGCGCGGTTAGCGGTCAGACCCCAGGTGGCATCGACCAGGTAACCGACACCGTCGATGCAGACGTAATCCCACGCGTGCATGTCCTCGCCGGCCTGCACCGGCATGCCGACAGACTCATCCATGTCGACGCCGCACTGTAGCGCGAGGTACTGGTACAGAATCGCGATCTCACCGCAGATGCCCGTGTGCTCCATCAAAACACGGTACGACGACTGCTTCTCCTGCCACTCCGTCTCCTCGTTGTGCTCAAGCATCTCATAGTCGTAGACCGCGTACTCCGTCAGGAATTCGTACAACGCAAGCGTCTTCTCGAAGTCGGAGTAATCCTCCTCGAGCACGTCGTTGAGGATACTCTCGATGCGGCTCTCGAAGTCGCGAACCTTTGCAAGGAACTCTTCCTTCGGAATCTTGTACGTGATGCTCGCCCAGCCGTCACCGGTGTACTCGACATCGGCGTAGACGAACGCGAGCGGGTAGAACATGAAGGCGAATTTGCCGCTGCTCCAATTCGCCTGACCTACGTCTTCACAGCGGAATCGATCCTCGCCGGCGCGAACCGCGTCGACATAGCGGAAGAAGGCATCGCGCAGCTTCTCCCCGTGCTCCTTCAGATAGAACGTGGAAAATACATGCGGATTGAACGTGTAATGCGCCCCGTCGTTGTTGCGCATATTTTCCGGCTGGATCGGCGCGCCGGAGTTCGTCTTCAGAAGGTCGGGATTTTCCTTCGCAATCAACAAAAATGAGTTGACCAGGTCCATCTGCGTCATGAAATCGCCGAGCGCCAGAATCGTGCCGTCGTCCTCCGTGCGGTCCGGCGTGATCGCAATGTTCGCCGCCTCCGCCTTCTTCAGAAGCTCCGCGTAAACCGTTGCCGGATCGTCCTTCGAAAAGTCGCAGAAGCCAACGATCGGCGTCGTTTTTACGCTCGCATCCCACAGCAGAAGGTCATTGCCCGGTGTCTCGTGCGAGGAGACCATAACGATATAGTTTCCGCCGACAACGCCCTTCACGGCCGCGTACACGCTGTCCTTGATCTCGTTGCACACAAGCGTCTCGGAGACCGTGCGCTTCTCGAGGTCATACACGCGGTACTCCATCGTGCTGGAGCCGTCCTCGAACCAGATGTAATCGTTTCCGACGAACTTCGTCCCCTGGAAAAGGCCCACCTGCTCCTTGTCCGCAAACTTCGGAAAAGCAATGCAGTTGCGCATATAACCGGCCTCGTGGAAGAACCACGTCGCGTCGGCGTTGGTGTTCACCATCACGCGGTACGGCGCGATCCGGTCGGTCTTCCAGTCGTCCCCGAGATCGCGCTCGGACTCGTTTCGAAACTCCACCGAACCGTCCCTGCCGATCACCATGAAATCGTACTCGTACGTGCCGGGCAAGGTCGCCAGGAACGTCTTCCGGCCCTCGTTGGAGCCGAGGTAATGCGTCACTTCGTATTTGTCGCCAAATGCATACTCTCCGGCCGGCTCGCCCTTTAAATTCGTTCCAAGCACCTTGCGGCTTGCATTGTCCGCATGCCACAGGGTTCCGTCCTCGGACACGCCCAGAATCGTCGTGGCCGCCTCGCCGCGCGGCATGAAGCTCGCCAGCTCTTTGAGGGTGTTATCGTACACATAAATCTTGTACGTGTCGCGGTCCTGCAAAACCACCGTGCCGTCCGCTAAGAGCACCGGCTCGGCGATCAGATAGTCGACCTTCAATCTCATCTGCTCGGTGCTTTTGCACGGATTGAGCAGAACGAACCTGTTCTGCGGCGCAACAACATCCTCGTCCGTAAGGTTGAACCACAGCAGGATATACTCGCCCGCGCTCACCGTGTTCATGAGAAAATACTCATCCGCCTTCTCAAGCTCCTCCACCGGCACGCGGTAGATGTCGTCCCGTCCGAACGTCTCGAACGCGGTCTTGACAAATGCAACCGTCGGCGTCGGTGTCGCCGTCGGAGTCGACGTCGCTTCCGGCGTCGTCGTCACCGTAACCGTTGCATTTTTCTCCGAATCCTTGGTGTCGCTCTTGCAGCCGGCGAACACTCCAAGGCACAACAAAAAGGCCAGCAAACCGAAACCGACCTTCTTTGTCAACAAACAACTATTCTTCTTTCGCATAAAATTGTTCTCGCGCCCCACGCGCGATACTCCTTTCCATTTCGGCGCGGCCCTGCGACAGACCGCCCGCACAAATCCCCCGTAACACCCAGAACGCTGTGATTATAAGCATCTTCCGAACGCAAGTCAAGAGACGTAACAAAGAATTAACAGATGACAAGGGGACAGTCCCCAGTTGTCATCTTCGGTGTTGATGACAACTGGGGACTGTCCCTCTGTCATCAACTCTGTCTCCTCCGCTTCACAACAACGACAACCGTTGTCGCCACAATCACCGCCAGCAAAGCCAACGTCAGATACAAAAGTGTGTTGCTCCCGGCACCGGCCTCATCGGGCACCGTCGTGGGTGCCGGTAAGGGCGAGGACGTGAGTGTGGCTTCGGGCGACGGCATTATCACAACGTAGGTCTCCTCCGCGGGCGTCGGTGTTTCGGTAGCACCGTCCGGAACCGGAAGGTCCGTCAGGGCAGGCGTACCGGTGGGCTCGGGCGCGACAGTACCGGTAACGCTGATCGTCCCGGTGATCGTCCCCGAAATCGTCACCTCGGGCTCGGCCGAAGGGGTCGGCTCCCCGGTCACGGAGACGGCAGCGGACGTCGGAGAAGGGGTTGCATTTTCCGGCTTCGTGGTCGGAACAGGCGACGGAGACGCCGCCTTGGTGACCGACGGAACCGATGTCGGAGCAGACGTCGGAACAGCCGTCGGAGTCGGTGCGGAAGTCGGAATCGAACCGCCGCCGTTAATCGCCAGCATGCGGCTTACCATGGAGTCAAACTCAGCCCGTGTCGCCTTGGCGTGCGGGTCGATGCGGCGCTTCTCCTTCGGCGCGTTCGGGTCGCCCTTGCCGTCGTAGATGCCCCAGGTCGCGGCCCAGCAGACGGCCTCCCAGGCGTAGTAATCCACATCGTAGTAGTCGCTGAAATCGTCGCTTCGGCCGAAGTCGATCGAGCGCTTGTAACCCCGGTATTCCGAGTAGCGCATCAGCATCAGCAGAAGGTCCTGAATCGTGATCTCCTCGCCCACGCCGAACGTGTCGGAGGCGATGTCGGGCGTGCCGACACAGATGCTGTTCTTCTCGCCCCAGAGGAGCGCGGGCTCGTACGACGCGCCGGGCACGACGTCGGTGAAGCGGGATTTGAGGCCGCTCACGCCGGGGCTGCCGGCCATCTCGTAAAGCTTCTGCGCAGCCTTCTCGCGCGTGACGCCGTTGCCGGTGTTGCCGGACGCGGCCTTCGTGGGAGTCGGCGTCGGATCTTTCGCCGCAGAGATTACATTCACCTTGTCATCCACGCACAAAAAGTAAATGTTGTCCCCGCCGGTCGAGGTGTCGCCGCCGTAGTCGAGCGTCCACGAGTGTGCCCTGCCCACACCGGACTCATCCTTCTTCTTGCCGGTCTCGTACGTCTTGACGAGCGAGGGGTTGTTGCGAATGTCGAGCGAGGTGAACGGGTTCGTAAACGCCTGCAGAAAATACAGCTTCGTATTGCGGGAAATGTCCAGAGACGAGAGTGAATTTTGCGCGCAGTCGAGGTAGACGAGCTTCGGATTGTTCGACAGATTGAGCGACGTGATGCTGTTGTAGCTGCAGATCAGCTTCGTCAGCTCCGGGTTGTTGCTCGTGTTCACGGAAGTCGCGCCGTTGTTCGCGCAGTTGTAGTATTGAAGGCCCGTATTCTGACTGATGTCGACGCTTCCGAGCGAATGGTTGTCCCAGATGTCGAGGCGCTTGAGCTTCTTATTGTTCGACACATCGAGCGACGTCAGCTGGTTGCGAAACGCGTCCAGATGTGACAGATTCGGGTTGTTCGTGAGGATGAGCTGCGTGAGCTTGCAGGTCCCGCAGGTCAGGTGCTCCAGAAGCGGATTGTTGCTCACATTGAGCTCCGTCAGCGGGTTCGTGTTGCACTCGATAAATGCCATCATCGGGTTATTCGACACATTCAGCGACGTTAACTGACAGTCGTAACAATAGACCCACTCGAGCTTCGGATTGTCAGAAAAGTCAAGCGACGTCAGCGGGTTGCCCGAGCACCAGACGCCGTGCAGCTCCTTATTCTTCGAGAGATTTAAAGACGAAATCTGGTTGTCCTTGCACCACAGCCCCTCGAGCGCCGTAAAATACTCAACCCCCGCCAGCGAGTGGATTCCCTTCCCCTCGCAGTAGATGTTGATCGTGAGCGCAATCTCGTCGGCGTCCAGATAGCCGTCGAGGTTTCGGTCATACTCCGGCCCGGCGATCACCGCCATGAACTTCGGGTCCGGAAAATTCTCCTCCCCGATGTGCACCGGCTCTCCCTCCGCCGCCTTGGCCACGCCCGCCCCGCCGCGGAACGCACCTCCCGGCAGAATCGAACCCATGACAAATACGCCGGCAAGAATTCCGGCAAGAACCATCTTCAACTTACGCAACATTTTTCCACCTCCGAGATGACAAGGGGACAGTCCCCAGTTGTCATCTTTGGTGCAGATGACAACTGGGGACTGTCCCTCTGTCATCTACTCCACATTATACTTCACTTTCTTTTCGTTGCTCAAACTTGCGCCGGGGAACTGCTTTTCCACCTCGGTGCGGAGCTGCTCAAGCGACGGCTGCTCAATCCTCCACAGCCGCTTGCCCTCCGAGGCCATGAAGACGCCGTGCGCCGAGTCGAAGACCAATGCATTGTCCACGTAGGCGAGGCGGCCGAAGTCCGGCTTGGAAGCAAGCGTCACCGTAAAGTTGTCGCAGAAGGCGATCTCATCCTTGCCCTCCGCAATATACGAAACGGCGAGCGGAACATCGAAGCTGTTCACGCACGAGCCGTCGACAAGACTGTAGAACTGCACGCGGTAGTCGTCACCCTCCATGATGAAGTGCTTCGAATCCTGCGTGAACGCAAGGAAGCAAACCGCGCGAACCTGCAGCGGAACCTCAAGAAGCGTCTCCAAAGAGGTCAGCGACTTCACGCGGACAAAGCCGTCCGCGCAGGCCATCGCGACGAGCTTGCCGTCCGGATCCATCGCCAGGTACTTAAGCCCGTTGCTGTCCCGCGTCTGCGTAAAATCCGCATCGATAAACTCCGTCACTTCGCCGCTCTGCAGATTCACAACACGCAAAGGATTTCCGAACTGCGAGACGGCAAGGTTGCGGCCGAAACGGTCGATGACCGCCGCGCCGACGTTGTACGTTTTCTCGTTGTAAAGAACGCTCTGCTCCTCGAGGTCGAGCACCGCAATTCCGCTCGTGCCCCACAAAACAAGGAAGCGGCCGTTATCGCTGAGCGACGCCTTCAGGTACGACGACGCAAGCCCCAGGTCCGCAAAGACAAGCTTCCGCACAACCGGCTCCTGCGCCCCGTTCGGAGCGATGATGCTCACGCAGTGATAGTCCGCCATGACAAATTCATTCCCATGGAAGCCGGTCACATTCGGGTAATTTTCCTCTTTCGTCGTGTACAGGACGTTGCCGTCGGGGTCCAGAATGTAGATGGTGCGTGTTTCGCCGCGGTCGCACACAGCAAAGTAGCTTCCGTCCGGCGCCGCGCCGATACCGCGCACACTCGTCGGCAGCCCGCTCACCTCGTGAACGCCCGAACCGACATGGTACGTCATCACCAGAAGCTCATTGCTGCGGGTCATGCTCAGAACGATGCCGCCGTTAAAGACGCGCATGTCCACCATGGCCGCATCCGTCGTGATGGTACTGCCCGAGTACAGTCGGCCCTCCTCGGTGTCGATGGCGACGATGTCGCCGTTTTCATAGCCGACAAATGCAGTCGTCGAATCCTTGATCAGCGTGAGCGTGAGCGCCATCTCGGCGAGCGGCACGTGCGACACGGGCGTGCCGGTGGTCTCGTTGTAGGCAAAAAAGTCCGAGTCGACAACAACCACGACATAGGTCTTACCGTTGTACGTCTGCGAGTCGATCAGCAGATCGAAACGCCCGAGATTGCGCACCTCGACCGGAATATCCCGTTGGTAAATGCTCTCCCCGCTGCCCGCCGCAAACGACTCAAGCACCATGCTTTTTACGCCCTTGTAGAAGTCTTCGTTCGTGCTCACCGCCATGAGATTGCCGCTGTCGGTGATCGTCATGTCAAGGATATACGGAAGCGAAGCCTCGGCCGAAACGGTGTGAAAGTCCGAAAGATCAACGATCATAATATGCGCCGGCTTCACCCACTGAGCATCCATATTCGAAACCGCGAAGAAACGACCGTCGCGGGAAAATGCAGCCGCGGAGCCGAAGGTCTCATCGTCAGCATTTTCAATCAACTTGCGCATAGAGAGATCCGACAGCGAAAAGAAGCATAACTCGTGGCCGTTGCGCGCAACCGCGAGGTCATATTTGTCAGAAAAGTCACACTTCGTGACGGTCTTTCCAAGGCTCGTCCGAGCGATCTCCGCACCGTCGAAGGAGTACCGCACGGCCTCCTTGTCCGACACGATCACCACGCCCTTGTCGTCTGCGATGGCCGCAACAACACGGACACGCGAGTTGTCCGCGTCGATCGGAGCGATCTTGGCGAGCATTTTCCAACTCTCGCATTCCCAGACGTACACTGTGCCGGCGTCGTCGACGGAAGTGAGGTAACGCGCGTCGTGACTGAGGGTCATATCACGGACAGTCAGATCGTGAGTGAGCAGGCGGTCGTACTTAAGCTCGGTGCCGACATCGTACATGCGAAGCGCATTGGCAAGCGCAAAGCGAGCCTCCGCAACCACCGGCCGCTCGTCGTCCGCAGTCGCCGGAAGTCCCGCAGCCGCGACAATCACCGCGTCCTCGCGGTTGCCGTTGTGCAGCAGCGTCATCGACTCCTCCGCGTAAAATCGGGATTGATTGACCTGCTTCTGGCGGTACTCGGCGAGCACCTCCGAGGCGAGCTGCGACTTCTCCTCGGCGAGCTTGGATTTTTCGTCGGCGAGGCGGGTCTTGTCGTCCGCAAGCACCGTCTTCTCCTCCGCCAGCTGCGCCTTCTCGTCCGCGAGCTTGCGCATGCGGGCAGCCATCGACGCATTGTAGATACCGAATGAAACGCCTAAGCCCGCAACAACGCCTGCGATCACTGCCGCGATCGTGACGTTCCGCTTCATAATGCGCTCGCGGTGGCGCTGCCTGAGGTCATCGTAGTTGCACCCGAGAATCGGCGCCGCCAGGCGCAAAAGCTCGGTCTTGAAGCGCTTGTTCCGCTCCTTCGGCGTCGCACCGCGCACGTCCGCTGCCAGCGGCTCCACCGGGTTGCCCTGCTCATCGGTCAACAGCTGCGGAGGGAAGCTCTGCGCCGGCTCGCCGTCCACCAGCACCGCCAGCACATGATGCCGGTCATGCAGTTGAATAAAAGTCTCGATCTCCTTCGCCACCCAGTACGACCCGGGCGTCTCCGGCGAGCAGATGACGATCAGATACTCCGACTCTTTAAGCGCCGCGGAAATGTTGTCGTTTAAGTCACTGCCGATCGGCAACTCCTCCTGGTCGCGGAACACTCTGCGGATCCTGTTCTTGCCCGTCTTCTGCCGCACCGCCTTCGGCACGCGGAACGTCTCCAGCCCCGCATGCACCTTCTTCGCAAATTCCATATCCAGCGGCGTATGCCGGTAGCTGATGAAAGCATCGTATTTCATAGATTAGTCTCCTTTTGATGACAAGGGGACAGTCCCCAGTTGTCATCAGCAGTGAAGATGACAACTGGGGACTGTCCCTCTGTCATCTCAGCCTTTCTCGTAAGTCTTGGCAAATATATTCTTCTCGATCACGTAAACGTCCGAGGGGTCGTCGACGCGCACGGCGAGGTAGTCGCCGGGGCGGCCGAGGTAGTATTTGTCGCGGTCCCACATCGTGAAGATCTTGACGCGGCCGGTGATCTCGCGCGCGTAGATGCCGTCGCCGCCGATGGAGAAGCAGCTGTGCGCAAACGGAAGCAAAGGCAGGCGCTCGCCGTCGGCGTTGTTGATGACGTTTGGCGGGTACTCGCCCGGGTAGACGTACGGCTCGTCGGACACGCGGTACGAGCGGTAGAATTTGTCGCTGTGGATCGGGTAAATCTCGCCGTTGACGTTCAGAATAATGTACAGGTCCTCCGTGACGGTCACGTCCACATCGCCCTCGAGCGTGCGGATGGCGATGTCGCGGCCGGGCTCGGCGAACTCGGCGACACGAACGAAACCGACGTGGAACATTTTCTTTCGATAGTGGGCAAATTCAGCCAGATCCGCCCGGTAGTCCCCCGCAACGATAATCTCGGACGTATCAAAATACTCGTTCATCCGCGCGGTGAAGAACTGCTTCAACGACTCCTTCGAGAGATTGACGCCCGCGCGCACCAGAAGGTCGCGTTTAAGAAAGCCGCCGGCCTTGACAAGATGACCTCCGCCACCGCCCAGATTTTCCGCAAGGAAGGACGCGAGTTCGCTCGCCTTGACCTCCTTCACGCAGCTGCGGACGGAGAATTTTACGCCGGAAGGAAGCGTGTTGTACACCACGCACGAGTGGACGCCGTCCACCTCCAAAAACATGTCGCTGATGATGCCGAGAATGTTCGAATCGCACGGCCCCGCCTCAACGATGCCGTAGAAACGCGCCTCGTCCACGATCGTGTTCTGCAGCGCCTCACCGGCGATGCGCAGCTCGTCGATGGAGAGGTTCGAGTTGCGAAACAGCGTGATCAGCGCCTTGTTAAAGCCCGCGAGATCGCGCAGATCGCGGTCGCTCGGGTGCGAAATCTCCGTAAAATCCCCCGTGTCCGTCATCAGCCCGTAATACAAAGCCGTCGCGACGTTGCGGTCCTCGTTGATGTCCACGCCCTCCGCGCGAAGCATCTCATACAGAACCGTCGAGCACGAACCGTAGTTGCTGCGCACCTCGTTAAGCTCGGGAAGCACCGCCGACACCTGATGGTGGTCGATGACGGCAACATTTGCCGCGGCAAATTCCGTCACATTGCTCTCCCCGTACTGGCAATCCACCGTAACCAGCAGTTCCGGCGGCTCCAGGCTCGTGACGTGCTCGCAGTTGATGCCGAGGTTTTCGTTCATCAGCACAAGGTTGCTCTTCGAAATCTCGTGCTCGCCGCCGTACACAAACCGCGCCTGCCGGCCCATCCGCTCCAGATACCACCGAAGCGCAAAGCCGCTCGCCAGCGCGTCTGCGTCCGGATTGTCGTGGCACTGAATCACAATGTCCGAAAACCGCGCCAGATCGGCCAGCCGCATCGCATTCGCGTTCGCATTTGAATTGGGCAAAAGCTCAGAATTCATCGGTTGATTCCTTTCTGATGACAAGGGGACAGTCCCCAGTTGTCATCTCGCCATCTGTCACCTACTCATCGTCCCGATACCTCGGTATCGTCTCCATCTCCGTCGGAAAATCCATATAAAACTTCGCGTTCTCCGCCGCCTGCTCCTTCGAGATCGTGATCGGGATGTAATCAAAATACGTGACATCGCCGTTCAACGACACGATGGACGTCAGGTTGCCGAGCCCGCTGTAATCGTAGACATCCTCCGCCACAAGAACGCCGTTGCGGAATGTGCGGGTCGACAGGAGGCGGCCGTCTTTATCGTAATTGATGCGGCGCTCACTGAGGACCTTCCCGTCCGGATCAACCTCCTGATCGAAGATCAGATGATTGTCGCGGTCGTACTCGGTGGTGCTGACATAGCCGTTGTACAGTGCCGTTTTCCGGAACCCCTGCTCGTCCGTCGGCCCGTACGTGTAGACCGTCACGGCATTGCGCGAAGAGCGAATCGCCTCCGTCCGAACGGTTCTGCCGGCCCGATCGAACACCTTGATATAATCAAGATTCGTCATCCACTCCCCGTTGTCATCGCGTCCACTGACGTACTGTGACTCGACAACGGTGCCGTCGGTATTGTATTCGTAGCTAAGAACCGGCAGCCACGTACCGCTCCTGCGGCGATACATCCGGATCACTCTGCCCTCGTCGTCGCAATCGCTCTTCCAGGACCCCACGGACCACTCATCGGCCCCGGCATCTCTCGTCTCCTCGAGCATCCGATGGCCATACGAATCGTACGTGAATCTCCCCTCGGACTCAACGTTGCCGTCGTTATCGTAACTCTCCCAGCGAACCAGCTTCTGCTCCTCGTCATAAAATTCACGATACGTAAACAGCTTGTGCTCCTCGTCCCAGTACGGCGCGCTGCTCCGGATCACGCCGGACGGATAATACTCGTGCTGCTCCCTGCTGACCCAGCTTTCGCTGTACGTGTAAACGTCGGTATGGGTCACCCTCGTAATCGGCGTGTCGCCCAAGTAGTAGTACTCGAGATCGTAGCAATCGTTAAAAATCGTGTCGCTCGTCGCCGTCATACGAACCAGGCGCCCGTAATCATCATACTCGCATTTCCACTCCCAGCCCGTCCGCTCATGCAAACCCCGGGGCATATAAAGAGTTCCGTCGCTCGCCACCGAAAGCTGCGACATCTCATCGTGCCGCGACTCCACGACCCAGATCGTCTCGTTCGCCTCATCTTCCTTCATCTTCCGCAACACACCAAAAATAACACCACCGATTGCCGCCAGCACGCAAATGCAAATGACAGCCCACACAAATCTCTGTTTTCTGGTTACAGTTTTCATTCTCATTTCCTTTCCAAATGTGACAACTGGGGACGGTTCTCAATTGTCACATATTATACCACAAAAGATGACAAAGGGACAGTCCCCAGTTGTCATCTCACCCGAAGGTGACAATTGGGGACTGTCCCTTTGTCATCAATCAAATGTAAACCGATCAAACGAATAAGCTGCACCGGCGTCATCCGAGACGAACTCGAAATACACCGCGTGCCTGCCGATCACTCCCGAAGTAACCGCCGCAGTCAGCTCAGCAGCGCCGCCACCAAACTCCGCCGCCACAACCACCTTGCCGCGGTGCGAATCCAGACGGACGTTCACGCGGACCGGCTTGGGCGCGGGCTCGCCGAGGACGATGGTCACGGTCTTCGGAGAGTTGGCACCAAACTGCAGGTAGCGGAAGCCGACAGTCGTGCCGGAGGAAATGTTCACCACCGGTGTCGAGATGTCGTCGCGCTGCTCGTAGCCCGGGCGGATGTACGCGCCGAGCGTGCTGCCGAAGATGTGGCAGGCGTAGCCGGCGGAGATCCATTTGTAAGCGTCAAGGCCGTTCACGTGCGGGCCCTGCGAGGTCATCTCGACGGGCTTCGAGGAGACCGGCTCGCCGTCAAGATACGTAATATCGCCGATGTAGAGGCGGCCGTCGCCGCCGAGCGCCACGTCCACAGGCTCCAGCATCGCCTGGCGCGAGTACTCGTTCACGCCCGTCTGGCGATGATAGAAAATGTACCATTTGCCGTTGACTTCCATGATCGAGCCGTGGTTGTTGCCCCAGCGGTACGTCATCGTGCCGTGCCCGAGACTGTCGCGCAAAATCTCACCGCCGTTAAAGCTGATGTCGCCGCCGTCGTGGAACGGCCCGAACGGCGAATCGCTGATGCGGTAGGAAAGGAAGCCGTTGCAGGGCTCGCGCAGACCGAACTCCGGAAGCGGAATCTCGTAGCGCTTCGAGTAGAGGAAGACGTATTTGCCGAGGACCTTGCGCGGGCTCGACGCCTCGAAAAATCCATCAATCAACGAGATATGCCCGTCGTCCACCGGGTCCCACGGACACGTCGAATGGCCGAGAGGATTTGCCACCAGGGTCTCCTCCTTGATCGTCGCCATATCGTCCGCGAGCTCCGCAATGTAGCACGGCGCAGCGCAGCCGCCCCAGTACGCGTACACGCGGCCGTCGTCGTCCACAAGCACGCCCGGGTCGAAGCCGAGCTTCGTCGGCACGGGGTTGGTGAACGGGCCCCACGGGGTCTTCGCGGAGGCGACCACGACAAGGCTGCCCTTGCGCTCCGCCGCGTAGAGATAGTACGTGTCGCCCTTCTTCACCACGTCGGGCGCGTACAGAATCGAGTCCTCAAACATCGCCTCGTACGACACGCCGTGGTACGTCCAGTCCGTCAGATCCGTGACCGGCGCCGACCACACCACGTAGTTGCGCCCGCAGTACTGCTCGCGCTCGATGTCGTGCGAACCGTACACGTACACGCGCTTCTCGCCGTCGTGCTCGAACACGCGCGGCTCGCCGTCCGGCACATGCTCCCACAGCGGCATATAGGGGTTCGCCCCCCTGATATACTCTTTCATCGGTCATACCTCCAAAAACAATATTCGAAAAATGCACTTACTTACTAAAAGTGTGAGATGAAATAAAGAAACACATAAATCGCTAAGACAATCAATACCAGAATCGCTCGAAGCACCCTGGTCAAAGAGTCTTCCTTCTCGTCGTCCTCTTTCTTCTCTTCTTCCCTGTCCTCCAGGCCCTCGGCATCCAACGCCCTCTCCACCGGAGTCCTGACCTTCGATGTTCTGGCCGCCGAAGCTCTGGCCTTAGCTGAAGCCAACGACTTCTCTTCTACCAACGCCTCTTCAACTTCCTTCCGCAGCTCCGCCTCGAGCTGCGCGGACTTGTCCACGCGGGTCTGCGTCGACCTCTGACCCTGTTTTTCCATTCCAACCATCCGCTTCGCGGCAAGATTGCGCGGAGCTCCGGAGAGCTGCGCCAATCCGGCGGTTGGCTGCGGATCCTCAAAAACACCGCCAAATTCATTCGAGTAGTACAAATCCCACGCTTCGTCGGACCCCAGCTCGTCGATCTTCGCCTTCGCCTCGTCCTCCGTGCACAGCGTGCCGCAGTATTTGCACTCCTGAAACTTTCTCTTCGGATCAATGTCCATCAGCGCCTGACAACGCGGACAGCGATAATAAAGTGCCACAGCCAATACCTCACAAAAAGCAAACCTATTTTGTAAACATCTCGCGACCGACACCCGAGTCAACAATCGAGACCTCCACATGGTCCTCGAGAGCAACCACCTTCGCGACGCGGTCGGAAAAGCCGCCGCTGCCGACGCAGCGCAACCGGACATAAATCGTCTGCGTGGACTCGTAGATGCGGCAGTAATCCTCGCTCAGTTGGCTGTAAAAAAGCTTCAGCCCCTCAAAATCCCAGAAACCGACCATGGCTTCGTGCGGCACGGAGTACACGCCTTTGTAGTAATCGATCGAAGCAGAATTTCTTTGCGACTCGCGCGGGAACGTGATGTACGTCCTCGGCGCGTCCGGCTCGTTCGGCCGCACATACAAGGCCAGCTCATCCACGCTCATCCAGTATTCGTCCATGATTGCGAACAAATCGCTAAACTCCAGCGAAAAATAATGATTATCCTTAAAGAACAGCTCCCGACCATCCACCTTCGGGCCGCTATACATGACGATCCCAACCGAACCCGCCGACCGATCAACCGGATCCGCCGTCCGCTTCCGCTTATCGGCCGAATAAAATTCATAGCTGTATTCGTCCGTTTCCTCGCCGGTTTTCGTGTCGTGCGTCACCTTTTTCTCCCGGCAAACCGCCCCGAAATAGTACGGATTCGCAAACACAACATCGTCGAAAAATGCCTCCACCGACGTAAAATTAATAATCCTTCTCGCATCCGGCTGGTAATACTCCTGTCTGACAAACTCTTTCGTGCCGGGAAGATCAAGCGCCATCTTGCTGTATTTTGCTAAAACCGCGTCCGGGAACGAGAGATCAACCTCCCCGTCCAGCGTCCGCATCACAAGAGTCTCCACGAGAGACTCGGCCTTCTTCTTGCTCTGAACCGCAAAAAACAACGGCAGACCGATCAACAAAACCAACGAAAGAATCGCCGCCAGAACCAGACGTCTGCGGAAATCGGCTTCCTCCGCCTTCTTCACCTCGGCCTTCGCTTCGGCCTCCGCATCCTTCTCCTCGGCCTCCGCAGCATCCTCCGCATCCTGCTTCAGCTCCTCCTCGAGCTCCGCGGATCGGTCAACCTGCGTCTGCGTCGCAGCCGCAGTCTCTGTCCCGTATTCGTTCGAGCGGTACATGATCCAGTCTTCGTCGGACCCGAGCTCCTCAATCTTCGCCCGCGCCTCGTCCTCGGTGCACAGCATGCCGCAGTATCTGCACTGGTGAATCTTCTGCTCCGGATCAATGTCCATCAACGCCTGGCAGCGCGGACAGCGGTAATAAAGTGCCACAGCGGTTCCCTCCCGAAAGTGTCAAAAAAGAAGTGTCAAAAAGAAAAGACTTTCACGCTAATATCATAACCGAAATCAGCCTGAAAGTCTAATAAAAAGTCAACCAAACGCCAACAACTTTCCCCTACCAAAGCGACCCGCCGAACCAGCCGAGCATCGAGTACGCCGCGAGGAGCCCAAGCCCGGTCAGCGCGCTTAAGAGGTTTGCGGCCACGCCGTACGTGATGTGCTGCTGCCCGTCGCGTTTGCCGTCCGCGTCGCGCATGAAAATCGCGTAAAATGCACCCTCAAACACCGCGATAAACACCTCAAAAATCACGCACCGCAGGAAGAAGTCCGGCTGTTTTGACGTGCGGACGCTGTAGTAGGAATACGACAGGTTTGTGATCACATTTGCCGCAAAGAAGCACAGGAGATTGCGCTTTGAGCGCGGAATGCGGAACAAGAAAAGCACCAAAAACTCGAGCACCAGCGTCACACCCAGGCACAGAAGAATGTAGTCGTAGCCCACGACGATGTCATAGCCCTTCTCGGCCTTGTCACGCTCCAAGTTGGAAAGCTGCTCCGTGAGCGCGCCGGTCGCGACGTCGTACGTGCATCTGGCGTTAAATCCAACCTGATCCAGCTCGTCGCTTACGTACGTCTCCCCGTCCGAAGTGACAAGCAACACGCGGAACGGATCGGGCACCATGTAGGAGAAGTAGTACGAGCTCTTCTCGTTCGCCTGCTTTACGTTGGTGCCGACGGGCGACCAGAACACCTGCCAGCCGTCGACTTGATACGACGTGATGATATTCCAGACCGTCTCGCCGACAATCTCTTCACCGTTGTCCGGTCTGCCGGTCGCACTACTGTGCGCCAGCAGCGCAACATAATAGTCCGCCGGCCCGTTCACCACCTTCAAGGTAATCGAAGGCTTCGGCCCCATGTCCGCTTTCGCAACGCCACCCGGCAACAGCCCTAGCGCAAAACCGCCCGCAGGACCACCCACAGACTCACTAAAAGACATGCAAAGGGCGTCGCCCCCGGCATGTGCTGAGCCCGCGGCAACGCCCTTTCGCATTTGGAAAAAAATGCTAATTGCAGTTATGACAGCGCAAGACACCAACATAAAGACAGCGAACTTTAAGAATATCTTGCGCATAACCTTCATTTGTAACCCCCCATCGCCGGATGCCAAATCACCGGACCAAAACACAAAACACACACCCGCGGGCACAACGCCCGCAAAAAGCCTTACTACACCGTGCCAACCATCCACGTGGTCACAAACGTGGTAAGAACCGTCTTCCACTCCTCGGGAATGCGCTCCTTGCATTTGCGGAGAAGCGGCATCGGAATGCCGTAGAAGGCCTCCGCCATGCTGCCCGCAATCGCGCCGACCGTGTCGGTATCGCCGCCCAGAGAAACCGCGGTGCGCACCACATCCTCGAAGTCCACGCCCTCAAGGAATGCTGTAATCGCCTCCGGCACCGTCTCCTGACAGCTCTCCACATGGTGGTACGACGGCCGGATCTCGTCGCACGTCCGCGACAGGTCGTAGCCAAATTCTTCCACCACAAAATCCTTAATCTGCTCCTTTGTCTCGCACAAACCCGTGCGCGCCAGGAAGATGATGCTCGCAACCGCCTCGGCGCCCTTCACGCCCTCGGGATGATTGTGCGTCACCTCCGCCGACCACCGCGCCACCTCGCGCGTGCGCTCCAGCGACGGGAACAGCCAGCCGATCGAGGAAACGCGCATCGCCGCCCCGTTCCCGTAACTTCCGTACGGCTTCGGATCCGCAGCCGCAAGCCACGCCGAAAACCGCGTCCCATACTCGCCTGCCGCATAGCGATTGCCCAGCAACCGCATATACTTCACCATCGCCGCCTTCATCTCCTGCTCGCCGGCTTCCAGCCCGGCCTCAAAGATGCCCATCGCAATCGCAATCGTCATCACAGAATCATCCGTGTAATGCGACTCCTCGCTCAAAAGCGGAAAATCCTTCGTCTTCGAACCCCGATCAAACTCAAAGGGGGAACCAATCATGTCGCCCAAAATAGCACCGTACATAAATGTACCTCCTGTATCCTCTTTATGCCACGCCCCTCGCACCAACATCAATCGTCGAAAAATGCATCCGCAGCTTCCAGCTCGTCGATCCATCCCGAATCGCTCTTCACGCCCTTCATCGCCGCTCCGCACTTCGGACAACACCGAGCAGCCCGCTCTGCTCGCGCGCCGCAGACCGAACACTCAAACTCGTCGTTCCGGAATACATGCGTACGCCGGATCCAGTGGGGGTGTTGTTTCATGGTACACTACTTCCCTTCTCGATGCAAGGACAAGATGTCCTCATTTTTGCGTTCCATTGGTTTTGTCGGAAAATGCGTCATTATCGCAGTTGTGGACAGCCTCTTCTTTCAAAATAATCCACGATAAGAAAAAAATTCCATTCCTTAGAAATTGCTTCCGCATCAGCTAGACATACTTTTTAATCTGCTCAAACATAGACGAAATAAAGGTTCCTTTGCAAGCATTGCGCAAATATAAGTTTTTCCAAGGCCAACGACATCGGAAATAAAAACTCCGTTGTACGCATCCAATTTTTGCCTGGCCTGAGTTACTGCATCAATCTGATATTGCAAACGCATATAGCCTTCAGGAAGAAGTGTTTCATAATTGTCTTTATCTGAGTTGATTTCTTCTTTGAAGAATTCATAGATAGTCTTTAGGTACAACTCGTAAGGAGTAATGTCTCCTCTTATCCATGTTCTTTGCTCAATTGCCTCAATATACGAATCTTTGATATCCACTCCTTCTTCCCATAATTTTTCAAAGTGCTCCAATGCAAATTGAACATCACACGCATCTTTCAATTCAACATTAAACTCAAGATTATTCTTAAGCCCAGCAGCTGAAAAATTGCTTGATCCTGTTATTACGCTACCAAATGAATCAGGTACCTTTTCTTGATCTTTGCGAAGAATATATACCTTGGCATGAATCGGTGCTTTAGTATACATGCGCATTTCAAGTTTCCCAGATTTCAGCCAATCAACAAAAATCCGAACGCCTTTCTCAACCTCAGAGCTTACTTTCGCTTCTTCAAACTCTTGTTCTACTTCATTTGCAAGAATATCCTGTCCTTCCTTAACAGTCACACCAATCTGCTCATATTGTTCGTTTGCGTAGTCGAGTATTTTAACAGTGAACATATCGATATTGAGTCCAACGAGAATTCTAATCTTTTCAACTGTTTTCAGCGACTCATACATACTGAAAAAACCACTTGAGCGAAAATAACCCACAAGCACATCAAAGAACTGAGTATTACTTCTCAGTATAGCAGAAAACCTACTATACAGGTCACGATCTGGTTCATTGGTAAAAAACTTCAAATCAGTATTAATCATGTCCGATCTCCTTTGCTCTTCTATCACATCAAAACACTCAAAAGGACTCCTTGATGTACTGCTCAAAAATTCGCTTTAACTTATTTAAACGACCTTCACTAACCAGTATTTTTCTGCGTGTAATTGTTCAATATCAACAGCTATTAAGGACCAATGGATTAATACTATCACACGGAGAATACACTATGCCACCAAACAACTCTCACCCATACATCTCCCCCAGCCTCTCCATTTTCCGCTTGAACTCGGCGACGACGGTGTCGGGGGAGAGGATGAGGACATTTTCCCCGAGGGCGAAGATCCAGCCGAGGAAGTGGTCGCTCATGGAGACGTCCACGCTGGTCTCGGACCAGCCGGGGCGGGATGCCGGGTGGATGGGGATGTCGCGGCCGAAGCGATCGATGAAGACGCCGACCAGCTCGTCGGCAAATGCTATCTTCACCCGGGTCGGCTCGCCGCCGAACATACCGAAGCTCATCTTGGAGTAGCGGGCCAGGTTGAATTCCTTGAAGCGGTCCGCGCCGACGCGCTTGGTGGGCAGGATCTTGATGCTCTTGATCTTGTCGACTCGAAAATGCTTGATGCTGTCGGCCTCCTCGTCGTAGGCAATCAAATAGTAGTTCTCATCGTCCCACGTGAGCGCCCAGGGGCTGACGATGTAGGGGGCCGCCCGGTGCGGGATCATTTTCCGCTCGGTGCTCCACTGCATGTAATCAAAGCTCACCTGATGATTTTCCGCGATGGCGCGGTGCACGTCGTCCACGTAGTAGTAGATGCTCTCGTTCATGGTCTTGACGCGGCCCTGAACGAACACCTGGCGCTTCAGCTGCGCTGCCTCGTAATGGCTCGCCAGCTGCGTGAGCTTCTCGATCAGCTCTCTCGACTTCTTCTCCGTGATGAACCGGGAGGACTGGATGGCGTCCACGAGGAGCTTGAGCTCCGCGATCTCGAACTTCTTGCTGCCGACATGGTAGTAGAAATTCCGGCCGATCTTCTCGCCGATGACGTCGATGCCCAGCACCCGCAGCGACTCGATATCGTCATACAGGCTCTTCCGGTCTGCGGTCACCCCGTACGCCAGCAACGACTTCTGGATCTCGGGCATGGTGATCATGTGATCATCGTCCGTTTTCTCAACCATGATCATCGCCAGATAATATAACTTAAGCTTCTGCTTGGCACCCTTCGGCATCGCATCTTCCTCCCCGAATGCTTGATGCTTTATTATATCATATCTCGGAGCGTTTGAGGGAAGTTTATTACACATTTTGTTGATTTTTTACTCAAGTTTTTTGGCCTTCCCGGCGGCTGACGCGTAATGCGTCACGGATAGCCTTTCACGGTGCCTTTCGCGGCGTCTCCGAGCATCGCTTCGAGGGTGCCCTGAAGGCCCGCGAGGTAGCGGGCGAAGTCCTCATTTTCCTCCGCAAGCTGCGCTGCGTCGGCCGGCGGTTCCGCCTCCTCCGCGCGGTAGTGTTTCATCTCGGCTTCGACCTCCTTGCGCATGCGAGCCTCTTCCACCGGCAGCCCGCGGTTTTGCCGCCTGCGGCAATAGCTGATGGCCTTCTTAAGGCGCATGCATTCGCGCCGCAGGCGGGCGTTCTCCTGCAGGAGGGCGGCTTGCTGGTTTTCTTGCGTTTGACTCATCCTTGGGGCCTCCTTTCTCCTCTTTTGCCCCAAGGATAAACTATCAGGAGTACGATAAAAACACCACAAAAAGGGGGCGCCCGCCGGAAAAATCCGGCGGACGCCCCCCCTAGTTTGTAGTTCAATAAGTTAATTTTGCCAGAGCAGGAAACTGCTCCACCGAATTACGGCGAGCTCATCATTTTAGATAAAGGTTTTCTTCAAAGCCTACAACTTCAATTGATCCGCCTATTGAACCTATATCGTCGCTGTATTCAATAGCCTCCTCGTAATGCAGATTATCTGCAACCTTCGTTACATCCCAACTAATCCTTGTCAACGGATAGGTGTATAACACGAGAGTTACCGGCAACGCCCCATTATATCGAGCATTATACCGTATCTTGTATGTTTGATATCCCCTTCGGTTTGTGCCCTGATAGATTACGATTCTATTCGTCATTATGTAGTCGTGTAAGAATGGTTCGATGTGAGTTTTCTCAAGCTCTTCCAAAAAAACCTGATCTTCAATCGGGAAATCAAAATCGTCACTTTTCTCGAACTCAACAGTCGGTTGTTGATTTGGAAGCAACATCAGGTCATTGACATATTCATAATCGTATCGCCTTTTTACGATTCCATCATATCTAAGGATCTCATGCTTGACTCTTCTTCCAAACTCATCGTACTCATATATGTCCCAGTCTAAAACTTTTGTATCACAAATTTTTCCATTTAAATTGTATTCAACTATAGGACCATCAATCAGAGTCATATTTGCGTCATCTCTTGCAACACCATAAATCTTGTCTTCTATTACATTTCCGTATGAATCATAAGAGAATTCCTCTATAGTTGCCAAATTGCTTCCGGGCTTTTCAGGAAAAGGGTTGGTGATTATCCTTGTAATATTGCCTCTTTCGTTACGCTCATACACCTTAGTTTCACCATATGGTTCCTGATTTGGATATTGGTACGTTGACTTAATACACTCTCCAAATTCATCGTATTCTTTTTCGATTATTTCTGTAAGTGCGTCAACAACATATCCTTCCATGCCTCTAACCGCTTCACCCACATGTCCTTCCGAAGCTAATAGTCTACCTTCAGTGTCATATGTACGTATAAACCACGTCATGCACAGTCCTTTAGCATTGTAGTTAGTTTCTTTAATAGTTCGGCCAGTTTCATCCAGTTGCTCATATGTACTTAAGAGTTCAATCACTTGACCATTTCTGTGCTCTGAATACTTAATTTTCCGACCTGCAGAATCATACTCGTTCTCAACCCATTCATTTTCGCTGGAGTGAATCGTTTCCTTTATCTTCCGACCTTCAGAATCATATTCATAATCATACCATTCCTTAAGATCCCCGTCTTGGGTATAAACATCGCGCCAAATCACATTGCCCGACGAGTCATACTCAAACTCGGTTTTGCCTTGGTAATCATACTGATTACAACCATCATCTAATTCAGTATCTGTAAATTCTCTTGCAATCTTAAACCTGTAGCTTTTCTCAGCTTCGGTAGGCGTAGGAGTACTTGTTGGTGTAATCCCATCGCCGGTTTCCGACCCTTGAGGGCTTATAATTGCCTCTGTCGGAATATTGGTTTTTTCATTCGATGGCGAGCTTCCGCATGAAGCTACAAACAGCATGCAACAAATCAGGGCAAGCATAAAAACAACTTTACGAAA
>JAFZWG010000072.1 GCA_017617395.1 Lachnospiraceae bacterium
CAAGAAGCGCATGCGCCAGGTCGGAAACGTAGAGATTCCGCAGGCGGCGTTTATGAGCGTTTTGAAGCTGGATGAAGAATGATTTAACGGAAACGCTGATGTCAGGTCAGCGTTTCTTTGTATCGGAGCGAACATGGAACTGTACATCCACATTCCTTTCTGCGCACGCAAGTGCGCCTATTGCGACTTCCTGTCGTTTGCGGATCGCATGAATCTGCGTGATGCCTACGGGGAGGCGCTTCTTCGCGACCTCTCGGCTTACGCGGCCGGTTGTGACGGAAAGCCTCATGTGGAGACCGTGTTCATCGGCGGCGGTACGCCTTCGCTGATGCAGGAGGGCTTCTATACGAAGCTTTTCGCAGCGATTCGCCGCGATTATGATCTCGCGGAAAATGCAGAGATCACGATCGAGTGTAACCCGGGAACCGTGACGCCCGAAAAACTCTCGGAGTACCGTGCTGCGGGCATCAATCGCATCAGCTTCGGTGCGCAGTCCGCGGATGATAAAGAGCTTGCATTGCTTGGTCGTATTCACGTCTGGAGCGAAGTGGAAGCGTCTGTGCGGATGGCGCGGGAAGCAGGTTTTGACAACGTAAGCATCGACCTTATGATGAACCTTCCGGGACAGACGTGCGATGGCTTTGCGAGGACACTGGAGCGCGCGATCGCGCTTGCGCCTGAGCATATTTCGGCGTACAGCCTGATCGTGGAGCCCGGCACTGCATTTTACGAGCGGTATGCGGAGCATCCCGAATTGTTGCCTTCCGATGAAGAGGCGAGCCGCACGTACGAGACCGCGGTGAAGCTTTTGGCGAAGGCGGGATACGAGCAGTATGAGATCTCGAATTTCGCGAAGGAGGGCTTTGCGTGCCGGCACAACATCGGTTACTGGCGCAGGGCTGAGTATCTCGGCGTCGGAATCGGCGCAGCGAGCCTGATCGGAGATCGGAGGTTCTCGGTTTCTAGGGACATTACGGCGTATCTTGAGAAGCTTACGTATGTGGATGAGGAGGTTTTGTCCAAGGCGGATCAAAGAAATGAGACGGTGATGCTGGGGCTTCGGATGAACGAGGGTATCGACCTTGTAGGTTTTCGCGAAAAATACGGCGATGAGGCTGCGGAGGAGCTGCTTTCGAAGGCACAAAAGTACGTGTCGGCAGGACTTGCGAACGTAAGCGGAGACCGGCTGGCGCTCACGGTCCGCGGTATGCTTGTGAGCAACGCGATACTGGCGGATCTGATAGAGTAGCAGGGTGCATTTTCCGAATAAAACGTATGCGCGCGGGAGGATTTCGGTCCTCCCGCTTTTGGCGTAAATTTCATCGACATTTTCCGAAAAAGTTCTTAGAAATGTATTGACAAAAGTGCGTTTCGGGTGTATTCTTTGCGTAGATGTTAGCACTCGGCCATGCTGAGTGCTAATAAATTGGAAAGGCGGGACCAAAGACAGTGGAATTGGACAGTCGAAAAATGACCATTCTGCGAGCCATCATTCAGAACTATCTGGAAACCGGCGAACCGGTAGGTTCCCGCACGATTTCCAAGTATACGGACCTGAATCTGAGCTCGGCTACCATCCGGAACGAGATGTCCGACCTTGAGGAGATGGGCTACATCGTGCAGCCGCACACCTCGGCGGGCCGCATTCCTTCGGATAAGGGATATCGTCTGTACGTCGACATGCTGATGCAGGACAAGCAGATGGAGATGGATTCGTTGAAGCTTGAGCTGAACGCGAAGTCCGAGAAGCTCGACAGCATCTTGAAGGAAGCTGCGAGAGTCGTTGCGGCCAACACGAACTATGCTTCGATGATCACCGCGCCGCGGTACCGCAAGAGAAGCATCAAGTTCTTGCAGCTGACGCAGGTCGACGATGCGAGCCTTTTAGCGGTTGTCATTTTGGAAGGCAACATCGTCAAGAACAACATTATCCATGTGGATGAGGTGCTCACGGCCGAGACGCTTCTAAAGCTTAATCTCATGCTGAACACGTTCCTGCAGGGGCTTGACATCGAGGAGATCAACGCGAGCGTCATGCAGAAGCTTCGCACCGAGTCCGGCGCGTACGCATCGCTCATCAGCGATATCATCGACGTGATTGCGACGAGCCTCGAGGGCGAAGAGGTCGAGGCATACACGAGCGGTTCGACGAACATTTTCAAGTATCCCGAACTCAACGATTCGCAGAAGGCGAGCAATTTGCTGACGGCTCTTGAGGAGAAGAAGCAGCTGACCGAGCTGATGTATCAGGAGGGCGATTCGGAGCGAGGCATTCAGGTATATATCGGCGACGAGTCCCCGCTCGAGGCGACCAAGGATTGTTCGGTCGTCACGGCGACGTACCACATCGAGGAGGGCGTGTACGGCAAGATCGGTATCATCGGTCCGCGCCGTATGGACTACCAGAAGGTCGTCGGAACATTAAAGAATCTCATGTCGGAGCTTGACCAGATTTTCCAGAAGGGCAAGTGAGACTGTGATAGGAGGTTGGAATGGCAAAGGATAAGAAAAAGGGCGTGCCGCCGGAGGACGAGACCGTAGATCTCTTCGGACAATCCGCGGCGACGGAGGAGACCGCAGAGTCGGCCACGCAGGCGGAAAATGCGGACGAGACCGTGACTGAAGCGCCTGAGCAGACCGCGGAGGGCGCAGAAGCGGAGGCCACGGCAGCCGAAGCGGCGGAATCGGCGGAAGAGAATGCGGCGGAAGCCGGTGAGGACGGCAAGAAAAAGAAGGCGGAGAAGAAGGACCCGCGCGATGAGAAGATCGCGGAGCTCCAGGACAAGGTGCTTCGCCAGCAGGCCGAGTTCATCAACTACCGCAACCGGACAGACAAGGAGAAGGCGCAGATGTTCGAAGTCGGAGCAAAGAGCGCGTTCGAGAAGGTCCTTCCGGTGATCGACAATTTTGAGAGAGGACTTGCGACACTCTCCGATGAGGAGAAGGAGCAACCGTTTGCAAGCGGCATCGACAAGACGTACAAGCAGTTGATGACGGTGCTGACGGAGGCGGGCGTGACACCGATCGAAGCGGTCGGAGCGCCGTTTGACCCCGAACTTCACAACGCAGTGATGCATGTGGAGGATGAATCGGTCGGCGAGAACATCGTCGTCGAGGAGTTCCAGAAGGGGTACAAGTACCACGACACCGTGCTTCGGCACAGTATGGTCAAGGTAGCAAACTAAGGAAAATGGTCCGGCGACGGACTTTTCTGCACACGGGGATGCGTTGCCCGCCGCGTGCAAGCTATACAGCAACGCAGAAAGAGGCAAGATTATGAGCAAGATTATCGGTATTGATTTGGGTACTACCAACAGTTGTGTGGCTGTCATGGAAGGTGGTCAGCCCACCGTTATCGCCAACACGGAAGGTTCCAGAACGACTCCGTCCGTAGTTGCATTTACCAAGACCGGCGAGCGTATCGTCGGCGAGCCTGCAAAGCGTCAGGCAGTTACGAACTCCGACAAGACGATCTCGTCCATCAAGAGACACATGGGAACCGATTTCCGTGTATCGATCGACGACAAGAAGTACACGCCTCAGGAGATTTCCGCAATGATCCTTCAGAAGCTGAAGGCCGATGCGGAAGCTTACCTCGGCGAGAAGGTAACCGAGGCCGTGATCACGGTTCCGGCTTACTTCAACGACGCACAGCGTCAGGCGACCAAGGACGCGGGCAAGATTGCGGGTCTCGATGTAAAGCGTATCATCAACGAGCCTACCGCAGCAGCGCTTGCGTACGGCCTTGACAACGAGAAAGAGCAGAAGATCATGGTTTACGACCTCGGCGGCGGTACGTTCGACGTTTCCATCATCGAGATCGGCGAGGGTGTCATCGAAGTACTGGCTACGTCCGGCGACAACCGCCTGGGCGGCGACGACTTCGACGAGCGCATCACTCGCTACATGATTGATGAGTTCAAGAAGCAGGAGGGCGTTGACCTCTCGCTTGATAAGATGAGCCTTCAGAGATTGAAGGAAGCAGCCGAGAAGGCGAAGAAGGAACTGTCCTCGGCAACGACGACGAACATCAACCTTCCGTTCATCACCGCGACGGCAGAAGGCCCGAAGCACTTCGACATGAACCTTACGAGAGCGAAGTTCGACGAGCTGACGCACGATCTGGTTGAGCGTACGGCAGGCCCGGTTCAGAACGCGCTTCGCGATGCCGGTATCACGGCTTCCGATCTCGGCAAGGTATTGCTTGTCGGCGGTTCGACCCGTATCCCTGCGGTACAGGACAAGGTTCGTATGCTGACCGGCCATGAGCCGAGCAAGTCCCTCAACCCCGATGAGTGTGTTGCACTCGGTGCATCCATTCAGGGCGGTAAGCTCGCCGGCGATGCCGGTGCGGGCGACATTCTCCTTCTGGATGTTACGCCGCTTACGCTTTCCATCGAGACGATGGGCGGTGTGGCAACGCATCTGATCGAGAGAAACACGACCATCCCTACCAAGAAGAGCCAGGTATTCTCGACCGCGGCCGACAATCAGACCGCAGTTGATATCAACGTTGTACAGGGCGAGCGTCAGTTCGCCAAGGATAACAAGTCCCTCGGCCAGTTCCGTCTCGACGGAATCCCGCCGGCACGCCGTGGTATGCCGCAGATCGAGGTTACGTTCGATATCGATGCGAACGGTATCGTAAACGTTTCCGCGAAGGATCTCGGCACCGGTCGTGAGCAGCACATCACGATCACCGCAGGATCGAACCTCAGCGAGGATGAGATCAACCGCGCCGTAAAGGAAGCTGCAGAGTACGAGGCACAGGACAAGAAGCGCAAGGAGGCCGTTGAGGCCAGAAACGATGCCGACGCGATGGTATTCCAGACCGAGAAGGCTCTGGAGGAGGTCGGCGACAAGGTTGACACTTCCCAGAAGTCCCAGGTTGAGGCCGATCTTGCTCACCTCAAGGATCTGATCGCAAAATCCAACCCTGAGGTTATGAGCGAGGGTGAGGTCGAGGACATCAAGGCCGCAAAGGAGAAATTGATGAACTCCGCACAGCAGCTGTTCACGAAGATGTACGAGCAGATGCAGGGAGCTCAGGGCGGCGCTGCAGGTCCCGACATGGGCGGTTTCCAGCAGGGCGGCAACAGCGGCAGCAACAATGACGACAATGTCGTAGACGGAGACTACAGAGAGGTATAAGTCAGCATTTTCCTGCTGACAGGAGCTGTATATGGCGGACACTAAGAGAGATTACTACGAGGTCCTCGGCGTTTCCAAAACCGCGACGGATGACGAGATCAAGAAGGCCTACCGGAGTCTCGCGAAGAAGTATCACCCGGACGTAAACCCGGGCGACAAGACCGCGGAAGCCAAATTCAAAGAGGCAAGCGAAGCCTATTCCGTGCTGAGTGATGCGGACAAGCGTGCTCAGTACGACCGCTTCGGCCATGCCGCGTTTGAACAGGGCGGTGGCGGCGGATACGACTTCACGGGCGACTTCAGCGACATCTTCGACATGTTCGGCTTCGGCGACATGTTCGGAGGCGGCCGCAGATCCCGTTCCGGCGGCGGCAACGCACCGAGAAACGGTGCGAGCGTTCGCGCGACGATCCGCATCACGTTCCAGGAGGCGGTTTTCGGCTGCGAGAAGGAGCTTGAGCTCAACTTCAAGGACACCTGCAAGACCTGCGGCGGTTCCGGCGCAAAGCCTGGAACGAGCGCGGAGACGTGTACGAAGTGTAAGGGAAGCGGCTCGATCATCTTCACACAGCAGACGATCCTGGGTGTGATTCAAAATCAAAAAGTATGCCCGGATTGCAAGGGCACCGGCAAGGTGATCCGCGACAAATGCAAGGATTGCTACGGCACCGGTTACATCGCAACCCGCAAGACCATCAAGGTTGTGATTCCGGCCGGTATCGACGAAGGACAGAGCATCCGCATGCGTGACCTCGGAGAGCCCGGTGTCAACGGCGGCGAGAGAGGAAGTCTTTTGGTTGATGTTCAGATCTCGAGAGACCCGGTGTTCCAGAGAGACAACTTCGACCTGTACTCGACAATGCCGATCTCGTACGCGCAGGCGGCGCTCGGCGGCGACATCCGAATCCACACGATCGACGGCGATGTTTTGTATGACTTAAAGCCCGGAACCCAGACCGACACGAAGGTGCGTCTGAGAGGAAAGGGCGTGCCGTATCTGCACCGTGAGAACCAGAGAGGCGATCACTATGTGACTCTGATCGTGCAGGTGCCGACGAAGCTTACGAGCGAACAGAAGGATCTGCTTCGTGCATTTGACGATTCTTTGAACGGAAAGACGCCCGGTGGAGACGACGGGAAGAAGAAAAACCGGTTTTTCGGCAAATAATGACAAGTGTGCTGCGTATGCGGCACACTTTTTTTGCTTGTTCCTTCGGGCGGTTTGTGGTATCCTATCAAAAGGTATGGGCTGATATCGGAAAATGCCTTTGGAAGGAAGATTCACGATGAAGTGGAAAGTATATACAATCACAACGACTGTGGACGCGGAGGACTACGTCTGCGCGGCTTTGACGGAGCTTGGATTTGACAGCGTGGAGATCATCGACTCGGTGCCTTTGACCAAAGAGGAGGAGAAGGCGCAGTTTATCGATATTCCGCCCGTTCTTCCCGAAGGGGACACGACGTCCCGGATTCGATGCTACGAGGAGACCTCGGAGGCGTCGGACCGCACGGAGGAGATCTTATCGGCAATCCGCGAGTACGAGGACATCGTCGACCTCGGAGAGTTGACGGTTGAGACCTCGGTGACCGAGGATCTGGACTGGATCAACAACTGGAAGCAGTATTTTCATTCGTTCCGCATCGGCGAGGACATCGTGATCAAGCCGACGTGGGAGTCGGATGCGGACGTGAAGGACGGCGACCTGGTCGTGGAGATCGATCCGGGCACTGCGTTCGGCACGGGCTCGCATGAGACGACATGGCTCTGCATCGAGGGGCTTAAGGAGCGCGTGAAGCAGGATTCGGCGGTTTTGGATGTCGGATGCGGAAGCGGAATCCTTACGATCATCGCGAAGAAGCTTGGCGCATCGTATTGCGTCGGCGTCGATATCGACCCGGTTGCGGTCGAGGTCTCGAAGGAAAATGCAGCGCAGAACGACCTCTTTGTTGCGATCGCCGACAAGCCGGAAATTATCCCCGGAGCGGTTTCGTTCTTTGCGGGGGACGTGATTTCCGATGCTGCGTTTGCAAATGATGTTACGCTGCAGCGCTACGACGTGGTTGTCGCCAATATCTTAGCGGACATCATCATGCCGCTGGCGCCTGTTGTTAAGCAGTTTCTTTCGGAGGACGGCGTGTTTTTGTGCTCCGGCATTTTGAATACGCGCGAGGCCGAGGTTCGGGCTTCTTTGGAGAAGGACGGCTATGAGGTCATCGGTGCGAAGCATCGAAACGATTGGGTGAGCCTTGCGGCCCGCGTTAGAAGATAGGAGACGGTATGCCCAGATTTTTCGTGGATCCGGAGGCTGTGGGGAAGAGTACCATCACGGTCACGGAGGGGGACTACAATCACATTCGAAACGTGCTGCGCATGCGCATCGGCGAGCCGATCACGGTGTGCGACGGACAGGGGACGGAGTATGCCTGCACGGTAGAGTCGTACGGCGAGCGCGAGTGTGTCCTGAAGATTGAGGAGCGCATTGCGTCCGCGGTGGAGCTTCCCGTGGCGATCACGCTTTGTCAGGGCCTTCCCAAGAAGGACAAGATGGAGCTCATCATCCAGAAGGCGGTTGAGCTCGGAGTCACGTGCGTTGTTCCTGTCATGTGCGAGCGAACGATTGTGAAGCTTGAGGATCCGAAGAAGGAGGCACGCAAGGTCGAGCGTTTCGGCGCGATCGCGGAGGCGGCAGCCAAGCAGAGCGGTCGCGGAATCGTTCCCGAGGTGACGCATCCGGTCTCTTGGAAACAGGCCGTAAACGATGCTGTGGGGCGCGGCGACGTCATCTTGGTGCCCTATGAAAATGCACTCGGAATGCGTGCGACTGTTGATGCATTTGCCGAAGCTATCAAGGCTTCCGGCGTCAGCATCTTCATCGGTCCCGAGGGAGGTCTCACGAGAGATGAGGTTGCGTATGCGGAGAGCACAGGGGCGAAGATCATCAGTCTCGGACGCAGGATATTGCGCACGGAAACCGCCGGAATTGCGGTATTGTCGGCTTTGATGCTTAAGATTGAGGAGGCAAGCGAGGCAGACGTATGAGAGAGATTTATCTGGATAACGCCGCGACGACGAGGGTTCTGCCCGAGGTCGCGGATATCATGCATAAGGTGATGCTTGAGGACTACGGCAATCCGTCTTCGCTGCACTCGAAGGGCTTTGCGGCGGAAGGCTATGTCCGAGAGGCGAGAAAGCAGATTGCGTCGAGTCTGAAGGCGTCCGAGAAGGAGATCATCTTCACCTCGGGCGGCACGGAGTCGAACAATATGGCATTGTTGTGCGGCGCCGACGCGAAGAAGCGAAGCGGCAGGCACATCATCACGACCCGGATCGAGCACGCCTCGGTGTATCAGCCGATTTTGCGGCTGGCAGACCTCGGTTATGAAGTGACTTTCCTTGAGGTTGATCACAACGGCGTCGTTTCGCCCGAAACGCTTCGAAACGCGCTTCGCGACGATACGATATTAGTGTCGATCATGGCGGTCAACAACGAAATCGGCTCGGTGATGCCGATTGCGGAGCTTGCGGAAGTTGCGCACAGTTTCAAAAAGGACATTCTGTTTCACACGGACGCGATCCAGGGCTACGGCAAGATTCCGATCATCCCCAGGCGAATGGGCATCGACCTGATGAGCGTGAGCGGCCACAAGCTGCACGGACCGAAGGGAAGCGGTTTTCTGTATATCCGCGACAAGCTCGCGATCAAGCCGCTTTTGTACGGCGGCGGACAGCAACGCGACCTTCGCTCCGGCACGGAAAATGTGCCCGCCATCGCCGGTTTCGGCGTTGCGGTGCAGCATTTCTTCGCCGATGCGGATGAATACCGCGAGCGAATGTTCCGCTGCAAGGAGCGCTTTGTGACGGAGATGGAGACGGTACCGGGCGCGCACGTCAACGGCATTTTTGCGGAGGAAAATCTTCCCCTTGCGATGAGAATCCGCAAGACCGCACCGCATATTGTGAGTGTCAGCTTCGATGGCATCCGCAGCGAGGTATTGCTGCACGCGCTGGCGGAGAAGGGCATCTACGTGTCCTCGGGCTCCGCATGTTCCTCAAATCATCCGGCCATCAGCGGAACGCTTTCCGCGATCGGTGTGGCGAAGGAACTTCTCGACAGCACGCTTCGCTTCAGCTTCTGCACGACCACGACCGAAGAGGAGATTGCGATTGCCGCGGATGCGCTTCGCGAGCTCGTCCCGGTGTTGTCAAAATACCGCAGAAGTTAAATTGTCAGAATATTCTAAAGCGCAAAATCGCATGCATAAAACGATAAAACATGCAATTCTATACAAATATGCAGGAGAAAACAGTACATGTATCACGCTTTTTTGATCAAATACGCGGAAATCGGCTTAAAGGGCAACAATCGCTCGTACTTTGAGGACTGTCTCGTCAAGCAGCTTCGCTACAGCTTAAAGCTTGCCGGAAGCGACTATCAGGTGCGCAAGGAGCCGGGCAGAATTTTCGTCGAGTGCCCCGAGAATTTCGACTATGACGACACCGTGGAGGCAATTTCGCGCGTGTTCGGCGTGTCGGGCTATTGCCCCGTGGAAATCGAGAGAAGCACTGCCTGGGAGGATATTCTAGCAGCGTGCGGCCGCTATGTTGAGGAACACGTGAAGGACCGCAATGTGACCTTCAAGGTATTTTGCAAGCGCGGCAATAAGGAGTATCCGAAGACTTCTCCGGAGATCTGCGCGGAGGTCGGTGAGTATCTTCTTGAGCGCTTCCCGGAATTGAAGGTTGATGTCGTGAACCCGCAGATGGCATTTACGGTTGAGGTGCGCGGACGCGTCTACATTTACACCGATACTTATGACGGTCCGGGCGGAATGCCGGTCGGCTGCAACGGAAAGGCGATGCTTTTGCTCTCGGGCGGAATCGACAGCCCTGTTGCCGGCTATATGATCGCAAAGCGCGGCGTTTACATTGACGCGACGTACTTCCATGCGCCGCCGTACACGAGCGAGAGAGCGCTTCAGAAGGTCATCGACCTTGCAAAGATCATCTCGGCGTACACGGGACCGATTCATTTGAATGTGGTGAATTTTACGGAGATTCAGATGTTCATCTACGAGCGTTGCCCGCATGATGAGCTCACGATTTTGATGCGCCGTTACATGATGCGGATCGCAGAGACAATCGCAAAACAATACGACTGTCTCGCACTTGTGACCGGCGAGAGCATCGGTCAGGTTGCGAGCCAGACGATGCAGAGCCTGAACACGACCAATGCGGTGTGTACGCTGCCCGTGTACCGGCCGTTGATCGCGTTTGACAAGGAGGATATCGTCGCCATCTCGAAGAAGATCGGAACGTATGAGACGAGCATTCTGCCGTTTGAGGACTGCTGCACGATTTACGTCGCGAAGCATCCGGTCACGAAGCCGATCGTGAAGGCGATGGAAAAGTCCGAGAAATTGCTTGCGGACAAGATCGACGAGATGGTCGAGAGAGCGCTCGCGGAGCGTCAGGTCATCCGCATCGCGCCGGGGATGGAGTAGGCAGGGAGCATTTTCCGTGCGAAAAATGCAAACAAAAACGGGCACTGCACATGGCAATGCCCGTAGGAAACACGCTAGTCACACGATGGTTGCCGCAATCAACACAGGTACGGCTTCAGCACATCGAGAATGGTGTCAATCTGCTCGTCGTTATGGATGTTCAGCGTGATCGGCCGGGAAAGGTCGAGACTGAAAATGCCCATGATGGACTTGGCATCGATGACGTACCGTCCGGATACGAGATCGAAGTCGGAGTCAAAGCGCGTAATGTCGTTGACGAAGTTCTTCACCTTGTCGATGGAGTTCAGAGTGATAGTGACCGTTTTCATGTTTCTTCCTCCTTATTCGGTGCTGTTTTCATAGTACCTTTTCCAGGCGGAAAAGTCAATCGTTTTACGAGATTTTATGCGAGAAAAATGAGGCATTCGTAAAATCTTACGATCCTCTTTTACGGGAGCTCGGTATGGAGAATCATCTGCACAATCTGACGTTTGCGATCCACACGCTCGGATGCAAGGTAAATGCCTGCGAATCGGAGGCAATCCGGGAGCAGCTGCTTGCGTGCGGAGCCGTGGAGACGTCCTTTGACCGCGAGGCCGACATCTATGTCGTCAACACCTGCACGGTCACAAACATTGCGGACCGCAAGTCGCGTCAGATGCTGCACCGCGCGAAGGCACTGTCGCCCAACGCCGTCGTTCTGGCGACCGGCTGTTATGTGCAGGAGCATGCGAAAGATCACGCTGAGGATCCGTCGGTCGACGTGTTTGTCGCAAACCGCCGCAAGGGCGAGGTTGCGCAGGTGTTAAACGAGGTTGTGGGACGGCTTCATAACGGCGAGAGCGGGCCGTTCTTTTACACCGATGACCCGAAGGATCCGAAGGCGTTTGAGGACCTTCCGCCCGTGCACTCGGGCGAGCGCACGAGAGCATTCGTGAAGGTTCAGGACGGATGCAATCAATTCTGCACATATTGCATCATTCCGTTTGCACGCGGACGCATCTGTTCGAGGCCGCTTTGCTCCGTCATCACGGAGGTGAAGCAGCTGGCCGCGGAGGGCATCACGGAGGTCGTCATCAACGGAATTCACCTCTCCTCGTACGGACTTGAGGGAAAGAGCGCAGCGGAGCAGGTAGCGCTGCGGCCGAATGAGGGCGAACATCCTCTGCTGGAGCTTGTGCGAAACGTCAGTGAGGTCGAGGGCATTTCTCGAGTTCGCCTCGGTTCTCTGGAGCCTCGAATCCTCACGGAGGAGACGGTTGCAGGGCTTGCAAAGATCGACAAATTGTGTCCGCAGTTCCATTTGTCTCTCCAAAGCGGCTGCGATAAGACACTCGCGGCGATGAAGAGGCGCTACACGACCGCGGAGTATGAGGAGGTTGTGCGGAGGCTTCGTGAGCATTTTCCGGATCCTGCGATCACAACGGATATCATCGTCGGATTTCCGCAGGAGAGCGAGGAGGATTTTGCGGAGTCGGTTTCGTATGTGCGAAAAATCGGTTTTGCACAGGTTCATGTGTTCCCGTTCTCGCGCAGAAAAGGCACGGTTGCGGACCGGATGGACGGTCAGCTGACCGAGGCGGAGAAAAAGCGAAGAGCCGGCATTATGATCGCTGCGGCCGAGGAGTGCAAGAGGGCGTACCGCGAAAGACAGCTCGGCAAACCGGTTAACGTCCTGTTTGAGGAGACCGCCGTGATCGACGGGGAGGGATACTATGTCGGCTACAGCCGCGAGTATGTTCCGTATGCGGCAAAAAGCGACGACTGCCTCAGCAACCGTGAGCTTACGGTGACCGGGGTTTCGATGCTTTCCGACGGCACTGTGCTCGCACAATAAAGTATTGCTATTTGGCCGTATTTGGAGTATTATAGAGTGTGTATGTTTAGAAAATGTCAACCGGCGGGCCCGGCCCGATTCGGTGCGCGCAATGCACGGCGCGAATGTTAGAGGAGTGAGGTGATTTTTCATGAGCAGCAACACGGTACATTTTACGTCCCCGGAGCATTCCAATGAGCGGATCCACGAGGTCCTGGATCTGGTTTACATGGCGCTTCGCGAGAAGGGCTACAACCCGACGGCACAGATTGTCGGATATCTGATGAGCGGGGATCCCACGTATATCACGAGTCACATGAATGCGAGAAGCGCGATCGCCAAGGTGGAGCGTGACGAGATCATCGAGGAGCTCGTGAAGATCTACATCAGCAACATCGAAGTATGAAAAGCGGAGAAGCGGTGAAGACCGCGGGTTTTTATGGACGAATTACATTTGCTCGGCCTTGATTTCGGGGCCGCTACGGTCGGTGTGGCCGGAAGTGACGGGCTGTTTCTGACGGCGCAGCCGTTGGAGGTCATCCGCAGAAAGCACGAGTCGAAGCTGCGGCAGACGTATGCCCGGATTGAGGAGATTGCGGCTGAGCGCGGCGTGAACGCGCTTGTGATCGGCTATCCGAAGAAGCTTGACAACACCGTCGGAGAACGGGCGGAGAAGACGGAGGCATTTGCGGCAGACCTGGAGAGACGCACGGGGCTGCCGGTTGTTTTGTGGGATGAGCGATTGACGACGGTGGAGGCAAACCGCGCCCTGGAGTTTGCGGGCGTTGCGAGAAGCACGAAGGAGGCTGTGATCGACAAGCTGGCCGCGGTTGTGATTCTGCAGTCGTACATGGATTTTCTGGGGAATCATCCGGAGGAGAAGGAAGCGCTTCTCTCGAAGATCCGGGTGAGCCAACTGGGGTGAAAGGAACAACGAATGAAAGAAGAATTACAAGATACAAATTCAACGATCTACTTCGAGGACGAGGAGGGAACCCGGATTCCTTTTGAGGTGATCGCACAGACAACATCGGAGGGACGCGAGTTTCTGCTCGTTCAGGACCCGGAAGAGGGTCTTGCGTACATCATGGAGGCGTGCGCCTCGGTGGACGATACGGTCACGTACCGCGTGGTCGAGGACGACGATGAGATTCGCGAGCTGGGCGAGCTGTTCGCCGAGATCCTTGAGGATGTTGACTTTGAATACGAGTCGTAAAGAAAGGATTGTATGAGCTCGAAAACGAGAAAAAAGAAAGAATTGAAGATTATTCCCCTTGGCGGTCTGGAGCGCGTCGGTATGAACATCACCGCGTTCTGCTACGGGGAGGATATTATTGTCGTGGATTGCGGTCTGGCGTTTCCCAACGATGACATGCTGGGAATCGACCTCGTAATTCCGGACGTCACATTTTTGAAAGAGCATCGCGACCAGGTGAGAGCATTTTTCATCACGCACGGTCACGAGGACCACATCGGCGCGCTGCCGTATGTGCTTCGCGAGATTCCGGTGCCGGTGTACGGCACGCAGCTGACGCTCGCGATCATCAAGAACAAACTTGAGGAGTCGACTCAGGAGGTCGAGGTTCCGCTCGAGGTCGTCGATTACGGTGACGTCATCACCTGCGGCGACTTTTCGGTCGAGTACATTCGCACGAACCACAGTATCGCAGGTTCGAGCGCACTTGCAATCACCTCGCCTGCGGGCACAGTGATTCACACCGGCGACTTCAAGATTGATTTTACGCCGGTTTACGGCGATACGATCGATCTGCAGCGCCTCGGCGTTCTGGGTTCGAAGGGCGTGCTTGCCCTGTTGTGTGACTCGACGAACGCGCTTAAGCCCGGCATGACGATGTCGGAGCGCACGGTCGGCAAGACTTTTGACAACATTTTTGCGGACAACGTGAACCACAGAATTATCGTGGCGACGTTCGCGTCGAACGTCGACCGCATTCAGCAGATCATCAACTGTGCCGTCAAATACGGCCGCAAGGTTGCCATCGACGGCCGCAGCATGGTGAATATCGTAAATGTCGCGGTGGAGCTTGGGTACATCCGCATGCCGGAGAACCTGTTGATTCCGCTCGAAGAGATCGGCAAATACCCCTCGGAGCAGATCGTGTTGATCATGACCGGAAGCCAGGGCGAGCCGATGGCGGCGCTGTCGCGTGTTGCGCAGTGTGCTCACAAGAAGATCTCCGTGTTCCCGGGCGATGTGGTCATCATCAGTTCGACCCCGATTCCCGGAAACGAGAAGAGTGTGTTTAAGCTGATCAACGATCTGTCCGTTCTGGGCGCGCACGTCATCTTCCAGGATACGCATGTGTCCGGCCACGCCTGTCAGGACGAGATCCGTTTCCTGTACAGCCTGATCCGTCCGAAGTACGCGATCCCGATGCACGGCGAGTTCCGCCACCGCATCGCGCAGAGAAACCTCTGCCTTGACCTCGGTTGGGACAAGGAGCACGTAATCATCTTAAAGTCGGGCGATGTGTTGTCGCTTACGAACAAGTCTGCGGAGATTGTCGATACGGTTCCTGCGAGAGGCATTCTTGTCGACGGCCTCGGAATCGGCGATGTCGGAAACATCGTGCTTCGCGACCGCCAGTATCTCTCGGAGAACGGCATCTTCATCGTTTCCGTGTGCCTCGACACGCAGGAGATGCGTTTCGTGAGTGCGCCGGAGATCGTGACGAAGGGCTTTGTGTACATCAAGGATGCCGAGGATATGATCAATCGTGCCGGCGAGATCGTCGAGGAGTGCATGGCAAGCTTCGAGGACAGCCGCAGCCGCGATATTAACCGCCTCAAAGCTGAGATTCGCAACGCCTTGAGCGAATTTATCTGGCGGGAACTTCGCCGCCGTCCGATGATCCTGCCGATCATCACGGAGGCAATGTAAGTCACGCGGGAAGCGTGCGGGGAGGAAGTTATGAGCAAAAAGAAGAAAAATTCCATGATGAGCAATCTCGTCATCTCGCTTTCAACGGACGTGACACGCTTAATCATCGATGTTTTGTTTTACATCCTGGTTGCGTTTCTGATTGTCCGCGTCAGCCTGTATGCCAAGGATTTCTGCTATCAGCTGTTCGGAAATGTGACGATGGCCGACTATGAGCACGGCGTCGAGAAGGAGATCTTCATCGAGGCCGGCGACTCGACCCGAGACATCGCAAAGCGACTCGAGCGCGAGGGCCTGATCGTCAACGAATTGTCGTTCTACGTCAAGGTTAAGATCAACAAGTACAACATTCTGCCCGGTACGTACAAGCTGCGCACGAGCATGAATTACAACGAAATACTGGATGTCATATCCGTTTCCACCGAGAAGTTTGATGACGAGGAGGAACTTGATGATGAGTGATTCTCTGCTTGCTTCACCGCGAATTGCAGATTATGTGAGTTCACTCGTGCCGGATTTGCCGGATCGTTTGTCAAAAATGGAAAGCAGAGCAAAGCAGGAGGAAGTTCCTATCATTCGCAAAGAAGCACAGGGACTTCTTCGCTTTTTGTTGCGGTGGAAACGCCCGAAGAGCATCTTAGAGATCGGTGCCGCAATCGGATTTTCCGCGTCGTTTATGGCTTATTGTACGGATTTTTCCGTGCCGATCACCACGATCGAAAAAGTGCCTGCGCGCATCGAGGCGGTGCGAAAGCTCCTCTCGGAGGAGGCTGACCTCGCGTCGTGTATTACTCTGGCGGAGGGCGATGCGGCCGATGTTTTAAAGCAATTGGCCGATGCGGGCAGACAGTTTGACTTTATCTTCTTAGACGCTGCGAAGGCGCAGTATCCGGCGTATCTGCCGAGCATTTTGGCAATGCTTCCCGCGGGAGGCGTGCTTGTGACGGACAATGTCCTGCAGGACGGCACGCTTGCGGAATCGAAGTTCACGGTCCCCAGAAGAGACCGCACGATCCACCTTCGCATGCGAGAATACGTGCAGGAGCTGTATGCAAACGAAACGTTGGACACCATTCTGTTGCCGGTCGGTGACGGGATGACCGTAAGCCGTCGATTGGGCGGGGAGGTATGAGATGACCGAATTGTTGATCCCTGCGGGATCGCTTCCCCTTGTGAAAACCGCGGTTCGCTACGGCGCCGACGCCGTGTATGTCGGCGGCGAGCTGTACGGATTGCGCGCAAAAGCGAAGAACTTAACGCCCGAGGATATGGCGGAGGCGGTTGCGTTCTGCCATGAAAACTGCCGCAAGCTGTTTGTTACGGCGAACATTACGGCGCACAACCGGGACCTTGCGGGAGTGCGGAAGTATTTTACGGAGTTAAATGAAATCGGGCCCGATGCGGTGATCATCTCGGACCCCGGTGTTTTTACGATCGCGAAGGAGACGCTTCGAGCGGAGATCGCGATCCACATCAGCACGCAGGCGAACAACGTCAACGCCGAAACGTTTAAGTTCTGGTACCGCCAGGGCGCGTCGCGCGTTGTGTGCGGGCGAGAATTGTCGCTTGCGGAGATCGCGGAGATCCGAAGCGAGTTGACGGATGATCAGGAGATTGAGGCGTTTATACACGGTGCGATGTGCATTTCGTACTCGGGGCGGTGCCTGTTGTCGAACTTCTTAACGGGGCGTGATGCCAACCTCGGCGCCTGCACGCATCCCTGCCGTTGGCAGTATGCGATTGTTGAGGAGAAGCGGCCCGGGGAATACTTTCCGGTTGAGGAAAATGAGCGCGGCACCTACATCATGAACTCGAAGGACCTCTGCATGATCGAGCATATTCCGGAGCTTCTTGCGGCCGGAATCGACAGTTTCAAGGTCGAGGGACGCATGAAGCATGCGCTTTACGTGGCGACCGTGACGAGGGCGTACCGCAGAGCGATCGATGCTGCGAAACGGGATCTCGATGAGTACCGTGCGATGCTGCCGGAGCTCGTGCGCGAGATTGCGACATGCGAAAGCAGAGAGACGACGACCGGATTTTTCTTCGGAAGACCGGGGTCGGAAGCGATGTCGTACACCGGAGACGGCGGTGCGGAGCCGTCCGTATACTACGGAACCGTCGAGCGCGTGTGCGATGACGGCTATTGCGAGTTTACGCAGAAGAACAAGTTTTGTGTCGGCGATACCGTCACATTTTTAAAGCCGGACGGAAGCAATGTGCAGACCGAGGTTCTGTCATTGCAGGATGAGGACGGAAGCGAGATGTCGTCATGCCCGCATCCGAGCCGGATGGTCCGCATGAAGACGACGATTCTCCCCGAAATCGGGGATGTAATGCGCGGCGAGTGACCGCGCGAAAGGACAGTATGAAGCTTCGCAAGGGATACAGGCAGACGATTGTTGCATGCATCGCGCTTTTGATGGCGGCGGTGTTTGCTTCGTGTACCCCTGCGGACAACAATAGGTCGGACAATATAACAACCTCGCCGCAGGTGACGGCGACACCGACTCCGGTGTTCCGCGACTCGGTGGACAAGAATGTGCGGGCGAAGGCCGTCGAGATGGTTCCGACATTCCTGGGCGAGCGCGACGAGGTATGGGAGCTCGCGAAGGAGTATCCGATCGAGAAGATCCGCTTTGAAAAAGACGATGCCGAGACGAATACCGCCGGCTGGTTTCGCTTTCTCTGGCAGGAGGATGCGGTGTACGTGCTTGTGCACGTGACCGACGACACGCCGGATACGGACGCGGAGTCGGTGTTTGACCGGGACTGCGTGTTCGTCTACATCAACGAGGACGGGCGCAAGAACCTGCGCTATACGGTCGGGGATGCATTTTACGCGGTTGACCGGGACGGCAAGGGCTTTCTTGGTCGCGGCGGCACGGAAAATGCATTTTACACATGCGCGTACCCCGATGAGACCGGCGAGGGCTACTACGCGCAGTTCCGGATTCCGCTTCTTTCGGTGACGGGGCGGTACGACCGCGAGATCGGCTTTGACGTGTGCATCAACAACGCGGCCGAGGGCGCGCTTGTGCAGTCAATTCAATGGGCGGACACGAGCTGCTACACGGAAGTGACGATGACGGGCGTAGGAACCGTCCGGATGGATTAGTTTTGTGAATTTGCAAGGAGGGCGTGCGATGAAGTTTCGCCGATACAATCGAATCGTGTCGTTGCTTGTCGCAGTCATCCTTTTGGCGGGGCTGACGACGGCGCTTAAGGGCGCCCTGGCTAAGCCGATGAAGAACCGGACGGACGATATTTACAACGATGCAAGAGACAATACTCCGACACCGACGCCTACGAAGAAGCCGGGCAAGAAGGATGATGTGCCCGAGGAGAAGTCGTACGAGCGCTACGAACGGATCGTCGTGAAGGATCCGGACAGCGCGGTGTTCTCGTTTAAGTCCGACCAGGTCGCAGGAGCTTCCCGGCTTACCGGACTTCGCATCGACGGCGAGGCGGAGCGCTTCTGGGAACTCGGCAAGGAGTATAAGCTCAACAATTATGTGTTCGGAACGGAGGAGGAATCGGCAACGTTTCGCGCCATCTGCGACGATGACCGTCTCTATCTGTTCATTACGGTCATGGACAACACTGTGAATCTGTCGGGAGATGTGCCCACGAGAAAGGACGGCGTCGAGATCTTTCTAAACGAGAACGGACGCCGCGAGCCGTTCTATGGGGAAGGAGATTCGCATTACTTTGTACTGCGGGACGGAACGTGTGTCTGCGGCAACGGCGCGGACGGCGACCGGATCGATTACGCGGTCGCGGAGATCAAGGGCGGCTACTGCATCGAGCTTTCGCTTGCGTGGAGCATGCCGATCAACCGCAGAAGTTTTGAAATCGGATTTGATATCCGCGTCAACGACTCCCGCACGCCGGGGTCGCGCGACGGAATTCTGGCATGGAGCGACACCACGCTGCACACGCACGAGGATTTGTCGAAGGTGGGGATCCTTTTGCTCCGCTAAGGGAGTGAAAATCGGGAGGAAGGTATGATCAGTCTTTTTTTGCCGGAGGAGACGCTCTCGTATGAGGAAGTATGCACACTTCCCGAGCCGTCGTACTTCCGTGATCTGAATCTGGATCAATATGTCGAGGAATGGGCTCAGGAAAATGATTCCAGGGAGCTGATTCCCTACTTTTACGTGGAATCGAAGAGTTTCGAGGAGGCCAAATACCGCCAGGAGATCGTTCGCGATCTTTCCAAACCCGAGATTTCGGAGGCGGTGACCGACTTTATCACGAAGATCAACACGGCGATCTCGTGCCGCAAATGCTCCGAGACGGTTCTTTCGAACCTTCAGAAGGCCAAGTGGAACACCGACTGCGTCGCCCTTTACTACCAGGCGATGGAGGATCTGTGCCTGGCGTTCAACCGCATCGGTCCGAAGTCGAGAGCATTTTACGCGCTTCATCAGGAGCTGTACCGCATCCTGAACACGTCCGCGGTCCGCAGACTCCGCGTGACGGCGAAGGCCATCAACGACGAGTTTGCGAAGCTGCAGTTCCATCTTGTCATCAACAAGGAGAAAGCAACGTTCGATCTTGCGTACGATCCGAACGATTATTGTGTCGCGATTCGCGATGCGCTTGCGGCTACCAACGTGGGCATCGGCATCGTTCCGTTCAAGGATTCGCCGTTTCCGTCGATCGACCTTTCTCCGCTTGAGACCTTTATCTTAAAGCAGCTCGAGAAGGAGAACCGCCAGCTCTTTTTGCAGCTGGAATCGTTCGGCGAGCGCCTCGGAAACATTCTCTCGCAGGACATTCTTGATCTGATCCGCGAGCTTACGTTCTATACGCTCAATATGAGCTTCTTTAACCGCATGAAGGAGGCCGGGTTCCCGATCGTCATGCCTCTTTTGGTGAAGGACAAGGAGCTCTACATGGACGACTGCTACGACCTTGTGCTGGCAATCCGCAACAACCGTGCGAACAAGGAAGTCGTCTTCAACGACATCATGAAGGCGAATTTTGAGAAGGCGATTATTGTGACCGGCCCCAATCAGGGCGGCAAGACAACGCTCGCGAGAGCCTTCGGGCAGTGCTTTTTCTTCGGCATGCGCGGATTCCCCGTGCCGGCCGGCGTGTGCAAGCTGCCGTACATCACAAACATCTTTACGCATTTTGCGAACGAGGAGGGCACCGACGGTCTGGACGGCCGTCTGGCAAACGAGCTTACGAGAATCCACGGTATGCTGCAGGAGGTTGACAACCGAAGCGTCGTCATCTTAAACGAGCTCTTTACGTCGGCGCCGACGATCGACGCGCTGGCGATGAGCCGGGACCTTTTAAAGCGCCTCCTGGCGAACAACGCAATCGTGTTCTATGTCACGCACACTTACGAGATCGCGCTCGATTCCGAGGATTACGTGAGCTTGGTGGCGACCGTCGTCGAGGACGGCAGTTACCGAAGAACGTACCGCATCATCCGCAAGAAGGCGGACGGTGTCGCGTACGCGAACTCGATCGTCGACAAATACAAACTCGATTACAGCCACATCAATTATCGTCTGACCAGAAAATAGGGGAGAGAGCATGAAGGTACATTTGTTAAACCGACCGGACTACCAGCCGCAGGATGACATCGCCCCGTTCAAGGAGGACCTGTGTCAGGACCTTGTGCTGGATCCGATTTTGAAGATTATGGGCAAGGGCGACAACTATGTCGAGCAGCAGTGCCGCACGATTTTGTTGACGCCGCTTACGGACCGCCAGAACCTTTTGCACCGCCAGAGTGCGCTGCGGGACGCCATCCGAAATTCCAAGACAATTCTGCAGCTGTACGCGACCGTTGCGGAGGTTGTCACCGACATCAGCAACTACAAGACGAGCCACAGAAACGGCAATCCGCTGCCCGCTGTGCGCGTGTTAAATGCAGTGGAGCAGCTTGACCTTCTGGCAAACGGTCTGCAGCGCCTCAAGGACGTGATCGTCAACACGTACGGGCATTTTACGGGCGTGATCTTCCGCGATTTTTACGATGCTTTCTTAAAGGAGTTCAACGCTGAGTTCGTGCGCCTTGTGCACGAGAAGGCGACACTTCTTCGCAAGAACAGCCAGGATGAGGGCGAGATTCAGATCAGCGGACGCATCGGAAACGGCCTGAAGGCGGACGGTTTTGTCGTCAATGTGCTCTCGGAGTATCAGAGCAAGCGCAAGATCGATATTATGGAGTCGTTGTTCTCCACGAAGATTCACAAAAACGAGATCCGTATTTCCTACGACGATCTGGAGCTCAACCGAGACTGTCGCGATCTCGAGTCCGCGGGACTTCTGCACGTAGCGTCGACGTTTGACTCGTTCTCGTTCGAGCTGATGAAGATGTTCAATTCGCTTCGTCAGCAGCTTGCATTTTACCATGGTTGCTGCAACCTGTATAACCACATGAAGAATATGGTCTTCCCGGTCTGCTTCCCCGAAGTGAATATGACCGGAAGCCACGCAATCACCGGCCAGTCGTTCTATGATCTGGGCGTAGCGGTCCGCGATCAGCGGCTTCCCGCACCGAATGACTTAAGCGGTGAGGATACACTTACGTACCTGATCACGGGTACCAACCACGGCGGCAAGACGACGTTCATCCGCTCGATCGCAACATCTCAGTTGATGGCGCAGTGCGGTATGTTCGTGCCAGCCAAATCGATGGAGACGCAGATCTTCATCGGCTTCTTCACGCACTTTGTAAGAAGCGAAGACGCGTCGATGACGGCCGGCAAGCTCGAGGAGGAGTTAAGACGTCTTTCGAAGATTGTGGACAACCTCTCGTCGGGCAGTATCATTTTCCTCAACGAGTCGTTCGCGACGACGTCCGAGCGTGACGCGGCGGCGATTGCCGATGATATTGTGAGAGCATTCTACGACAATGAGATCACGTGCTTCTTCGTCACGCACATTTATGCGTTTGCGAAGAAGGCGTACGACGCGGGGACGCCGCGCATGCAGTTTTTGCAGGCCGAGCGTACGATCGAGGGACAGCGAACGTACCGCATGAAGCAGGGAGAACCGAGTGTCACAGGCTACGGTATGGAGCTGTACGAGGAGATTATCAACGGACGGAAGATTGTTCCGGACGTGAATGAGGACGCGTATGTCGAGCCCGAAAATGCGGTGCAGGACGACTACGAGGAAGAGGTTCCGCAAGGGTATTTCGACGAGGCTGCGTACATCCAGTCGACACCCGAGGAGGAATAAAAAAGACCGGGGTGATTACCCCGGCCGATGCGGATGGCGGGACTTGAACCCGCACGAGTGTTAGCCCGTCAGATTTTGAGTCTGATGCGTCTGCCATTCCGCCACATCCGCGAACGTCCCAATTCTATCACGGCATCGCGGAAAATGCAAGAGGTTTTTCGGAGGAGTTTTCATGGATTGCAGAAGTGCCGAAAAATTGAGCGACCAGTACCTGGCGGGAACGTTACCGGCCGATTTGTTGCCGGAATATCTGCGCCATATCCGGTCGTGTCCGGAATGCCTTGACAACCTTCGAACCGACTATTCAATCACGAAGGCGATCGACCAGATCAACCACGATCAGGATTTTTCAACCGACTACAACAGGGATCTGATGCAGATGCTCGAGCGGTCGAGACAGTCGATCTTAAGGCGTCTGCGGATCCTGTTTGTAAAGCGCGGGTTCGTGATCGCAGCTTTGGTTGCGGTTGCATTTTTCATAGCGGGACGAATGCCCGAAAAGCAGAAGTACTACCTGCCGAAAGGAAGCGAAGAATCGCTGCGGCTTTCGTATTACGGCATCGAGGAGGAGTATGATCCGGTATTTTCCACCATCCGGGAGCGAAATTCCGAGGTCATCCGAAAACTTCGCGAGATGCAACGAAACGAGGGAAATCCATGAGTGAATCGTACTTGTTAATCATCGACGGGTCGAGTTTGTTGTCCACCCAGTTTTACGGCAATCTGCCGCCGGCGGTTTTGATGGCAAAGACCGCCCAGGAGAAGGAAAAATACTTCCCCCGCATCATGCAGACCTCGGGCGGGGTGTACACGAACGGCATCTTCGGCTTTCTGCGGTATCTGCTGAAGGTTTTGAGGCAGCAGAAGCCGACGCATCTGGCCGTGTGCTGGGACCTGACGAGAGAGACATTCCGTAGACGCCTTTCGGCGGATTATAAGGCAAACCGGAGCGAGACCATCGTTCCTTTGAAGGAGCAGTTTGCGCTTTGCCAGGAGATACTAAAAAGAATCGGCGTGAAGCAGTTCATGTCGGAGGAGTTCGAGGCGGATGACTACAGTGGTTCGCTGGCCGCACGTTTTGAGGGCGAAATTCCGGTTCGGATTCTTACAAAAGACCACGATTACCTGCAGCTTGCGGACGGCAACACAACAATCTGGCTGTTGCAGCAGGCGCAGAAGAAGGCCGATGAACTATTTACCAAATACGGCATCCGCAAGGAGGCCCCGTTTGTTTCCGAGAAGGCGTTTCCGATGACGCCCGACCGCATCGAGTCGGAGTTCGGCGTTCGCCCCGAGAGTGTTGCGGAATTAAAGGCGCTGCAGGGCGATACGTCCGACAATATCAAAGGCGTACCCGGAATCGGTGCGAAGACCGCACTTTCGCTGATTGCTCACTACAAGACGATTGACGCTTTGTACGATGCCGTTCACGAGGCCGGCGCCGACGGCGAGAAAGCGTTGGCGACGTTTTTTAAGACCGAGCTCGGCATCACGAAAAATCCGATTCCTACGCTCGTCAAGGAAGACCCCGAGAGTCTGACCGGTGAGGCTGCGGCGAGATTAAGCCGCACACTTGCGACGATCAAGCGAGACATTCCGCTTTCGGAGAACCTGGCGGATCTTTCGGTGAACATCGATTACCCCGAACTTCGCAAAATCCTTGCGGAGCTTGAGATCAAGACGATTCCACTTCCCGAGGCGGACGTGGTCAAACGCGCTGACGTCGCGGTTACCGAGGTTGCTGCGTCCGATGTGAAGAATACTTTGGCGGCAATCGCCGGGTGCGACTCGCCGTGTGCAATCATACAGACGACTTCCGCAGCCGATGCGGAGGATTGGCAGGTGGCGTTCGGTCTGACCGCAAGCGAGTTTGTGCTTACCGTAGCGCAGGCGGATCGTATGTATCGTTTCCGCTGCCCGCAGGACGAGGCGGAATCGCTCGTTGCGGATGCTGTTTCGGCAATGGCCGGGAAGGTCGTGTATTGCTTCGACGCGAAGGGCTCGTGGAGGTCATTGCCCGGCAGTAAACTGACGCTTCGCGACATAGGAATCATGGACTATCTGATTCGTCCGCTCGAGGCTAAGCACACACCGGAGGACGTCTTCCCGGAGTGGAACGGCGAGATGCCAAAGGAAGATCAGCTTGCCATGGAAACCCTGCTGCTCGGTGAGGCGCTTTGGAAGAAATTGGGCGAGCAGGGCATGGAGCGGTTGTTTACGGAGATCGAGATGCCCCTGGTGCCGATTCTTGCCGGCATGGAGGATGCGGGTGTTTTGGTCGATACCGCACAGCTTGGGGCATTTGCCGCATTTTTGCGGACGGAGATCGACCGCGAGACGAGGACCATTTACAATCTGTGCGGGACAGAGTTTAACATCAATTCGCCGAAGCAGCTGGCGGAGGTGTTGTTCGAAAAGCTTGCGATTCCGTACCCCGAGAAAAAGAAGAAGACGTATTCCACTTCGGTGGACATTTTGGAGAAATTACGCGCGGATTATCCGGTTGTGGATGCTGTGCTTCGGTACCGCGGCTACGCCAAATTGTACTCGACGTACGCGGAAGGTCTGCACGCTTACATCGCTGCGGACGGACGCATTCACACGACGTTTACGCAGACCGTGACGGCGACGGGACGCCTCAGCTCCGTCGACCCGAACCTGCAGAATATTCCGGCGCGCACCGAGCTCGGGCGAGACATCCGCAAGGCATTTGTCCCGAAGGACGGCTGCGTGTTCGTGGACGCCGATTACTCGCAGATCGAGCTTCGGCTGATGGCGCATCTTTCAGGCGATAAGAATCTGCAAAATGCATACCACAAGGCGGCCGACATTCACCGTCTGACCGCATCGCAGGTGCTGGGAATTCCGTACGACGAGGTCACGCCGCAGCAGCGAGGCGCCGCGAAGGCCGTAAACTTCGGTATCCTTTACGGAATCAGTGCATTTTCCTTAGCGCAGGACCTCGGAATCACGAGAGCCGCGGCCGAGGAGTATATCGCTAGCTACTACAAGCGTTTCCCGCAGGTTCGCGACTATCTTGACCGGACGATTGCGGACGCGAAGAAGAACGGCTATGTGAAGACTCTGTACGGGCGCGTTCGTCCGATTCCGCAGATCTCGTCGCAGAGTTATCAGGAGCGCATGTTCGGCGAGCGTGTTGCGATGAACTCGCCGATTCAGGGAACTGCCGCGGACATCATGAAAGCGGCGATGATCGCAGTGGACAAGGCGCTGCGAGAAGGTGGCTTTAAGGCGAAGATGCTTCTTCAGGTCCACGACGAAGTGCTTTTGGAGTGCCCCCGCGAGGAGGCGGAGGCGGTCGCAAAGCTTGTACAGACTGCGATGGAGGGCGTCGCAGACCTTGCGGTGCCGCTTGTGTGCGAGGTGCACACCGGCGAGAACTGGCTGGACGCCAAGGATTGAAGGGAGGCCTTCATGTTTGTCATCGGCATGACCGGCAACGCCGGGTGCGGAAAGAGTTTTGTGTGCGGATGTGCCGCGGAACTGCTGCGGTGTCCGGTGATTGATTCGGACTCGGTGTGCAGGGATTTGATGATGCCGGGGCATCGCGTGTTCGACGATGTCGTACGCACCTTCGGGCCCTCGTATGTCGGCGCGGACGGGTATCTTGACCGCGGCAAACTTGCGGCTACTGTGTTTAACGACGAGGCGGCAAGGAAGCTTCTCAACAGCCTGACACATCCCGCGACGATCGAGGAGATTCGTTCCTTGATCGTACGATACAAACGCGAAGGATACGGGATCGTGATTGTCGAATCGGCGCTGGCGGAGGAGGCGGGATACCGCGACTTCTGTGACGAGCTTTGGCTTGTGACGGCACCGTATGAGGACCGAGTCACAAGACTTCGCGGGCGCGGATACAGCGATTCGAAGATCAAAAGCGTGATGGAGAGCCAGACATCGCAGGAAGCTTTGCTTGCGGCGGGACTTCGGCAGATTGCAAACGGGGACGGCGTCGGAAAGTGCGACATTTTCCGTGCAATTACGGATAATCTCGACGACGCGCTCACCAGGCCGGTATGGCGGAAGCTGCTGCGGCGCGATTCTTGCCATTCGGCGGAAGATATGGTATAATATCAGCCGATTTTGACAATACCAAACACAAGATAGGCGAATTATGAAAGTACGATGCATAGCCAGCGGAAGCAGCGGAAACGCAACCTTCGTGCAGTCCGGGGATGTCGGCATCCTGATCGACGCCGGCGTGTCCGCGAAGCGACTGGTTGACGGGCTTCTCGCGATCGGTGTGGAGCCGGAGAGCGTGGATGCTTTGCTGATCACGCACGAGCACACGGATCACACGGCGGGGTTGGCGGTGTTCTTAAAGAAATACCGCACGCCGGTGTACGGCACCTATGAGACATTGCAGGCCATCATGGTTGCGGACCGTGCGGGACAGCTGCCGCCCGAATTGTTTCACTCCATCACACCGGGAAGGGTTTTGATGATCAAAAACGCGGAGATTTCCGCCTGCTATATTTCCCACGACGCCGCAAAGCCGGTGTCGTACGCTATCGTCTGCGGCGGCCGCAAATTCGCGATCGCAACGGACCTCGGGTGCTACGACAACACCGTGATCGAGCATCTCTCGGGCGCGAACGCGCTGGTGTTGGAGTCCAACTACGACCGCGATATGCTGCTGGTCGGACCGTATCCCTATCAGCTGAAGAAGCGCATCATGGGGACATACGGACACCTTTCCAATGACGACTGCGGAAGCCTAATGGTTTCGCTTTTACACCAACGGCTTCGCTACATTTTCCTCGGACATTTGAGCAAGGAAAATAACCTTCCCGAGCTGGCCTACGAGTCGGCGAGGGTGACACTTGAGAAAAACTGGCATTACGTGGAACCGTGCCCGCAGCTGATTGTTGCGAACCGGGATTTTCCGACGGATGTCGTTGAGTTTTAAATACGGAGGCAATCTATGAAGAAAGCAATTATCACTGTGGTGGGCAAGGACCGCGTCGGTATTACGGCCCGCGTTTGTACGTACCTTGCGGAGCGTCAGATCAACATTCTGGATATCTCGCAGACGATCGTCGGCGGGTATTTCAACATGATGATGGTCGTGGATGTGAGCGGTGCGTCGAACAATTTTGACGGGATTGCAAATGAGCTCAAGGAAGTCGGCAAGGGCATCGACTGCATCATTCGCATTCAGCTCGAGGACATCTTCGACATGATGCATCGGATCTGACGACGGGGGAAGTGTAAGCTATGATCAGCAGAAGCGAAATATTAGAGACCAATGAGATGATCGAGAAGGAAAATCTCGACGTCCGCACGATCACGATGGGCATCAGCCTTTTGGATTGCATCGATTCCGATGTCAACGTGATGTGCGATAAGATTCATAAAAAGATCGTTCGTCTTGCGGGAAAGCTTGTGGAGACCGGCGATGAGATCGGCCGCGAGTACGGAATTCCCGTGGTGAACAAGCGTATCAGCGTGACGCCGATCGGCATCATCGGAGCTGCCGCATGCAAGACGGAGGACGACTTCGTGACGGTTGCAAAGGAACTCGACGCCGTGGCGAAGGAAGTCGGCGTCAATTTCTTGGGTGGATTTTCCGCTGTTGTTGCGAAGGGCATGACCGCCTCGGACGAGCTTTTGATGCGCTCGATTCCGAAGGCGTTGGCAGTTACCGAGCGCGTGTGCAGCTCCGTGAACGTCGGTTCCACGAGAACCGGCATCAACATGGACGCCGTCCGGATCATGGGCGAGACCGTCGTGAAGACGGCGGAGTTTACGAAGGATGCGGACTCCATCGGATGCGCGAAGCTCGTGATCTTTTGCAACGCGCCGGACGACAACCCGTTCATGGCGGGTGCGTTCCACGGCGTGACGGAGGCCGATGCGGTGATCAACGTCGGTGTCAGCGGACCCGGCGTTGTGAAGAAAGCACTTGAGGCTGTTCGCGGCGAGAGCTTTGAGGTTCTCTGCGAGACGATCAAAAAGACCGCGTTCAAGATTACGCGTGTCGGTCAATTGGTAGCCAAGAGAGCGTCCGAGATGCTCGGCGTTCCGTTCGGCATCGTTGACCTGTCGCTCGCGCCGACGCCGGCAGTCGGCGATTCGGTTGCGGAGATCTTGCAGGAGATCGGTCTGGAGTACCCGGGTGCGCCCGGCACGACGGCGGCACTGGCTCTTCTCAACGACCAGGTCAAAAAGGGCGGCGTGATGGCGTCCTCGTATGTCGGTGGCCTGAGCGGTGCTTTTATCCCCGTGAGCGAGGATCAGGGCATGATCGATGCGGTCAACGCAGGATGCCTGACGCTCGAGAAGCTCGAGGCGATGACGTGTGTCTGCTCCGTGGGACTTGATATGATCGCGGTGCCCGGAGACACGAAGGCATCGACAATCTCGGGCATCATTGCCGACGAGATGGCAATCGGTATGGTCAACCAGAAGACGACCGCGGTTCGCCTGATCCCGGTGATCGGAAAGGCCGTGGGCGATCAGGCGGAGTTCGGCGGACTTTTGGGATACGCGCCGATCATGCCGGTCAACCGCTTTGACTGCAGCGCATTTGTCGATCGCTCGGGACGCATTCCCGCGCCGATTCACAGCTTTAAGAACTAGTCCGTTCGGGACGGAGGAGAGAGATGGAAATACAATTATGGAGAGAGATACTCGAGCCTTACTCGCTTGCGGTGGATGAGCTTGTCACGAAGTTTACGCACATCCAGAAGTCACTGCGCAAGCAGGACGACTATTGCCCGATTGAGCTCGTCACGGGCCGCGTGAAGACCATCGCGAGCATCGTCGAAAAATGCAGCCGCAAGAAGATTCCGTTGGAGCGCATGGAGGAGGAGATGGCCGACATCGCCGGCGTACGCCTCATCTGTCAGTTTGTGGAGGACTGCTATGTCGTTGCGGACATGATCAAAAGAAGAGAGGACATGACGGTTGTCGAGGAGAGCGATTACATCGCCGAGCCGAAGTCGAGCGGATACCGCAGCTACCACATGAAGGTGCGCTACACGGTGCAGATGGTCGACGGTCCGAAGACGTTAAATGCGGAGATTCAGATCCGCACGCTCGGCATGAACTGCTGGTCCACGATCGAGCATTCGCTTCAGTACAAGTACCGCGGCAACATCCCCGAGGAACTCAAGGACCGCCTTCAGGTCGTGGCGGACGAGATGATCAACACCGACCGCGAGCTGTCGGAGATCCGCGATGAGATCACGGCGGCAAGAGAGCAGAGATTCGAGGAGGAGCGCATCGTCAACGACATTCTGCTGACGATCCAGAACCTTTACCGGTTTGCGTCCCACCGCGAGGCGGTCCGCATCCAGGAGGAGTTCTTCCGGATCTACGAAGAAAAAGACATTGAGAAGCTGCGTCATTTTGCGACGGAGCTTGACATTATCGCGGAGGGGTACCGCGCACAGACGCTGGTATAACCCGCAGATTACGGATGGGAGGAACGGTCGTGAGGCTTCCTGCAGCATACGAACAAAGAATGCGCGAGATGCTCGGCGAGGAGGAGTTCCGGGCTTATTGCGCGTGCTTTGACAACCGCGTGAGCTCGGCGCTTCGCGTCAATACGGGCAAACTCTCGCCCGAGAGTTTCGAGGCGCTCTCGCCGTTTACGCTTCGGCGTGTTCCCTGGATTACGAACGGATATTACTACGACAATACGGATGCTCCGTCGAAGCATCCGTATTACTATGCCGGCCTGTATTATCTGCAGGAGCCCTCGGCGATGACGCCCGCGAACCTTCTGCCCGTAGGTCCCGGCGACCGCGTGCTCGACCTCTGTGCGGCGCCCGGCGGCAAGAGCACCGAGCTGGCGTCGAAGTTAAAGGGCACCGGCCTTTTGGTTGCCAATGACATCTCGGCGACAAGAGCGAAGGCGCTTCTTAAAAACCTCGAGGTGTTCGGGGCGACGAACATTCTTGTCTCAAGCGAGCCGTCCGACAAGCTGGCCGAGCGCTTCCCAGAGTATTTCGACAAAATTCTGGTCGATGCACCGTGCTCCGGCGAGGGAATGTTCCGTAAGCAGCCGGCTATTATGAAAAACTGGGAGCAGTACGGCTCTCAGTACTACCGCGACCTTCAGAATCAGATCCTCCCGCAGGCGATCCGCATGCTTCGTCCGGGCGGAATGCTGTTGTATTCGACGTGCACGTTTGCGCCGAACGAGGACGAGGAGACCGTTTCCTACATCCTCTCGAAATTTCCGGACATGGAGCTTGTGCCGGTCATCCCCGCGGGCCGCGAGGACGATTACCGCGGCTACGGTTTCCTTACGGGCCGTCCCGACTGGATGATCGAGCCGCTTCCGGACGTCGTCAAATGCGCCCGATTGTTCCCGCACCGTCTCGAGGGCGAGGGCCATTTTGTGGCGTTGTTCCGCAAGAAGGGCGGCGAGGAGAGTCTGTCGGAAAATGAGTGTGCATTTTCCGTTGAGGTTGCCTCGGTATCATCGGAAGCGCCCGCGACGAAGGAAAAACCGCGCCGCTTGAGCGCGAAGGAGCGCCGCGCCGAGGAGGCAAGGAAGCGAAACGCCTCGAAACCGGAGACCGGCGGACGCTTGCCGGAGGCATTGTCCGACTGGCTTTCGCAGATTTCCGCGGAAGGAAGGCAAAGCGCCAAATGGAGCGACACCGTGATCCGCATTGACGGCGAACACGTCTACGCGGTTCCGAAGATCATGCCGTCAATCGCCGGCATGCGCGTTCTTCGCACGGGATGGTATTTGGGCGACGTGAAGAAGGACCGCTTCGAGCCGAGCCAGGCGTGCGCGATGGGACTTACGATGGCGGAGTATCCGAAGGTTTACAATATGGCCGTTGACGATCCGAATGTTTTGCACTACTTAAAGTGCGAAAACGTCGTTCCGGACCGGAAACTCCCGGACGGGCAGGTGCTGATGTGTGTTGACGGCTTCCCGATGGGCTTTGCGCGAGTGAAGGGAGATATGGTCAAGAACCGCTATCTCTCGGGCTGGCGCATGATGTAATCGGAGGTGCGCATGAAGTTTCGTCTGGACCGATTACTCACCGAACTGGTCAGTACCATAAGCCGCAAGCAGGCGAAGGAAGCGATCCGAGGCGGACGCGTCCGCATTGACGGCGTTGTCGTGACCGACCCCGAGCGAAAGACCGACCCCGAAGAAGAGACGGTTTCGCTGGACGGCAAGGGCCTTACGTACGCGAAGTTTCGGTATTATCTTCTCAACAAGCCCGCGGGCGTTTTGTCCGCAACAAGGGATAAAAAGAAAGAGACCGTGCTTGACTTAATTCCCGGCATCGACCACGAAAAGTTCTTCCCGGTCGGACGTCTTGACATCGACACGGAAGGGTTACTGCTGATCACCAACGACGGCGCGCTTGCGCACGAGTTGTTGTCGCCGAAAAAGCACGTGGAGAAGGAGTATTTTGCGCTTTGCAAGGGTGTTGTCACCGAAGAGATGCTTGCGCCGCTTGCGGAGGGCGTTGATCTCGGCGATTTCGTGACCGCGCCGGCAACGTTTCGGATTGCGGGAAGCGAAGGTGAGAACACGGGCATTTTCCTCACAATCACCGAAGGAAAATTCCACCAGGTCAAGCGTATGGTCGCACTCATCGGCAGCGAGATTTTAGCGCTTCGCAGAGTGCGGATGGGCGGTTTGACAATACCCGAAGGGCTGGCGGCGGGCGAGTTTACCGAGCTTTCTTCGGAGGAGCTGACCGCGCGACTGCATGCCGGCAAGAATGAATAGACTTTTAGGAAGTATCGTTTATGAAGAAGGAAACTTTTCGCGCTGCGATTTTCGACCTCGACGGGACGATCGTCGACTCGATGTGGATGTGGCGCGATATCGATATTGAGTATTTGAAACGGCACGGGCTTTCGTACATCAACGGTCTTCAGGAGAAGATCGAGGGGATGAGCTTTCACGAGACAGCCGTGTATTTTCAGAAGAATTTCGGGATTACCGAGTCGCTTGAGCAGATCCAGAAGGAATGGAACGACATGGCGATGGAGTATTACCGCACGAAGGTGCCCGTAAAGCCGGGCGTTACCGCATATCTTACGAAGCTTCGCGAGCAGGGCATCAAGACAGGTATCGCGACGTCCAACTCGTGGGAACTTCTGGACACGGTTCTGGATGCGACCGGGCTTCGGCCGTACATGGACAGCATCCACTCCGCGTGCGAGGTCGGGCGCGGAAAGCCGGCGCCGGACATTTACCTTCTGGTCGCCGACGACCTCGGCGTTGCGCCGTCGGAATGCATGGTGTTTGAGGACATTCTGCCGGGCATTGCGGCAGGCCACAACGCGGGAATGCGCGTGTGCTCGGTGTATGACGAGTACTCGGCGGACCGCATGGACGAGATCATCAAAGTATCGGATCATCACATCCGAAGTTTCACGGAGTTGTTATAAAGGAGGCGCCATGGGCGTTCGTAAGGGAACAAACGGATATATCCGCAGAAAGAAGCGCTGGCAGTTGTTGATGACCGTTGTCATCGCCGCCGTTTCGGTCGGATTGTTTTTATTGGGCTGGCTTGCGGTCGGAACGACCAAGAATCTGCTGACCGTGGTCGCTGTTCTGGGTGCGCTGCCCGCAGCGAAGGCGCTGGTCGGCTACATTATGTTTCTGCCGTACAAGTCGTTCGACGAGAATGAATTTGCCTTGCTGCGCATGGCCGGCGAGAAAAATGAATCCGGCCACATCTACTCGGACCTTGTGTTCACATCCCCGCAGAGCGTGATGCACCTCGATGCATTGTACGTTGTCGGGAAGGAACTTGTGGGTTTGCGGCTTGCGGACGAAAAGGCGAAAAAGCAGGGTGAGATCGCGTCGTATTTTACGGATTCTCTTAAGAAACGCGGCGTGACAGTGCATATGCACATCTTTAAAACGCCCGCGGAGATGCTTGAGCGCATCGAATCCCTGTCGGACCGAAACGAGGAGATTCCGGAGGAGATCACGGAGTTCATCCGCATGATTTTGGCGTAACCGCTTTAGAGGAAAATGCATGAAAGAATTTACCATCTCAAAACAGGAGGCCGGTCAGAAGTTTCATAAGTACCTCACGAGACTTCTCCCGAATGCGGGCTCCGGGTTTGTTTACAAGATGCTCCGAAAGAAAAACATCACGCTAAACGGCGGAAAAGCCGAGGGCGGAGAGACACTTTCGGCCGGCGATGTCGTGAGTGTATTCTTCTCGGATGAGACCTTTGCGAAGATGAGCGGAGCGAATGCACCGGAGATCGTGCGGTTCTCCGCGAGGACGCTCTCCGAGGAGCAGATCGTGTACGAGGACGAGCATCTGATGGCGGTGTTTAAGCCCGCAGGCGTGTTGTCGCAAAAGGACGCAAGCGGCGCGGAGGCCATCAATGAGGAGGCGTTGCAATACCTCTTCGAGCGCGGCGACGTGACCGCGGAATCGCTTCGGAGCTATAAACCCGGTATCTGCAACCGCCTGGACCGCAACACCGCGGGAATTTTGTGGGTTGCGAAGACGCTTGCCGGCGCGCAGGCCATGTCGGAGGTGCTTAGAAACCGCAACCTCGAAAAATACTATTTTGCGTTTGTAACCGGTGTTTTGAAGGAAACCTCGGATGTCACGTTGTATTTGACGAAGGACGAGGAGTCCAACACCGTGAGCGTCTCGGAGACGCCTGCGGAAGGTTCTTCCATGATCCGGACCGGTATTTATCCGGTCGCTTCGAACAAGCGCGTCACACTCGTTCGGATCCGCCTTTACACGGGACGCTCACATCAGATCCGCAGCGTGATGAAGCACATCGGACACCCGGTGCTCGGGGACCCCAAATACAGTCCGACGGATGCGGACACGGTTGCTTTTTACCGCACGAGATACCATCTGCACGGACAACAATTGTTTGCGTACGCTTACCGTTTCCCGGAGGAGCTGCCCGAGGCGCTGTCGGAGCTTTGCGGGGAGACGATCACCGGACTGGTGCCGGATGCATTTGCCGAATTGCTCGCGGGCGAGTTGCCGCCCGCCAAGGAGAAAGAGTATGGCTACCTGGAAATCCCGGGGCCTTCGGGGCTCCCTGTTTGAGGATATCATAAACCGAACGAACGAGGTGTACAAGGAGCGCGGGACAGCGCTGGTGCAGAAGATTCCGACGCCGATCACGCCGATCGACATCGACCGCCAGAGCCGCCACATCACGCTCGCGTACTTTGATCAGAAGAGTACGGTCGACTACATCGGGATCGCGCAGGGCGTCGCGTTGTGCTTCGATTGTAAGGAGTGTGCGACGGATACGTTTGCGCTTCAGAATATCCACGAGCATCAATATAATTACATGAAGGAGTTCGAGAAGCAGGGCGGTGTCGCATTTCTTCTCATCTACTTCAGCCACCGCGAGGAGATCTACTTCATGAACTGTCGCGAGATGGCGAGATTCTATGACCGCGGCTCGGACGAGGCGATGCAAAACGGCACGGGGCGGCGAAGCTTCCGCTATGATGAGCTTGACCCGCGGTTCATCTATGAGATGCCGAACGAGCCGTTCATCAATTATCTTGAGTACGTTAACGACTATCTCGAGCTTTGTGAGCAGGAGGAAGCTTCGGAAAATTCCGAAAAAAAGTGTTGACAAGGGTATTGTCGCCGTGTATAATTCGGTTCAATATGCTAACTGATTAGCAAATTAGCACTTCACAGCACTAAAGCAAACAGGAGAAATTATGATTCCGTTATTACACACGCCCGAGGGTGTTCGGGACATTTACGGCGATGAGATGATCGATCTTCGCAACATTTCTTGCAATGTGTGCGATTGCATGAAGAGATTCGGTTTCGAGGAAATACAGACACCGTCGTTTGAGTATTTTGATGTATTTTCCTCCGAGCGGGGCACGGTTCCCTCGAAGGATATGTATAAACTGATCGACCGGGACGGCAACACACTGGTGCTTCGCCCGGATATGACGCCGCAGGTTGCTCGCTGCGCGGCCACGTACTGGCGCGAGTCAGACGAGCCGCTTCGGTTGTTCTATGTCGGCAACACGTTCGTTGACAACTCCGGCTACCAGCTTCGCCTCAAGGAGACGACGCAGGCCGGCGTCGAGCTCTTCGGTGATGATTCCGTTGTTGCGGACGCCGAGGTTGTCGCTTTGACGGTCGAGTGCCTAAAGAAGACCGGTCTTAAGAAATTCCAGATTGAGATCGGCAACGCCGGTTTCTTCCGTGCCCTGGCAAACGAATGCGGCCTTTCCGCTGACGACGAGGAGGAGCTTCGCGTCCGGATCAAGAGTAAGAACCTTTTCGGCATTTCCGATTTCCTGACGGAGCGCAAGATCTCCGGCAAGGCAGCCGAGCTTTTACTGGCGATTCCCGAGCTGTTCGGTTCGGAGGAGATTCTGGACCGCGCGGCATCGATGACGGAAAATCCCGCAGCCCTCGCGTGTCTTGATCGCCTTCGCGAGCTCAGCCGCTGCCTCAAACTGTACGGCGTTGATCGCTACATTTCGTTCGATCTCGGAATGCTCAGCAAGTACCGCTATTATACGGGGATCATTTTCCGCGCGATCACGTACGGAACCGGTGAGGCGATTGCTTCGGGCGGTCGCTACGATTCACTCGTGGAGCAGTTCGGTCGTCCGATGCCCGCTATCGGAATGTCGATCACACTCGATACGCTGATGGCTGTTTTGCAGCGCGCGAACGAGGAGACTTTTAAAATTCCTGCTTCCTGTGTCGTGTATCGCGAAGGAGCGTACGAAGAGGCAATCAAACTGGTAAATGAGATGCGCAAAAACGGTGATTTTGTTCGTTTGCGCCCCGCGACGGCGGAAGAATCGGCAAAGTATGACGGGGAGGGAAACGCATGGAATATATAACTGTTGCTCTTGCGAAAGGGCGTCTTGCGAAGAAGGCGATGGAGGTGCTCGGTCAGGCCGGCATCCATTGCGAGGAGATGAACGACCCGGATACGAGAAAGCTGATCTTCACAAACGAAGAGCTCAAGATGAAATTCTTCCTCGCGAAGGCGGGCGATGTGCCGACGTACGTTGAGTACGGCGCGGCGGACATCGGTATCGTCGGCAAGGATACGATCCTTGAGGAGGGTAAGAAACTCTACGAGGTGATTGATTTCGGTTTCGGCCGCTGCCGCATGTGCGTAGCCGGTCCCGAGAGTGCGAAGAAATTCCTCGGAAGCGGCAGAAGAATCCGCGTCGCTACGAAGTATCCGAACATTGCGAAGGATTATTTTACGAATGTGAAGCATCAGACCGTCGAGATCATCAAGCTGAGCGGTTCGATCGAGCTTGCGCCGATCGTTGGCTTGAGTGAGGTAATCGTCGATATTGTCGAGACGGGCTCCACGCTTCGCGAGAATGGTCTCGCGGTTTTGGAGGAGATTGTTCCTCTTTCGGCGCGTATGGTTGTCAACCAGGTGAGCATGAAGATGGAGCAGGAAAGAATACAGAAATTGATTGCGGACGTTCGCCGTGTGATCGGCTGACGATACCGCTTTGGAGGTTGTCATGAAGATTTTGAATCTCACGAAGGAATCGAAGGAGGAGCTTCTTCGCACGCTTGCGGAGCGCAGCACCGAATCGTTCCAGAAGCAGCAGGATGCCGTCGATGCGATCGTTCGCGACGTCAAGGCGAACGGCGACGAGGCGGTTTTCGCATACACGCAGAAGTTTGACGGCGTGACGCTCACGCCCGACAACATCTGGGTAACGCAGGAGGAGATTGATGCGGCGTACAAGGCGATCGATCCCGAACTTTTGACTGTCATCCGCGAATCTGCGGCAAATGTTCGTGCCTTCCACGAGCGTCAGCGCAGAAACAGCTGGTTCGACACCAAGGACGGCATTATCTTAGGACAGCGTGTAACTCCGATCTCGAAGGTCGGCGTGTACGTTCCCGGCGGCCGTGCCGTGTTGTCCTCGAGCGTTTTGATGAACATTATTCCCGCGAAGGTTGCGGGTGTACCCGAGATTGTCATGGTGACTCCTCCGCAGAAGGACGGCGAGCTCAATGCAGCGTCTGTTGTAGCGGCTGTTGAGGCCGGTGTTACGAAGATCGCGAAGGTCGGCGGCGCACAGGCGATTGCCGCACTTGCCTACGGCACAAAGAGCATTCCGCGTGTCGATAAGATCGTGGGACCTGGCAACATCTACGTTGCTCTTGCCAAGAAGGCCGTGTACGGCAGCGTCGGCATCGATTCCATCGCGGGACCGAGCGAGATTCTGGTGCTTGCCGACGAGACGGCGACGCCTCGCTATGTCGCTGCGGATCTGTTGAGCCAGGCCGAGCACGACGTGATGGCTTCCGCAATCCTTGTAACCACGAGCCGCGAGCTCGCGGAGAAGGTGGATGAAGAGGTTGCCGCGATGACGCAGAAGCTTTCCCGCAAGGACACAATCGAGAAGTCGCTTGAAAACTACGGACGCATCTTCGTTGCGGATTCGATGGAAGCTGCAATCGATGCCGCAAATGATATTGCGTCCGAGCACATGGAGATCCTCACAAAGGATCCGTGGGAGACGATGACGCACATCAAAAATGCGGGTGCCATTTTCCTCGGAGAGTACTCGAGCGAGCCGCTCGGGGATTACTTCGCGGGACCGGATCACATCCTGCCCACGAACGGCACTGCGAGATTCTTCTCACCGCTCAGTGTCGATGATTTCATCAAGAAGAGCAGCGTGATCTGCTACTCGAGAAGCGAACTTGAGAAGGTGTACAAGAAGGTTGTGACATTTGCCGAGGCGGAAGGCCTGACGGCACACGCCAACTCGATCAAGCTGCGCTTTGAAGACGAACAGTAAGACTTTTTTGTCCACGAAACCGCGCGGGCGTCGATTTTGTTTGACCGCACGGCGGAATCGCGGTACAATAGGACAGTAATTCATCGGAGGAGGTTGTGTATGGAACGCAAGGCCAAAGTTGTTCGCGACACCAGGGAGACCGAGATCGTCGCGGAATTGAACATTGACGGAACGGGTGTCTACGACATTTCGACCGGAATCGGGTTCTTTGACCACATGCTCGCAGGATTTGCGAAGCACGGATTCTTTGATCTTACACTGAAGGCGAAGGGCGATCTCGATGTGGATTCGCACCACACCGTGGAGGACGTCGGCATCGTCATCGGTCAGGCCATCCGCGAAGCGCTCGGCGACAAGACGGGCATTACCCGCTACGGCTTCTTCCTGCTGCCGATGGACGAGACATTGATCGAGTGTGCGATCGACCTTTCCGGGCGGCCGTATTTTGTCTATGATGTTGAGACGACGGCAGAGCGTCTGGGCGAGATGGACGTGGAGACGGCGAGAGAGTTCTTCTACGCAATTTCCTACTCGGCAGGCATGAATCTGCACATTCGCCAGATTTCCGGCGGCAACAATCACCACATCCTCGAGGCGATGTTCAAGGCGTTTGCGAAGGCACTGGACATGGCGACGGGCATCGATCCGCGCGTTGCGGGCGTGTTGTCCACGAAGGGATGCATCTGATCTGAAATAACCGGTGTCTTTGGGCATCGTTACGGAGTTTGTATGGAGAAAAATATCATTGCTTACATCAATGCGGAAAATGCATTTTCCGCATCCGTGCTTGAGCTTGCGATGAGCTACGAACAGAACGGCGCGGACGGTTTGTACATCTACAACTACGATGACAACGAGGCGATCCAGACGGGATTTCTGCAGACCGTGAAGCTGTTGCTTCGCAAGGTCGACATTCCGTTGTACCTCGGTTGCTACGTGAAGCGCTTCGAGGACATCAAGAAGGCGCTGTACACGGGCGCTTCGTATGTGGTGATCCCGTATGACCGGAGCTTTCCGAAGGAAGAGGTCAAGAAGGCGATCGAGCGCTTCGGGCGCGACCGCATCGTTGTGGAGTTCAACGCCGACATCGAGAAGCCTGACCACGCATACGAGAGCGTGAAGCTTTTGGAGGAACTCAAGGACCTCGGCGTCGCGAAGTTCCAGTTGAAGCATGTGACGGTCTCGGCGGCGATGAACCGGATCCTCGAGAGCTGCCCGCTGCCGGTCATCGTGCGCGACAGCCTTGTCCGCAATGATATCGAGACGCTTCTTTCGATGCCGAACTGCTGCGGCGTCGCAACGAACTACTATGAGAACAAGAACATTTTGAAGGTAAAGCGCGCGCTGCGCGAGACCGGGCTTGAGACGATCTGCCTGGAGTCCGCGGTTGCATTTGCCGATATGAAGACCGATGCGAAAGGCCTGATTCCGGTCGTTGTGCAGGATTACCGCACACTCGAGGTGCTGATGGTCGCCTACATGAACGAGGAGGCCTTCAACAAGACGATCGAGACCGGCCGCATGACGTACTGGTCGAGAAGCCGCAGTGAATTGTGGGTCAAGGGAGAGACGAGCGGTCATTACCAGTTCGTCAAGGAGCTTCGCATCGATTGCGATAACGACACGCTTCTTGCAAAGGTGCATCAGCTCGGCGCCGCATGCCACACCGGCAACGTTTCGTGCTTTTTCACGGAGCTTTGCAAGAAGGAGTTTGCGGACTTCAATCCTCTGACGGTGCTGACCGAGGACTACAATATCATCATGGACCGCAAGGTCAACCCGAAGGAAGGTTCATACACGAACTACCTCTTCGAAAAGGGCATCGACAAGATCCTCAAAAAGTGCGGCGAGGAGGCGACCGAGATTACGATTGCCGCCAAGAACCCCGACGCGGAGGAGCTCAAGTACGAGATTGCCGACTATCTGTACCACCTGATGGTTCTGATGGTTGAGTGCGATGTCGACTGGAACGATATTGTGAAGGAACTCGCCAACCGGCGCAAGTCCTGATCGGAAGGAAGGAAAAGCCATGGGAGTTTTGACGGAATTTTTGCGCGAGGCGGTGATGTTCATCGTCTACATCGCGATTGCGGTACTGGGCGTGTTCGCCGGCCGCGCGTGGCGCAACAAAAAGAATGCGAAGAAAGCCGCTGAGGAGGCTGCCGCTTTGGCCGCTGCCGAGGCGATGGAAGCGGAGCAGTAAGCTTGCGGATGCATTTTCAAAATTTGTGCTTGATTTTTCGGAAAATGCGTTGTATACTTTGTGTGTAACTTGTAGTAGATGTGAGAGTGGGTCGCAACGGCCCACTCTCAATTTATGTTCGAGCGCGTTATGCGTCCGCATTTTGCGGATTTCGGAGGACCTATGACAAAGGTTAAGGACTGCGAACAGAGGACGGAGCAATTGCTTCTGCCGATCCTGTCGCAACTGCAATTTGAACTGGTGGATGTGGAGTATGTCAAGGAGGCCGGCAACTGGTACCTCCGCGCGTACATCGACAAGCCCGGCGGAATCACGATCGACGACTGCGAGACCGTGTCGCGCGTCCTAAGCGACGTTCTGGACCGCGAGGATTTCATCGACGAGGCGTACTACCTCGAGGTGAGCTCTCCGGGACTTACGAGACCGCTGAAGAAAACCAAGGATTACGAGCGCAACATCGGAAAGCCCGTGGACATCAAGCTGTTCCGCGCGGTTGAGGGCATGAAGGAATTTTCCGCAGTGCTTACATCGTTTACGGACGATGCGATTGTTGTGACGGTCGACGGGAAGGAACTGGAGATCGCGAAGAAGAATCTCAGCATGATCCGCCAGTCGTATGTCGAGAAGGAATGATTCAAAACTTGTGCCGATCAAGGACAAAATCAAGAATAGAATACAAAAGGATACGTAAACAAGGAGGTCTATCATGAAAAAGGCTGCAAAAAAGTCTGCAGAAGAGTTGAAGAAGGAAGACTTTAAGGAGTTGATCGTCGCTCTCGATCTGATTGAGAAGGAGCGTGACATCAGCAAAGAGGTGCTCTTGAAGGCAATCGAGGATTCGCTTTTGGCCGCTTGCAAGGACGAGTACGGCAAGAGCGAGAACATTCGCGTGCACATCGATCCGGAGACGGGCGAGTACAGCGTTGCCCGCGATATGAAGGTTGTTGAGGAGGTTCTCGACCCCGAGACCGAGATGACGCTCGAGCAGGCGCAGGCTGCGCTTCCGCTTCGCGACATCGCTTTGGGAGACACCGTAAGCCTCGACGTGAAGACCAAGAATTTCGGTCGTATTGCGGCCGGCAAGGCAAAGCAGGTCATCGTTCAGAAGCTTCGCGAGGAAGAGCGCAAGGTTCTGTTCGGTCAGTATTGCGGCAAGGAGAAGGAAGTTGTCACGGGTATCGTGCAGAAGTTCTCCAAGAAAAATGTGATTATCAGCCTCGGCAAGGTTGACGCTTCCCTCATCGAGACGGAGCAGATTCCTGGCGAGGTGTTCCGCACCGGCGACCGCGTGAAGGTTTACGTTGTGGAAGTTAAGGATATGACCAAGGGACCGAGAATCGTTGTGTCCCGCACGCACCCCGAGCTTGTAAAGCGCTTCTTCGAGAACGAGGTTGCCGAGGTTGCCGACGGCACCGTGGAGATCAAGGCTCTCTCGAGAGAGGCCGGCAAGCGCACCAAGATGGCTGTATGGTCGAACGATCCGAAGGTGGATCCGGTCGGCGCATGCGTCGGTGTGAACGGAAGCCGTGTTAACGCCGTTGTCGATGAGCTCAACGGTGAGAAGATCGATATCATCAACTGGAGTGACAACCCGGCGCAGCTGATCGCTAATGCGCTTTCTCCGGCTGAGGTTATCTCCGTTGACGTGATCGAGGCGGAGCGTCTCGCGAACGTCATCGTTCCGGATGATCAGCTGACGCTGGCAATCGGAAGCAAGGGTCAGAACGCCCGTCTTGCGGCACGTCTGACCGGTTACAAGATTGACATCAAGAGCGAGTCGCAGGCGGAGGAGCTTGCGTAAGCATTTTGCGTGTCGGAAAGGCGGTGCATTTTCATGGTACCCAAGAAAATTCCGCTGCGCCGCTGTAACGGCTGCGGCGAGATGAAGCCCAAGAAGGAACTCATCCGCGTGATCCTGACCCCGACGGGCGAGATCGAGCTGGACAAGACCGGCAAGAAGAACGGCCGCGGCGCTTACGTCTGCCCGCAGGAAAGCTGCTTTGCAAAGGCGCGAAAGACCAAGGCGTTTGACCGCTCCTTGGGTGTGAGTGTTCCCAACGAGATCTATGAAAAGATCGGGAAGGAACTGGCCGATGAATGAGAAAAAGGCGCTGTCGCTTCTTAGCATCGCGCAGAAGGCACGAGCCGTCGCCTCCGGCAATTTTGCCGTGGAGCAGGCAATCCGGGCCGGCAGCGCGCGCATTGTGATCGTCGCGACAGACGCATCGGAAAATGCCCTTCGGGACATTCAAAACATTACGTTTCACTACGGCGTACCGCTACGTCAGGTCGGCACGAAGGAGACGCTCGGGCGCGCAATCGGAAAGCAGGAGCGCGTGACGGCGGCCATCCTCGCGGACGGACTGGCGGAAGCATTTGACAACGCGGTCGGCGGTGAAGCGGCAGCTCCCGTGAGGGAGACAAACCAAGGTAACTAAGAAACGTACGAAAAGATAAGCAATCGGAGGAATGAACGTACATGGCAAATATCAAACTCGGTGATCTGTGCAAGGAAATCGACGCGTCCTACAAAGAGATGATGACGTACCTGCGGGAACACGGATGTGACGTGAAAAGCGCGGGCAGCTTCGTCGACGATGAGGACTCTGAGGTGAAGATTGCGATCACACTCTACGGCAAGCGCAGACGCAAGCCGGCAGAGAAGAAGGAGGACGATAAGCGTTCGCACGCGCGCTTCGACGACAAGGGTAACCGCGTCGTGAAGAAGGACGGTGTGATCTACAGCATCGACAAAGGCGGCAACTATACCGTCTACAACGGACCGCTGTACGACCAGAACCACAACCGCCTCGAGCCGAAGCGGACGGTTTATGATGCCGACAAGCGTCCGCTCCTTCGCAAGGGAAATGAATTTTTCATCAAGAATGAGAACGGCGAAACGGTACTTTACGACGGTCCGATCTTCAGTGAGGACGGTCGCCGCTTGAAGCGCCCGGGTTCCGCTCCCGAGAAGGTTGAGAAGCCTGAGGTAGCGGCAAAGCCCGAGAAGACCGAGCCGAAGAAGACAAAGGAACCGGCAGTCGAGGAAGCTCCGAAGACGGAAGCTCCCGAGGCAGCCGCACCTGTCGTGGAGACCAAGGAGCCCGTTGCTGAGACGAAGCCGGCTGAGCCGATCTCCGAGCCGCAGATCCGTCAGGCGCCTCCGCGCCCGGTGGAGCGTCCGGTCATCCGCGAGAACATCAACGACCGCAAGCCTCGTGAGAACGTGCAAAGAGACGACCGCAGAGGTGACGGAAACCGCGGTCAGGGAGCAAGAGACGGTCAGGGCGACCGCTCCGGCAATTACTCCTACCGTGCGCCCAGAGACGGTGCGCAGGGCTCGTCCTTCAACCGCGGACCGAGAAGCGGAGCGCAGGGAGCCGGTGGTGCGAGAAGACCCGATGGTGCGGGCACAGGCACGAGAGCGCCTTATCAGAGAGACGGCCAGGGTGGATTTAACCGTGGTCAGGGCGGCGCACGCGACGGTCAGGGTGGATTTTCCAGAAGGCCCGCAGGTCAGGGCGGCCAGGGCGGCTTCAACCGCGGCCAGGGCGGCGGATTCCCGCAGGGCTTCGACAAGGATAAGGACAGCGGTGAGCGCAGAACGTTCACTCGCAGAAACGATAACAGAAACAGCGGCGGAAATTCGATCAAGGCGGATTTCGCAGGAGAGATCAACCGCGAGCAGCGCGCTGCGGCATACCAGAACCGCGACCGCGACAAGAATCGCAACAACCGCGATTTCGACGGTGACGGCAAGAAGGGAAGAAAGGGTCAGACCCCGAAGAAGGATGCGAACCGCAAGGGCGCATTCATCATGCCGAAGGTAGAGCCGAAGAAGGAAGAAGATCCGAACGAGATCAAGAACATCACGATTCCCGAGGTAATCACCATCAAGGAATTGGCCGACAAGATGAAGCAGAACGCATCTGCGATCATCAAGAAGCTCTTCCTTTCCGGAAAGCTTTACAACATCAACTCCGAGATCTCCTTCGAGGAGGCCGAGGATATTGCGCTTGAGTACAATTACATCGTTGAGAAGGAACAGGTCATCGACATGGTCGAGGAGCTGACGAAGGATACCGAGGATCCCGAGGAGACTCTGGAGAAGCGTCCTCCGGTTGTCTGCGTCATGGGTCACGTTGACCATGGTAAGACTTCCATCCTCGATGCGATCCGTTCCGCTCACGTTGCGGCCAAGGAGGCCGGCGGTATCACGCAGCACATCGGTGCGTACATGGTAGAGAAGAACGGCAGACAGATCACGTTCCTCGATACGCCCGGTCATGAGGCATTTACCGCAATGCGTCTCCGCGGTGCCATGGCGACGGATATCGCAGTGCTTGTTGTCGCTGCCGATGACGGTGTCATGCCGCAGACGATCGAGGCAATCAACCATGCGAAGGCGGCCGGTGTCGCCATCGTTGTGGCAATCAACAAGATGGATAAAGAGGGAGCCAATCCCGACCGTGTTCTCACCGAGCTCTCCGAGCAGGGCCTTGTGTCCGAGGAGTGGGGCGGCGACATCGTAACGTGCCGCGTCTCCGCGAAGAAGGGCGACGGTATCGAGAACCTTCTCGAGATGATCCTTCTCTCGGCGGACGTATTGGAGCTTCGTGCGAACCCGAACCGCCGTGCGAGAGGTCTCGTCATTGAGGCCAAGCTCGACAAGGGCCGCGGTCCCGTGGCTACCGTACTGGTTCAGAAGGGTACGCTGCATGTCGGCGAGACCGTTGCCATCGGTGCATCGTTCGGTAAGATCCGTGCGATGATCAACGATAAGGGCGAGAAGGTCACCGAAGCAACGCCTTCGACGCCGGTTGAGATTCTCGGCTTGAACAGCGTTCCGAACGCGGGCGACGTCATGATCGCGACCGAGAACAACGAGGAAGCGAAGAACATTTCCGAGGCATATATCGCACAGAGCAAGGAGAAGCTCATTGCGGAGACGAAGCAGAAGCTCTCTCTCGAGAGCCTGTCCGACGCTGTTGCGGCCGGCGCGATGAAGGATCTCAACATCATCGTCAAGGCGGACGTTGCGGGTTCCGTGGAGGCTGTGAAGCAGTCGCTTCTTAAGCTCTCGAACGATGAGATCGCCATCCATTGCATCCACGGCGGTGTCGGCAACATCAACGAGTCCGACGTCACGCTCGCGAGCGCATCGAACGCGATCATCATCGGCTTCAACGTCAAGCCCGACAACACCGCAAAGGACACCGCGGAGCGCGAGCAGGTTGACGTGCGTCTGTACTCCGTCATCTACAACGCGATCGACGATATTGAGGCAGCTATGAAGGGCATGCTCGATCCGGTATACGAGGAGGTTGTCATCGGCCATGCGGAGATCCGCCAGATCTTCAAGGCGAGCGGTCTCGGTTCCATCGCCGGTTCGTACATCCTTGACGGTAAGGCACAGCGCGGCTGCAAGGCACGCATCACCAGAAACGGCGAGCAGATCTTCGACGGCAATCTGGCATCCTTAAAGCGTATGAAGGATGATGCGAAGGAGGTCAACGCTGGTTTCGAGTGCGGTATCCTCTTCGAAAAATTCAATGACATTGCCGAGGGCGACCAGGTTGAGCTTTACATCATGCAGCAGGTTGCCAGAAGCTGATATTGTGAATCACCAGTACAATCCGGGTCGGGCAGGGCAAATCCTGCCTGACCCGTTACCGCAGATACCGGTCATTTTCCGTCGGACCGGAACGAATGGAGAACTATGAGAAAGAACAGTACGAAAAACAGAACCGTGAGCCAGGAGGTCAGAAGAGAACTGAGCCGCCTTCTTTTAGAGGAGGTCAAGGACCCGCGCGTGGCACAGCTTACGACCATCACGGACGTCTATGTTGCGCCCGATCTTAAGACCGCCAAGGTTTATGTGAGCGTGTACGGCGACGAGGCGCAGAAGAAGAGCACGTTCGAGGGCCTTCGCAACGCAGCGCCGTTTCTTCGCTCGATGCTCGCAAAGAATCTGAACATGAGACACACGCCTCAGTTGTTCTTTGCGGCGGATGACTCTCTGGAATACGGCATGAAGATGGATGCTTTGATCGAGTCCCTGCACGCCGGGGAAGCGGAAGCAAACGAAGGAGAACAGGAATGAACCGTTCACTCCGAAACGCCGTTGTAGCGGCGAAGACGATCGCGATCACGGGCCACAAGCACCCCGACGGGGACTGCGTCGGCTCCTGCATGGCGATGTATTACTACCTGAAAAACAACTTTGCGGACAAGACCGTTCGCGTGTATCTTGAGACGCCGCCGGAGAATCTGGCGGTTCTTCCCGCATGGGACGAGATCGACACCGAATTTGCCGCGCCCGAGAAGCCGTACGATTTGTTCCTCGTTCTGGACTGCTCCAGCGAGGACCGTTTTCCGTGCGCAAAGGACATGGTTGCGGCCGCAAAGCATACCTTTGTCATCGATCACCACATGACGAACACGCATTTTGCGGACGAGGAGATCGTTCTTCCGGACGCAAGCTCGACGTGCGAGGTTTTGTTCGGCCTTCTCTCGGAAAATGCAGTCACGACCGACATTGCGACGGCGCTCTACATGGGAATCGTGCATGACACGGGCGTGTTCAAGTACGAGTGCTGCCGCGAAAGCACGATGAAGGTAGCCGGAAAGCTGCTTTCGAAGGGCGTTGACGCACAGCGTCTGATCGACGACACGTTTTACCGCAAGACGTACCTGCAGAACCTCGTGATCGGGTATTCCGTGCTCAACTCGAAGCTCCTTCTGGGCGGAAAGATGATCTGCACGGTACTTACGGCCGAGGAATTGGCAAAGTTCGGCGCTGTTGCGAAGGACACCGAGGGTGTTATCGACCAGCTTCGTCTCACCGAGGGCATCGAGGTTGCGATGTTCGCAAGGGAAGACGAACCGAACCGCTTCAAGGTAAGCCTTCGTGCGATCTCGAAGGTCAACGTTGCGGCAATCTGCTCGACGTTCGGAGGCGGCGGACACCGCCTTGCGGCAGGATGCAACGTCGACGGACCGATTTCGGATGCGATTGACAAGATTTCGTCGATGGTCGAGGCTGAGCTTACCGGCAAATAAGAGAATTGTTTCATTTTACGGAGTTTCATGAACGGTATTGTAGTCATCAACAAGGAATGCGGATATACGTCGCATGACGTGGTCGCGGTGCTTCGAGGCGTGCTCGGGATCAAAAAGATCGGGCACACGGGAACGCTCGACCCCGACGCGTGCGGCGTTTTGCCTGTCTGCGCGGGATTTGCCACAAAGGTGTGCGAGTCGTTGATGATGCAGACAAAGGAATACGTTGCGACCGGCCGGCTCGGCATTGTGACCGACACGCAGGATATCCACGGCACCGTGATTGCGGAACATGAGTTTCATGTAAGCGAGGCGCAGTTCCGCGAGGCGATCGGACAGTTTGTCGGCACGATCGAGCAGCTGACGCCGATGTATTCCGCGCGGAAGATTGACGGCGTGAAGCTTGTGGACCTCGCAAGACGCGGCGTCACGATCGAGCGCTCCAAGAAGACCGTGAAGGTGTACGGAATCGACCTGTTGTCATTTGACGAGGCGAGCGGGGAGTATCAGATCCGCGTTCGCTGCCAGAAGGGAACGTATATCCGCACTATCTGCAACGATATCGGTGAGGTGCTCGGCTGCGGCTCGTGCATGACGGCTTTGGTTCGCACCGCGACCGGAAAGTTTACGCTGGAGCACAGTGTGACGATCGATGAGCTTCGCAAACTCCGCGATGAGGGACGACTCTCGGAGGCTTTGATCCCGATTGATGCGATGTACCGCGGGTGTCGGCCCGTTGCGTTGAATGTCGAGTATCTCAAATATATTGCCAACGGCAACTACCTCGAGGAGGACTGGCTAACGCCTGCTGAGGAACCGCTTCGGGGCTTTGAATATGTTTACGAGAATCTCTTGGGAGACCGCGAGGCGTTGTGCGTGCGCGTCTATGTGGAGGGTGAATTTTTCGCGATCTACCTAAAGAAGGGGCATCGTTTTGTGCCGCTTCAGATGTACCACGAGGTCGATAACGAGAAAAACCGCGTGAGAAAGCAGGTGTCGGCAGATGAAGATGATTGATATTTGCGACCTGCGCGGAACTGACGAGCCGATAAGTCTTACGATCGGCAAATTTGACGGCATCCATGTGGGGCACCAGCAATTGATTGCCGCGATGCGAAAGACCGGTCTTCCGATGGCGATGCTCTCGGTGTGCATCCCTGGCGCGGAGGAACTTTTGACGCAGGAAGAAAGCGCAATGGCGGCCGAGGCGATGGGAATCGAACTTTTCGTTCGCATGCCTTTGACAGACGATACAAAATCAATGACACCGGAGGCGTTTCTTCGCGACATCTGCATCGGCAAATGCAACGCACAAGTCATCGTTGTCGGCGAGAATTTTCGATTCGGACAAGGCCGCACGGGCGATGCGAAGATGCTGGCGAAACTTGCCGAAGAGATGGGAATCAGGTGTATCGTTTGCCCGATGATCCGCGAGGACGGAGAGGATGTCTCGAGCACGAGGCTTCGTACGCTCTTATCGGAAGGCGATATCGTTACGCTCAACCGGATGCTCGGGTATGCGTATCCGGTGCACGGAATTGTGATGCGCGGAAAGCGGATCGGACATGAGCTACGGTTTCCGACGGTCAATCTGTATCCGCCCGCGGAAAAGCTGCTGCCGCCGTTCGGGGTGTACCGCACAAGAACGCGCGTCGGTGAGAACGAGTATGTGTCTGTCACGAACGTAGGAAACAACCCGACCGTGAGGGACGGACTTGTGCACGGAATCACGGTGGAGACGCACATTCCGGGGATTGCGGAGGAGCTGTACGGAAGTGAGATTACGGTCTCATTTTACGAGCGGATCCGCGGGCAGAAGAAGTTCGGAAGCCTTGCGGAACTGAGCGATCAGCTGGCTTTGGACACCGAAACGGCGCTTGCGAAGGCCGCGGATGACAAAAACGTGCAAATTTTCCCCGCATTTTTCGAAAAATGATGCAAAATGCCTGTTTACAACGGGTTTTCGGTATGATATAGTATCAACGTCAACCGGATCTCGGTTCGCGGATTCTCCAACCCGGGCTTAGATTACGGCGATAATTATAAGATTTTTGGAGGTTATAACCATGATTGCAAAGGACAAGAAGGCTGCGATCATTGCCGAGTACGGCAAGAACCCGCAGGACACCGGTTCCGCTGAGGTACAGATTGCGATTCTTTCTGCAAGAATCGAGGAGCTCACGGAGCATCTGAAGAAGAATAAGCAGGACAATCATTCCCGCCGCGGTCTCTACATGATGGTAGGTCGCAGAAGAGGTCTGCTTGACTATCTGAAGTCCAAGGATATCAACGCATATCGTGCATTGATTGAGAAGCTCGGTATTCGTAAGTAATTCGAACACAACGGGGCTGCCTTGCACGGCGGCCCTTTTGTATGTAAAACAAAACATTGACAGGCAGAGTAAGATCGAAAGCGTTAAGTGTCCGGCGGACGGGGAGTTGTCGCCGGAACGAAGAGCCTCACGGCTTGCGGTTTTCGGTCTGCATCCCGCTGCTACCTTAAGGAATCTCCTTTTCGTAGCGTAATCACGGGACAGAAAGGAGATTTTTTCTATGACAGAAGCTTTGAGAAAGACAACGGAACGCCGCGAGCTGCAGAGCCGCGCGGTAAAACTTCTGGTGCTTGCGGGTGTATTTGTCGCGGTTGAGATCGTGACGGAGTACCTGCTTTCATTCACACTCGGAATGCAGTACCGCATTTCGCTCACATTTCTGATCCGCGCGATCGCCGGCTTTTCCATCGGCGCCATCGGAGCTGCGGTTTCTGCGCTCACCGACATTCTCGGCGGATTCATCTTTTACGGCGGCAGCATGATCATCGGACTTACGGTGGTCCGTGCCTTACAGGGCCTTGTGCCGGGACTTCTTCTGCATCGGAAAATGACAATCCCGCGCATCATCGTTTCCGCCGTCATCAGCACCTTTTTCTTGAACATCGCAGGACTTTTGGTCCGTTACTGGACGACGGGCACACCGCTTTCGTGGAAGCTTGCGACGCCTTCTTTGATCGTGTATGCGTACAGCACCGTGGCGGAGATTTTTGTGCTTCTCGCACTTCGCATCAAGGTGATCCCGGTGATCAAGGCGCTTTTGTACAACAGCGGAACATGGGCGTCTGCGGAAAAGACAACAGAAGAATAAAGGTTGCATTCCGAAGGAATCTGCGGTACACTAAAGAGAGAAGATTTTGTGCGTAATTAATCGAGGTGTCTATGCGTTATTCCGATGCGGTTCAATTTATTCGAAACGAGCAAACGAATGTATCGAAGCCCGGTCTGGAGCGAATCAACGAGTGTCTCGGTCTGTTGAAGCATCCCGAGATGTCCCAGAACATCATCCATGTAGTCGGCACAAACGGCAAGGGTTCCACGGCGACCATGATCACCAACATTTTAGTGGCGGCAGGGTATCACGTGGGAACCATGATTTCACCTGCGCTGCACGGCGTTACGGACTACTACAGAATCGACGGAAAGCCGATCTCGAACGAGCAGTTCATAAGCGGTGTGGAGACGTTAAAGAGTGCGCTTCGCAGCATCGATACGTCAGCTACGCCCGGACGCGAGGCGGTCAATCCTTCCGAGTTCGAGCGTGCGGTTTGCGTCGGTTTAATCATGTTCAAGATGGACAACTGTGACTTTACGGTCCTCGAGGCCGGAATGGGCGGTGCGCAGGACGCAACGAACGTCGGTCAGGGAATTCTCACGGTTGTCACGAAGATTGCACTCGATCACACGGAGTATCTCGGCAATACGCTCGAGACCATCACACGTGAAAAGCTCGGTATTGCGAGTCCGGGCGAGCCCATCGTCATGGGTGTCAACTCGCCGATTGTCACCGAAGCCGCGACGCAGTGGTGCAAGGAGAATCGTCACGAGCTTTATCTGGCATCCATCGCCGACGAGGGATTTTTCCCTTCGGACCGCGCGATGATCGCCGATTACCAGAAGATCAATATAGCAACCGCGCAGAAGGCGATTGAAGTTCTGTGCGAGAGAAGCGAAGAGTTTGCGGCGTCCATCGATGATTTTGCGATGGAGGCGGGCATCCGCTCCGCGTCACTTCCGTACCGTTTTGATGTTCGCAAGAAGAATCCATACCTGATCTTCGACGGCGGACACAACCCGGATTGCATCGATGCATTGTGCCGTTCGCTGCAGGCATTTTCCGGCGATACGAAGTACTACATCGTGACCGGCGTTCTGGCTGACAAGGATTATCCGGCGATGTACGAGATGCTGCAGCAATACGCGGAAGGCTTTGTGTGCCTGACGCCTCCGAACCACCGCGGACTGCCCGCGAAGGAGTTGTGCGAGGTCGTACGGCGCTTCGACAAGCCTGCCGAGACAGTTGACTCGATTGTCGAGGCAGTCGCTAAGATCAAAGAGTTACGCAAGCAGGGACACCATGTGCTGGTGACCGGCTCGTTATATATCATGGCAGACATCGTTGCCGCATGGAACAAAGCGAGATAGTGCGGCAGGAGGGTTGTATGACCTACGAAGAAGTTGTAAATCGTTTGACCAAGACGGAATTTTTCTCGGCTTTTGCCGGCCTGTACCGCATGCGCGCGATGCTTCGGTACTTCGACAATCCGCAGGACGCTGTGCCCTGCGTGCATGTCGCCGGCACGAACGGGAAGGGTTCCGTTTGTTCTATGTTGGCGTCTGTTTTGCAGCAGGCCGGCTACCGTGTCGGCTTGTTCACTTCGCCGTATCTTTTAAACATCCGCGAGCGCATCTGCGTGAACGGCGAGATGATCCCCGAGGACGACATGGCCCGCATCGGCACGACCGTGTACGACTATGTCGGCAAATCCTTCGCCCCTGCGAACCAGTTTGAGCTGCTCACGGTCATCGCTCTTTTGTATTTTCGCGAAGTAAAATGCGACATCATGATCCTGGAGACCGGTCTCGGCGGAACGTTTGATCCGACGAACTGCGTCGCAAAGCCGATCGCGTCAGTAATCACGAACATCGGTCTTGATCATTGCGCAGTTTTGGGCGACACGATCGAGAAGATTGCCGCTGCCAAGGCCGGCATTATCAAAAACGGCTGCGACGTGTGCGTCTACCCCGTGACGACCGAGGCGGAGCGAGTCATTACCGAGTTTGCGCTTCGCGCGTACGCACCGATTCACATGGTTGAGAAGGATGCGGTGAAGGAACTGCCCGCCGTGACGGGGATGGAGCATTTTTCCTATAAGGGCATCGAGGTGCTGCTTCCGTTGCGCGGCAAACATCAGCAATATAACGCTGCGACCGCGCTGGAGGCGATCCGCATTATCAACGAGAACGGCTTTTACGTAAGCGACGACGATATCACGAACGGTCTTCGCACCGTTCGCTGGCCGGCGCGATTGGAGGTCATCTGCAAGAAGCCTTTGGTGTACCTTGACGGCGGTCACAACCCGCAGTGCCTCGCCGCGGTTTCCGAGTTCTTCGCAACCAGCGAACTTCGCGGAAAGCGCCTCACGGTCATCTGCGGCATGGTGAAGGACAAGGATGTACGCACGATGCTCACAACTCTTCGGAAAATGACCGACCGACTTTACTTTTACCGCTTCGAAAACCGCCGCGCGTTAAGCCCGGAGGAGGTCGGAGCGCTGTGCGAGGAGTTTTCGATGACGCCGGTTGGGGACCTCACGGAAGAGTGCCGCGACCTGTTTTCGAAGGCGACGGGAGAGGATGTGTTCCTAATCACAGGATCGCTTTACCTTGTTCCGGAAGCGCTTTCGGCCGTGCGCGCGTATGAGGAGCACCGCAGGTTGGCGGATGCGAACGGAGGAAACGAATGAGCAAGAGTGAATTGAGTGCAAAGCGCTTGAACAAATACCTGATGATCGCTCTGGCATGCATGACATTGATCGTCATCGTGTTGATTATTGCGATCGTCATGTCGAACAAAGACAATGATTCGACGAAAACGGCTGTCACACCGACGGAAACGCCCGGCGTTACCGTCGCGGTGACCGACACGCCGACTCCCGATGCGGAACCGAGCGCCACTTTGACGCCGACCGCGGAGATTACTCCGACCAAGGAGACCACGCCAACCGCGGAAGTCACTCCGACGGCGGAAGCAACGCCTACGAGTTCGGCAACTCCGACAGCAGAGCCCACGCCGACGGCAACGGCAACGCCGACAACTTCTGCGACACCGACAACGGCTCCGACAAACACGCCGACGCCAACCCCCACGAAGACCGAGACCGGTACGCCGGTAGCGAACCACGGTCAATTAAGCGTCAAAGGCACGCAGCTTGTCGATAAAAACGGCAAGGCGTATCAGTTAAAGGGTGTCAGTACGCACGGTCTGCAGTGGTTCCCGCAGTTTGTATGCCTTGAGACGTTCCAGTGCGTCCGCGACGAGTGGGGTGCCAACGCGGTGCGTCTTGCGATGTACACCGATGAGAACGGCTACTGCGCCGGCGGAGACAAGGCGAAACTGAAGGCATTGGTCAAAAACGGCGTGAATTATGCAAAGCAGTTAGGTCTCTATGTCATCATTGACTGGCATATTCTGCACGACAACGATCCAAACCAGAACAAGGCGGAAGCCATTGCATTTTTCAAGGAGATGGCGACCGAGTTCAAGGATTACAACAACGTGCTTTACGAGATCTGCAATGAACCGAACGGCGGCACTTCGTGGTCGTCCGTCAAGTCGTATGCGCTTGAGGTGATACCCGCAATCCGTGCGATTGATAAGGATGCGATCATCATCGTCGGTACGCCCACGTGGTCGCAGGACGTCGATGTCGCAGCAAAAGATCCGATCAAGGGCTACGACAACATTATGTATGCACTTCATTTCTACGCGGGAACGCACAAGGACAGCCTGCGCAGCAAGATGAAGACCGCGATCGAGGCGGGACTTCCGATCTTCGTGTCGGAGTACGGCATCTGCGATGCATCCGGCAACGGCATGTGCGACGAGGCCGAGGCGAACCGCTGGGTTGCCTTTATGGACAGCTACGGCGTGAGCTACATGATCTGGAATCTGGCGAACAAAAACGAATCGTCGTCGCTGATCCGCGAGAGCTGCAAGAAGCTTTCTGGCTTCCGCGAGGCGGACCTCAACCAGGAGGGCATCTGGTTTGTCAAGATGCTCGGCGGAAAGATTCCTCCGATGACCGAGAAGGAGAAGGAGGAGCTTCTCAACAATGCCGGCGGCAACGGCGGCGGAGATGTGGCTTCCCCGCCTGCGGTGTCCGCGAAGGCGACCGCGAACGGGTTGACGGTTGAATTTGCCACGACGAACACGTGGAACGAGACCGCCGACAAATGTTACCAGTTCGGTGTCCGCATCACCAACGGTCGCTCGAATTCGGCGAAGAACTGGAAGATTGTCATCACCTTCAACACCGACGTCAAGTCGAACAATTTCTGGTGCTGTGATGCAACATGCTCCGGCAAAACGCTGACGCTCACCCCCGCAGATTTCAATAAATCCGTGGCGGCGGGAGCATCGACGATGGACATCGGACTCATTTTGCAGTCGAAATCGCTGCTGAAGGTCGAATCGATCACGATCACGGCGGAATAAGAGAGTAAAACTACGGTCGCTGCGGTGCGGTTTGCATCGCGGTGACCGTTTTTTGCGGGTTGTGAAAAAATTGCGTAAAAGTATATATTTTACTGGTATTTTCCGAGGTTCTGTGCTATACTTAAATGCGGTATGAAAACAAATTTTTAAGGTATCGGCGGTGATGGAGTCTAAGCCCGTGACTACTGAAAAGCAGACGGCGTTGTGCGCCTGTTTCTCAGTTGTTACGGCGGCTCCGTCCAAACACCGTGCCGAAGACGCGCGCGTCCGTCGAAACGACGCGCAGAAAGAGGTACAAATGTACAAGAGTTTTTCCATGGAGCTTGCCGGCAGAACGCTGACGGTTGACATCGACCGCGTTGCCAAGCAGGCCAACGGAGCGGCCTTCATGCACTACGGTGACACGACCGTTCTCTCCACCGCTACGGCAAGCGAGAAGCCCCGTGACGGTATCGATTTCTTCCCTTTGAGCGTTGAGTACGAAGAGAAGATGTATGCGGTAGGCAAGATCCCGGGCGGCTTCAACAAGCGCGAGGGCAAGGCCAGCGAGAATGCGGTTCTTACGTCCCGCGTTATCGACCGTCCCATGCGTCCTTTGTTCCCGAAGGACTACAGAAACGACGTAACGCTCAACAACCTGGTTCTCTCGGTTGATCCCGAGTGCACCCCGGAGCTTACGGCTATGCTCGGCTCCGCGATCGCGGTTGCCGTATCCGACATCCCGTTCGACGGTCCTTGCGCTACGACGCAGGTCGGCCTGATCGACGGCAACTTCATCATCAACCCGTCGCAGGCACAGCTTCAGGTTTCCGACCTCAAGCTGACGGTTGCTTCCACGAGAGACAAGGTCATCATGATCGAGGCAGGCGCAAACGAGCTTCCCGAGGACAAGATGATCGAGGCGATCTACCTTGCCGACGGCGTTAACAAGGACATCATCAAGTTCATCGACAAGATCGTTGCCGAGTGCGGCAAGCCGAAGCACGAGTACACGAGCTGCGCGATTCCCGAGGAGCTGTTCGCAGCCATCAAGGAGATCGTTCCTCCGGCTGATATGGAAGTTTTGATGTTCTCCCCGGAGAAGCAGGTTCGTGAGGAGCGCATCCGCGCGATGAAGGACACGCTCGCTGAGAAGTTCGCCGAGAACGAAGATTGGCTTCCGCTCATCGATGAGGCGGTTTACCAGTACGAGAAGAAGACGGTTCGCAAGATGATCCTCAAGGATCAGAAGCGTCCGGACGGCCGTGAGATGACGCAGATCCGTCCTCTTGCTGCCGAGGTTGACATCATCCCGAGAGTACACGGTTCGTCCATGTTCACCCGCGGACAGACGCAGATCTGCGATGTTGTAACGCTCGCACCTCTGGCGGACGCTCAGAGACTTGACGGTCTCGATGAGACGGTTGTCAACAAAAGATATATGCATCACTACAATTTCCCGTCGTACTCCGTTGGCGAGACGAAGCCTTCGAGAGGACCGGGACGCCGCGAGATCGGTCACGGTGCACTTGCGGAGAGAGCACTTCTTCCGGTTCTTCCGAGCGAGGAGGAGTTCCCTTACGCAATCCGCGCCGTATCCGAGACGTTCGAGTCCAACGGTTCGACGTCCATGGCTTCGACCTGTGCATCCTGCATGTCCCTCATGGCTGCCGGTGTTCCGATCAAGCGTATGGTTGCCGGTATCAGCTGCGGTCTTGTGACCGGCGAGACGGACGACGATTACGTGCTTCTCACCGATATCCAGGGTCTTGAGGACTTCTTCGGCGATATGGACTTCAAGGTAACCGGTACGACCGAGGGTATCACGGCCATCCAGATGGATATCAAGATCCACGGCCTTACCCGCCCGATCGTTGAGGGTGCCATCAAGCGCTGCCGCGAGGCAAGACTCTTCATCATGGACACCTGCATGAAGCCTGCGATCGCAGAGCCTCGTAAGGAAGTAAGCAAGTACGCTCCGAAGATCATGCAGATCATGATCGATCCTCAGAAGATCGGCGATGTTGTCGGCCAGAGAGGAAAGACGATCAATGCGATCATCGAGCAGACCGGCGTTCGCATCGATATCGATGACACCGGTGCGGTTTCCATCTGCGGAACCGACAAGGATGCGATGGACAAGGCAATCAAGCTCGTTCAGACGATCGTTACCGACTTCGAGGAGGGTATGGTTCTCGAGGGTACCGTCGTTAGCATCAAGGACTTCGGTGCATTTATCGAGTTCGCGCCCGGCAAGGAGGGACTGGTTCACATTTCCCGCATTGCCAAGAACCGCATCAACCGCGTTGAGGATGTACTCACGCTCGGTGACCATGTCAAGTGCGTTTGCCTCGGCAAGGACAAGATGGGCCGCCTGAGCTTCTCCATCAAGGACGCTCAATAATATCGCCTAACGGCTACCGCACAAGCGGCGCCCCAATGCGACATCAACAAGGGTGCCATAGCATCGGCACCCTTGTTTTTCATTTTACGGGGAATGTATTACACTTACAAAAACTATAATTTTGCGGGAGGAAAATGATGAAAACCTACATGACATTTCACGAAGATCCCGAGTTGCTGCACGTCAATACGTGCCAGGACCGCAACTACTACATTCCGTTTGCGCCCGGCCAGGATGCATTTGACGAACGAACCGCATCCTCGCGCATGGAACTCCTGAATGGGGAATGGAGTTTCGCGTACTACGACAGTTTTGCGGAGATGCCGGTCGACGCGGTGGATCTGCCCAAAGAGAAGAAGATTACGGTTCCGTCCTGCATTCAGCTGCAGGGCTATGACCGCTGCCAATACACAAACATCAATTATCCGATTCCGTACGATCCGCCGTATGTTCCGACGGACAATCCGACCGCCGTTTACGAGCGCACGTACAATTATGAGCCGGACGATTTCGAGCGCTACCTCGTGTTCGAGGGCGTGGACAGCTGCTTTTATCTGATCGTTAACAACCAGTTGATCGGCTACTCGCAGGTGACGCACGCAACGAGCGAGTTCTGCATCACCTCCGCGCTCAAGGAGGGCGAGAACCGCATCGCGGTTGTTGTTCTCAAGTGGTGCGATGGCACGTACCTGGAGGACCAGGACAAGCTTCGTTTCACCGGAATCATCCGCGATGTCTACATGCTTCGCCGTCCGAAGGAGCACATTACCGACTACCAGATCCGTACGACTCTAAACGAGGAGCTCACAAGAGCGTCCGTTCACATGGAGATCCGCGGCAAGAAGGCCAAGGTTACGGTTGCGGATGCGGAGGGCACCGAGGTTGCTTCCGCGGAGACCGGCGAGGACGGTTTCGCCGATTTTGTCATCGAGTCGCCGAAACTTTGGAACGCTGAAGTCCCGTATCTTTACCACATGACGATCGATGCCGGGGATGAGATCATCGGAGAGGGCTTCGGAATCCGCGAAGTTGCGATCGTCGACGGTGTCTTTACGATCAACCGGAAGAGCGTCAAGCTGCGCGGCGTCAACCGCCACGATTCGAACCCCGAGACGGGCTCCGTCGTGACGATCGAGGACATGAAGAAGGACCTCTTCCTCATGAAGCGCTGCAATATCAACTGCATCCGGACTTCGCATTATCCGAACGCGCCCGAGTTCTACCGCCTGTGCGACCGCTACGGCTTCTACGTGGTGGAGGAGGCTGACATTGAAGCGCACGGCAGCGAGCCCGCAGGGCAGGTGTACGGTCAGGCATGGGATCATCGCAAGGTGTCTATTACGACCGACAACCCGATCTTTGCGGAGGCGATTCTCGACCGCGAGCGGAAAATGATCACCCGCGAGTTCAACCGTCCCTGCGTCATCATGTGGTCGATGGGCAACGAGGCCGGCTTCGGCGCGATCCTCAACAACGCCGCGAAGATGATCAAGGCATTTGACAGCTCGAGACCTTTGCATTTCGAGGCGGTTCACCACTCGATGGACGGCACGCCCGACACCGAGATGGATGTTGTTTCGTACATGTACCCGACCGTGTCCTCGATGTACCGCTATGTGTCCGAGAGCAACAACAAAAGACCGTATTTTATGTGCGAGTACAGTCACTCCATGGGCAACAGCAACGGCGACCTCGCGGATTACTGGTCGATGATCGACTCCGACGACCGCTTCATGGGTGGTTGTGTCTGGGAGTGGTGCGATCATGCGGTAGCGCTCGGCGAAACCGAGGACGGCCGCGTCAAATACGGCTACGGCGGTGACTTTGACGACTACCCGAACGACGGCAACTTCTGCATGGACGGTCTTGTTTACCCCGACAGAACGCCGCATTCGGGCCTTATGGAACTGAAGCAGTGCTATCGACCTCTGACGGTCGCTGCGGGCAGTGCCCAGGGAGAATTCGTATTAACGAACCGGCTTACATTTGCCGCACTCGAGGACCTTTACGAGGTATCCTACGAGATCAAGGATTCCGGCACGACGCTTGCCGAGGGCAAGCTTGATCTTTCTCTTCCCGCAGGCGCTTCGACAACATTGTCGATTCCGGAGGCGATGGATGTTAAGGGCAAGGATGTCCGCATCCGCTTCGTGGTTCTCACGAAGGACACGAACGCATGCTGGGAGAAGGGCACCGTGATCTGCTACGACCAGGTGCTTCTGCACTCCGAGAACCGCCGCTTCATCCCGGTTCCGATGGCAGCGAGAAAATACTTAAAGCTTGAGGATCTTCCGCTTGCGTACCGCATTACTGCCAATGAGACGGTATACCTTCTTCGCAAGAAGGATGCGGCCATCATCTCGATGCAGTTCCGCGGTGAGGAGCTTCTCAAGAAGCCCGTGGAGATGGATTTCTTCCGTGCACCGACGGACAACGACGCCGGCATGGTGAAAGCTTGGAAGGACTGGGGCTTTGACCGTCCGATCTGCCGCTGCTCGTCGCTTCGATTGATCGAGCCGGGCACCGAATACATCTTCAAGGCAGACCTTACGTTCGGCGCAGCGTCCCGCATTCCGTTTGCGAGAGTGCAGGCAGAATATTGCTTCTACCCGAACGGCGAGCTCAACATTCGCCTCCACATGCACAAGTCGGAGACGAGCCCGTATCTGCCGCGATTCGGCCTTCGTTTCTTCCTTCCGAAGGAGTTCGAGGACTTCGATTACTACGGCTTCGGACCGTTCGAAAGCTACGTGGACAAGCATCTGGCAAGCTATGTTGACTGGCATCATACGACCGTCACCGGCAATCACGAGGACTACGTGAAACCGCAGGAAAATTCTTCCCACTACGGAACGCAGTTTGCATCGTTAGGGAATGCGACGGTTCGCCTCGGATTTGCCTCGGACAGCGAGTTCAGCATTCAGGCGTCTCATTTTACGAGAGAAGAGCTTGCTGCAAAGAAGCACAATTATGAGCTGGTTCCTTCCGACATGACCATCGTCAACACCGACGCTGCGATGTCCGGAATCGGTTCCGCGAGCTGCGGACCGCAGCTTTCGGAGATTTATCAATGCAATGACAGCGATACGGAGTTCTCGCTCTGGGTATATGCGAAGACTCTGTAACGATATAACCGGAGAACGATATGAGCCTTTTATGGTATGACAAGCCCGCCGGCCGCGACTGGAACCGCGGTCTTCCGATCGGGAACGGAACGCTCGGCGCGATGATCACGGGCGATGAAACCGAGACCGTGCTGCAGTTAAACGAGGACAGCCTTTGGAACGGCGGTCCGAAGCAGCGCGTGAACAATCAGGCTCGCGAGGCGCTTCCCGAAGTTCGCAGATTGATCCGAAGCGGAAAGATTCCGCAGGCGGAGCGTCTGATGGTGGATTCCCTCTCGGGAGTGCCCGAAAGCTGCAGAGCATACTCGTTACTCGGAAGCCTGCGCGTCCGCTATGAGGGCTGCGGTGAGGTGTCGTCGTATAAGCGGGAGCTCGACCTCTCGGAAGGCGTGTACCGCTGTGTTCGTAAGATAAACGGATTGGTGATCTCGGAGACGATTCTGGCGGACTATGTGACCGGAACGATCGCATTTTTCGTAAGTTCGCAGGGCGGAAGACCGTTCTCGGTATCCGCGGATCTCAACTGCCTGCCGCATGCGGCGAGCGGTTACGCGGAAGGGAATCGGGTATTTTCCTTCGGACAGATGGGAAGTCTTGCGGACGGAAAGCCGTACACGTTTGCCTGCGGCATGCAGGGCATCGCAACCGGCGGCAAATGCCATATTGCGGGGCGCTACGTCCGCGCAGAGAGCGTAACGGCGCTGACGCTGGTGCTTACTGCCTGCACGACATACCGTTATGTGAATCCCGAGAACGAAGTAAAACGGCGCTTAGATGACGTTGCAGGTGTCAACGCTAAGGTTGTGTTTGACAAGATTGCCGAGGCACATGCAAAGGACTACAAGGAGTTGTTCGAGAGAACATCCCTGACGCTTTCGTACGATACGTCACTCGACACGGTGCCTACAGACCTGCGGCTTTCTCTGTTCCGGCCGGAAGCTCCTGACTTAGGACTAGTGACTACATACTTTGACTACGGTCGTTACCTTTTGATTTCCTCCTCGCGCAAGGGTTCTCTGCCGGCGAATCTTCAGGGCATCTGGAATCCGCACATGGACCCGCCGTGGGGCAGCAAATACACGATCAACATCAATCTGCAGATGAACTACTGGCCGGCGGAACGGCTGGGACTCTCGGAGTGCTGCGAGCCTTTGTTTTCGTTGATGGAGCGCATGGCGAAAAGCGGCGCGAAGACTGCGTGGGAGATGTACGGCTGCCGCGGAATTGTGGCACATCACAACACCGACCTCTGGGGCGACACGGCTCCGCAGGACGAATGGATCCCCGGCACATACTGGGTGATGGGAATGGCATGGCTGTGCACACACATCCGTAATTACTACAAGTACACAAACGATATCGAATTCCTGCGGCGGTATTATCCGCTCGTGAAGGAATCAGCACGATTTTTCCTCGATTTCTGCGAGACAGATGACGGCAACGTGATCCTAAGCCCGTCCGTTTCGCCGGAAAATACATACATCCTTCCAAGTGGCACAAGCGGCTGTGCATGCTACAATTCGACGATGGATATCTCGATTCTGCGGGATCTTTTGACGGACTGCCTGGCGATTGGAGAGACGCTGGGAGAGAAGGATGATGCATTTGCCGACGAAGTAAAGAAGCTTCTTGCGATGCTTCCGCCGCTTCGCATCGGTAGATTTGGGCAGATTATGGAGTGGCCCGAGGATTACGCCGAGGCGGAGCCCGGACACCGGCACATTTCGCATCTGTACTCGCTGTTTCCGTCCTGCACGATCACACCCGACAAGACGCCGGAACTTGCGGAGGCAGCCCGCGTAACACTCGAGCGGAGACTGTCGCACGGCGGCGGTCACACCGGCTGGAGCCGCGCCTGGATCATGAATATGTTTGCGGAGTTAGGCGACGGTGAGGAGTGCTACAAAAACCTTGCGGCTTTGCTTACAAAGTCGACGTTGCCGAATCTTTTGGATAATCATCCGCCGTTTCAGATCGACGGCAATTTCGGCGGAATCACCGCCTATGCGGAGATGTTATTACAAAGCGATGACGACCGCGTGCTCCTGTTGCCGGCTCTTCCTTCGAAGTGGCCGAAGGGAAGTGTCAGCGGCCTTCGCGCTAAGGGCGGCGCAAGCTATTCAATAACGTGGAATCGTGGCCGTCTTACGGAGTTTACGGTGACTGCGGAGCATGGCGATTACAAGACCGTCGTGTACGCGCAGGGGAAGAAGTACACCGTTTCGGTTCATGCGGGAATGAGCAGAACAGTTTCTGCGGAAGAATGACCTAAAGGAGTCTTCGGATGGGATTTTTCGACATTTTTAAAGTGATTTTGTTCGGAATCGTCGAAGGACTCACCGAGTGGATTCCGGTCAGCAATACCGCGCATCTTGCGGTGCTCGGACACTATGTAAACTTTGATCTTTATAACGCCAGTGCGATGTTTCGCGAGCTTCTGGTCGCCAGCGCGGCTCTCGGAGCGGTTGTTGCGGCGGCACTGTTGTTTTTGCCGGGAAACTCGCTCATCGTCGTAAAGAGCGGGCAGGGAAAGAGAGTATCTCGCGGTCGTATCATGTTCTGGGCGGTCGTGACCGTTTCGTTTCTGCCGACGTTGTTGATCGGACTGATCTTCGCGGAGGATTTTTCGGAGTTTTCGTTTGCTCCCGCATCGCTTCGCAATCTGAAAATGATCGTTGTTGCGATGATCGTCGGCGGAGTTTTGTACATTGTATCGGAGCTTCGTAACCGCCGCATTTCATGGCTTTACGAGACTACCGAGGAGATTCCGTATCGTGTATTGTTGCTTGCGGGACTTACGCAGACGGTTTCCTTTATCCCGGGAAGCTGCCGCTTCGGAATCCTGATCCTGACGCTCACGGCGCTCGGCGCCAGAAGAGCCTGTGCGGTGTCCGCGGCCGTGTTTTTGAGCATTCCGTCGCTGTTTTTATCGGCGCTTTGGCCGATCCTTCATCACATCGGCAGCGCGAACGGAATGCAGGTTTCGTTCATGCTTGCGGCATTTATCGCAGCATTTTTCACTTCGTTTTTTTCGCTTCGTGAGATCGTCCGCAGGCTTTCGCGGATGGAGCTCACACGGTTCGGCCGGTACCGGATCGGCTTCGGAATATTGTTGTTATTGTTCTGCATTATGTAAAGGGGAGGCAACATCATGGCTTCGAAGAAATTCAGCAGTTCTGTCGAATTCCCGAAGAAGGGCAAAAAGAAAGGTGACGAGGATTCCAAAATCGTGATCAAGTCGCCGAAGAAGGACTCGGAGAAGTCTGCGGAAAAGACCGCGGACGCCAAGGTTTCAAAGGGCAAGTCCGCGAAAAATGAGACCGACGAATTCATCGAAAAGCAGCGCAAATCAAGCGCCAAGAACAAGGAGGTCATGGACGAGGTTGTTCTGATCCTGACCGCTTTGGTCGCGGTTCTTCTGTATCTGTTCATCTTCACCGACTGCGGTTTGATCGGCAAGGGAATCCGCAATCTTTTGTTCGGATTGCTCGGCGGCATTCTGCCGTACATTTTCCCGGTTGCGTTGTTCTGTCTTGTGTTTTACATTCGCAGAAACCCCGACGACCCGACGATGCCGAAGAAATCAACGATCTTTGTAATCTCGCAGGTTTTCCTTGCGGCATTTATCCACACAGTCACAGGCGTTACGCAGGAAGCCAAATTCTTTGAGTCGTTCAAGGTCGGTTACACCGAGAAGCGCGGCGGCGGTTTTCTTGGCGCCTGCATCGCGGAGCCTTTGAACACCCTGTTCGGCAAGACCGCGACGATCGTAATCCTGATCGCGTTGATGCTGGTCTGCGTGATCCTGATCATCGGCAAGGGCCTGTTCCACATGATCAAGAATTACATCGAAGAAAAGCGCGAGGCGAGCAAGGAAGCGTATGATCCTGCATTTGCGGACGGCGCCGATGCACGCACGATGACGCTTGAGCAGATTCAGGAGGCCAACCGGAGACGCCGCGTGACGATGGTCGATGTCGACGCGCCCGCGGGTCCTGTAGACTTGAGTTTCTACGGCGAGCCGCAGCAGAAGGAAGCGCCGAAGAAAAAGCCGGGCTTCTTTGACCGGATTCACAAGAAAGAGCCCGAACTCCCGCAGACGCCTGTATACACAACCGTTTACAACGATGACGGCAGCAGGGTTACCTACATGGACCAGGCAGCCGCGGAAACGATCTCCGGAAAGACGCAGGGAACCGGTTCTCCTATGACCGTACAAAGCGGAGCGGCACGCGCGCAGCAGCCGTACGCACCAAACACGATCGGCGCAAACTCCCGCGTCTCCGACAGCGGGCATCCGTTCTACCAGATTGAGCTTGACAATAAGTTCCGCGAGAAAAATTCTTCCGGCGGAAGCATCATAAAGACCGGCTACGAGGATCCCTCGCTTTCGGGTCCGGCGGTTACCGAGAAGGAAGCGGCACGCCGCGCGGCGGTCGAGAGCCGTCTGCAGGGCACATCGATTTCGCAGGTTCCGATTCACGGTTTGACCGAGACGCCGCAGACGGAAACACCGTCCGCAAGCTACAACCCTTACGACGCGATCGAGCCGGATGAGGCTGTAGCGCCCACGAGGGAGGAGATGCAAAGCGGCGGGCTTCGCCTCGTAAAGGGCGGAAGCACGCACGACGATGCGAGAAGCACAACTTCCGCGGATACACGCACGCTGAGTTCCGCAGACGGACAGAGAGCCGCACATGGCGGCACGCAGAATGCCTCCGAGAGCGCTTCCGATGCCGTGATCGCGCCGGTAATCGCACCGGTGAAGGAATACCGCTTCCCGCCGATCGACCTGCTTCACAGGCCGTCCTCGAAGGGAACCGGCATGACCGGCGACCAGCTTAAGTCGACTGCGGCGAAGCTGCAGAACACATTGCAGAGCTTTGGAGTCAACGTGACCGTCACGAACATCAGCTGCGGTCCGAGCGTCACGAGATACGAGCTCACGCCGGAACAGGGCGTGAAGGTAAGCCGTATCACAAGCCTTGAAAATGATATCAAGTTAAATCTTGCAGCGGAGGATATCCGCATCGAGGCCCCGATCCCGGGCAAGGCTGCCGTGGGTATCGAGGTTCCGAACACCGAGGCGTCGGGCGTCATGCTTCGTACGCTCGTCGAGTCACAGGAGTTTAAGACCAACAAGGGTAAGATCACATTTGCCGTAGGTAAGGACATCGGCGGCAATATCGTGTTGTCGGATATCGCCAAGATGCCGCACCTCCTGATTGCCGGTGCGACCGGCTCCGGCAAATCGGTGTGCATCAACACGATGATCATCAGCCTTCTGTACAAGTATAAGCCCGAGGATCTACGGTTGATCATGATCGATCCGAAAGTTGTGGAGCTTAGCGTTTACAACGGCATTCCGCACCTGCTGATTCCGGTCGTTACGGATCCGAGAAAGGCCAGCAACGCGCTCAACTGGGCGGTTGCCGAGATGACTCACCGCTACGAATTGTTTGCTAACCAGGGCGTGCGCAACCTCGAAGGCTTCAACGAGAAGATCGAGGCGAGCACGGAGCCGCTCACGGACGACAAGGGCAATGTTCTTCGGAAAATGCCGCAGATCGTCATCATTGTGGACGAGCTTGCCGACCTCATGATGGTAGCGCCGGGCGAGGTTGAGGACGCAATTTGCCGACTCGCTCAGCTCGCAAGAGCCGCCGGCATCCATCTGATCATCGCAACGCAGAGACCGTCCGTCGACGTCATCACCGGTCTGATTAAGGCAAATATTCCTTCGAGAATTGCATTTGCCGTATCCTCCGGTATCGACTCGAGAACAATCCTCGATCAGGTCGGCGCGGAGAAGCTCTTAGGAAAGGGCGACATGCTGTTCTTCCCGCAGGGCATTCCGAAGCCTGTGCGTCTCCAGGGTCCGTTTGTTTCGGATGAGGAGATTGCCGAAATCGTTGCGTACCTGTGCAAACACAACTCCGTGAATTACGATTCGAAGGCGTCCGAAGATATTCAAAACAACGAGGTGGCAACCGTCAGCGAGCAGATGAAGGGCGGTGACACCGTGCCGAACGACGGCCGCGACGAGTTCTTCGCTCAGGCGGGCCGCTTCATCATCGAGAAGGACAAAGCCTCCATCGGAATGCTGCAGCGCGTCTATAAGATCGGTTTCAACCGCGCAGCGCGCATCATGGACCAGCTCTCCGAGGCCGGCGTCGTCGGTCCCGAGGAGGGAACGAAGCCGCGTAAGATCTTGATGACCGCAGTTGAGTTCGAGGCGTTCCTCGCGGAGCAGCAGAAGTAATTGCAAAAGTAAGTACAGGGAGAATTATCCATGGGAATCGTTCATGTCTTAAGCACCGAGACCATCAATCAAATTGCCGCCGGCGAAGTGATTGAGCGTCCCGCATCCGTCGTCAAGGAGCTTGTGGAAAATGCTGTCGACTCCGGCGCGACGAGAGTCACCGTCGAGATTGAAGGCGGTGGAGTCAATCTGATCCGCGTAACCGACAACGGTTCCGGATTTGCCAAGGACGATATCCGAACGGCATTTTTACGGCACGCGACAAGTAAGATTTCCTGCGGCGAAGATCTGTTCCGGATTCACAGCCTCGGGTTCCGCGGTGAGGCGCTCTCGAGTATCGCCGCCGTCGCGAAGGTCGAGCTTTTGACATTGAACGAAAACGATTACCTCGGAAGCCGCTTCGTCATCGAGGGCGGCGAGGAGGTCTGCTTCGAGGAGGCGGGCTGCCCGCAGGGCACGACGATGCTTGTAAAGGACCTTTTTTACAACGTACCCGCTCGCAGAAAATTCCTCCGATCACAGACGACCGAGGCCGGCTATTGCAATGAGTGGATAAACCGCTTTGCGGTGTCGCATCCGAGTGTCTCCGTGACATTTCTCTCGCAGGGCAGAACGATTTTGCAGACGCCCGGTAACGGCAGGCTCAAGGACACGATCTTCGCGGTTTACGGCCGCGGTATCGCCGAGAATCTCTTGCCGGTGAGCTATGAGGGCGTCGGCCTAACAATCAGCGGTGTCGTCGGTGCAACGGTGATCACGAAGAGCAACCGAAACTTCGAGCTTTGCTTCGTAAACGGCAGAGACGTCCGCAGCAAAGTGCTGTTCTTCGCAATCGAGGAAGCGTTCCGCACCTATGTGATGCAGCACAAATACCCGTTTACGGCTTTGTTTTTGGACATTCGCCCGGACATCCTGGATGTCAACATTCACCCGACGAAGAGTGATGTGCGCTTCACCGACAGCGACGAGGTTTCGCATGCGGTGTACAGTGCGGTTCGAAACGCGCTGCAAAATGCTAACCTGATCCGCATGTCCGTTCTTCCCGGCACCGAACAGCCTCCCGAAGGCTCGAAACCGCCTGTGAAAGAGCGACCTGCGGAAATGTTCGAGACGAGCCGGTTAACGCAGCCCAAGCCCGCGAAAACGCCCGTGAGCGCCGTCTACGCGCCGCCAAAGCCCGCAGACTGGCAGGCGTCCCCGGAGATTCCGAAAGAGTCCACCGAAGCGCCGTTCAGCGGCGGTTTGACATTCGAGGAAGCACTCCGCCACAGCTCGGTCGGAACGGACGAAAATGCTCCGGCAGCGACGCTTGAAGCAACTTCCGAAGTCAAGGAAGAAATCAAGGCGGAAGGTGCGACGATAGATCAAACAGTTGTTACATCGAGTGTCACAGCTGAACCAGTCGTTTACGAAGAAACCAAAGAGGCGACCGCCGAGGCAGCTGTCGCTGAAGATACGGAAGCCGTCAAATACGAACAGCTTGCATTTGTCGACCCGAAACAGGATCGTTCGTACCGCATCGTCGGGCAGGTGTTCAACACCTACTGGATCATTGAGATGCCGCACCAGATGTTCATGATCGACCAGCATGCGGCGCACGAGAAGATCAACTACGAGCGACTGATTGCGAAGGTCACGCAGGGCGGAGAGTACACACAGCAGATTTCACCGCCCGAAGTATTGACGCTTACGATGCGCGAGGAGGAAGCGCTTCAGAATAACCGGGAGTATTTTTCGAAGCTCGGGTTTGAAATTTCGGACCTCGGCGGCAGAGAGTATGCGATCAGCGGTGTGCCGATGGTTTTGCTGGGGATCGCGCCGCGCGATTACATCTGCGACACGCTCAACCTCCTAAGCGAGGACCGAAAGACCGACGATCCGCTGTTGCGGGTTGCCGAGAAGGTCGCGTCGATGTCCTGCAAAGCCGCAATCAAGGGCGGCCAGGAGATTTCGCGGCTTGAGGCGGAGCATCTGATTGCCGAGTTGATGACTTTGGAAAATCCTTTCCATTGCCCGCACGGTCGTCCGATCATCGTGGCGATGACCAAGACGGACATTGAAAAGCGCTTTAAGCGCATCGTGTAACGGAGGAATTACGTGGAACCGTTGGTGATTTTGACCGGTCCGACCGGCGTAGGCAAAACCGAACTCTCGATTTCGCTTGCCAGGGCAATCGGCGGTGAGATCATCAGCGCAGACTCCATGCAGGTATATCGCGGAATGAACGTGGGCACCGCAAAGATCCGCCCGGAAGAGATGCAGGGCGTTGTGCATTACGGCATCGATCTGATCGAGCCGACCGGTCCGTGGGATGTCACAAGGTTCGTGGAGATGTCCGAGAAAGCAATCCGGACGATCCGCGCAAACGGTCATATTCCGATCGTCGTCGGAGGCACCGGCTTTTACATTCAGGCGCTTCTCAAAGGTCTTTCCTACGAGGAAGAGCCAGACGATACCACTTACCGCGACGGATTGGCCGGCATCGACAAGGAAACGCTTCATGCGCAGCTTGCGGAGGTTGACCCCGAGAGCGCGGCTGCAATTCCTGCCGGAAACAAAAAAAGAGTCATCCGTGCGCTTGAATATTATCATTTTCACGGCGAGCCGATCTCTGAACTCAACAAGCGTCAGAAGGAAACCGCATCACCATATAACTTCGCGTATTTTGTGCTGACGCTTGAGCGGAGTGCACTTTACGAGCGCATCAACCGTCGGGTCGATAGTATGATTGAGAACGGCCTGGCCGAAGAAGTCAAGTCGCTGGTTGAAGGTGGAATGCCCGAGCAGTGCCAGGCGATGCTTGCAATCGGTTATCGCCAGATTCTGCCGTATCTGCACGGCGAGTGCACGCTTGCGGAGGCGGGAGAGCAGATCAAACTGGAGACAAGGCATTTTGCGAAGCGGCAAATGACGTGGTTCCGACGTGAGGCGGACGCAATTCTGCTTCCGAAGGACAACGCGGACGAGGGCGCGCTGCTTGCGGAAATATTACGTGTATTGAGGGACAAAGAAATCTTTACGGGAGTTTAACGTTTACATGAGTCTTTTGGAACAATATGAGTCGCTCGGGATTGACCGCGAAGTGTATGAAATCGGCGCGGCAACCGAGGAGAAGCTTGCGAAGCGGTTTGCTGCAATCGACCGCACGGCTGAGCTCTGCCAGATGAAAGTCATTGCCGCGATGCAGAAAAATCGCGTGAGTGCTGAGTGCTTCGAGACGTCGACCGGTTACGGCTACAACGATATGGGAAGAGATACGCTCGAGGCGGTGTATGCGGATGTGTTCCACACCGAGAGCGCTCTGGTACGCGCGCAGATTACATGCGGTACGCATGCGCTTTCGCTTGCGATGGCGGCAAATCTTCGCCCCGGCGACGAGATTCTTTCCCCAGTCGGAAAGCCGTACGACACGCTTGAGCAGGTCATCGGTATTCATCCCGCGAAGGGGTCTTTGGCAGAGTTCGGAATCACGTACCGCCAGGTGGAACTGCTGCCGGACGGAACGTTTGATTATCCGGCAATTCGCGAGGCCATCAACGAGCGCACGAAGCTCATCGAGATTCAGAGAAGCAAAGGATATCTCACGAGACCGACATTTTCTGTCGATGCCATCGGCGAGTTGATCGCATTCATCAAGTCTGTCAAACCGGATGTCATCTGCATGGTCGACAACTGCTACGGCGAATTCGTAGAAGAGAAGGAGCCCTCGGACGTCGGAGCGGACCTGGTGGTCGGGTCCTTGATCAAGAACCCGGGCGGCGGACTTGCCCCGATCGGCGGTTATATCGCCGGCAAGAGCGAGTACGTCGAGCAATGTGCGTACCGCCTCACGAGCCCCGGTCTGGGACGCGAGGTCGGCGCTTCGCTCGGTGTCACGAGAAGCCTGATGCAGGGCTTGTTCTTAGCGCCGTATGTGGTTGCCTCGGCACTCAAGGGTGCGATCTTTGCTGCGAACATCTACGAAAGTTTCGACTTCGAGTGTGTTCCGAAGGCGGACGAGGTTCGTCACGACATCATTCAGGCGGTAACGCTCGGAAGCCCCGAGAGAGTGATTGCATTTTGCAAGGGAATTCAGGCCGGAAGTCCGGTCGACAGCTACGTGACGCCAGAGCCGTGGGCGATGCCGGGGTACCATTCTGAAGTCATCATGGCCGCGGGAACGTTCTACCAGGGCTCCTCAATTGAGTTGTCCGCGGACGGTCCGATCGAGCCTCCGTACGCCGTATATTTTCAGGGCGGACTCACCTGGGCCCACGCCAAATTCGGCATTTTAATGTCCCTTCAGAAGATGAAGGACGGCGGTTACCTCCCGCCCAGAGGGTAGGCAAACTTGCCAGCAAACGCCGGTTATGGTATAATATTTGATTAAGCGAATCATAGCTTCACCCCCGGAGAAAGGGAAAGGAAGACTATGAATACTAACCAAACAAGGAAAATGCAGACGGCGATGCTTCCGGACGACAAAGCATTGTTGTACGGCGCGTCAAGCCTGACGGACGCGGAATTGTTGGCCGTTCTGCTGCGAAACGGCTCAAAGGGCAGAGGAGTTCTTGCGATGTGCGAGGACATCCTGCACGAGGTCGGAGGCAATCTTGCCGGGCTTTTGACAACGCCAGAGAACAGGCTTTCGGAGCTTCCGGGTATCGGCAAGGTCAAGCAGCTGCAGCTGGTCGCTTCGGGCGAGATCTCACGGAGGATCTGGAACTCCAAAAAGAGCGTACTGCCTTCGATGTGTAACTCGAGGGCGGTCTATGAGACATTTCGGGAGGATTTGCGGTTTGCAGGCACGGAGGAGGTGCATCTGGCACTTCTTGACATTCGCTGCCGGCTGATCCGGAGAGTGATGTTGCATCGAGGGTCGCTTCGGTCCTCATCGGTTTCACCGAGAGAAGTGTTTGCACAGGCGCTCCAATGCAGAGCAGCCTCATTTATTCTGGTACATAACCATCCGAGCGGCGACTGCGAACCGAGCAGCGACGACCGGAAGACAACGGAACTGCTGCGCGGACTCGGCGAGTCCATGCAGATTCCGATGCTCGATCACATTATCATCGGAGACCCCGGCTACTACAGCTTCAAGGACAGCGGGGAGCTTCGACCACGGGAGTAAGTATGGCGGAACGCATTTACGGCATTGATTTCGGCACATATGCCGTTAAGATTTACAAGATCCGGCAGGGGATCTGCTTTCACCAGAAGAGTGTGATTGCCACAAAAGAGAAGGGACAGGTCATCGCCATCGGTGAGGAGGCTGCCGAGATGATCGGCAAGCAGCCGGAATACATTCGCATCGAACAGCCGATCAAAAACGGCGTCGTTGCGAGCTACGATTCCATGCTTTCGCTGATGAACTGCATCGCGATGGACATGAACCGGGCGGGCGATAAGTTGAAGGGCGCAAGTTTCCTGGTTGCGGTTCCGACGGAAGTTACCGACGTTGAAAAGAAGACATTTTACGATATTATCGATTCGTCGATCATCCGCCCCAAGAAGATCCGCATCGCGGAGAAGCCCCTTGCAGACGCGCTCGGATGCGGCATCGATATCGCTTCGAGCCAGGGTGCTTTGATCGTCAATATCGGTGCGGATACGACCGAGATCAGTGTGATCTCGCAGGGAGGTATTGTTCTCAGCCGCCTTTGCCCGATTGCCGGATACAAGTTTGATGAGGCCGTGATTTCGGCCGTTCGAAGACAGTTTAACCTTTTGATCGGGCCCCGCACGGCGGAGCAGATCAAGATTTCCCTCGTTGATTTTGCATCCGACGGCAGTGCGGTCGGCAAGGCATACGGGCGCGACTTTGTCTCGGGTCTGCCGAGAGAGCGGGAGCTCACCTCGGACCTTGTGAACCGTGCCGTTGCGGAGCCGCTGCAGGCGATCGTCGAGGCGATCAAGACCGTTTTGGAGCGTATTCCGCCGGAGATTTCCGCGGATGTTTACCACGGCGGCATCACGATCACCGGCGCGTCCTCTGCGATGCGCGGATTGTCCGAGTTTGTGAGCGCTTCAACCGGACTGCGCGTCAATATACCGAACCACGGTGATGTCAGCGTGGCTCTCGGGCTTGGACGCATCATGGAGGAAGAGGCATTTGAACATCTGGCGAAACCGCTTCGTCAGACGTACTACGAGAATGATTGACTTTGAGGTGGATGTATGAGTTCACGCAAAAACAAAAATTACGGTGTTGAACCGAAGTACATCCTGATGCTTTGCGTTTTGTTCTGCATCCTGCTGATCCTCGGTTCCTACAAGCTGCCGCGAATCTTCAAGCCGATCTCCAGAGCCGTGAATTCCATGCTTGTTCCGATGCAGAAGGGAATCCATGTCATCGGTGCCGGCATCGACGATGTGAAGGCCAAGTTTGACGATATCGACGAGCTTCGCGCGGAGAAAAAGGCGCTGGAAGCAGAAGTAGAGAAACTCAAAGAGAAAAATGAGCAGCTTCAGCAGGAGCTCTTCGAGCTGGAGCGCTTAAAGCAGCTTCTGGTGCTCGACGAATCGTACCCTGAGTACTCCAAAGTCGCTGCGAACATTATCTCGAAGGACAGCACGGGGTTTTTCGCATCGTTTACGATCGATAAAGGCTCGGCCGACGGCTTAAGCGTTGACATGAACGTCATCGCGGACTCCGGGCTTGTGGGCATCATCACCGAAGTCGGCCCGCATTACGCTATCGTTCGCTCGATTATCGATGATAAAAGCTACGTCAGTGCGACCATCTTAAAAACGGGAGATAACTGCATCGTGTGCGGAAGTCTCGAGCTGTTGTCCAAGGGTTTCATCCGCGTTCTGGATATCACGGTCAACTCCCAGGCGAAGAACAACTACAAGGTCTATACCTCGGAGTTGAGCGAGCGATACCTTCCCGGCCTGTTGATCGGCTACATCTCCAACATCACGACTGTTGCGGACGGCCTGACGAAGGAAGGGTATCTGACACCGGTTGTCGATTTTGAGCATCTGACTACCGTTCTGGTTATCAAGGAATTGAAAGTCCCTGCGGTTTCGCCGGACTAAGGAGAAGATATGCTGCTGGTTTTAATCCTTGCAATTGAGATTCTCGTGAGCTTTCTGTTGCAGAGCACGGTGTTTGTCGGCCTTTCGGTTGCAAATGCGGTGCCCGATCTGTTGTTGATCGTAACGGTGGCCGCGGGATACCACAATTCCCGGTTGACCGGTATGGGGACAGGATTTTTCTGCGGTCTTTTGCTGGACATTGCTTCGGGCGGCGTTCTCGGCATCTACGCGTTGTTCTACATGCTGATCGGCTATGCCTGCGGCAAATTCAACAAGTATTATGTCCAGCGTGACTGGTTCGTTCCGCTTTCGCTTATAGCGGTTTCCGAGTTCATACTTTGCACCTGCATTTACATCTTTTTCTACCTGATTCGCGGAGATCTCCGCTTCGTCAAGTACGTAAAGAGTATCTTTGTTCCGAAGATGCTGTACACGGTCGTCATTGCAATCGTGTACTACCTGATTTTGACATTCCTGTACGAACGCATCATCAACCGCAATGCGGAGGACGAGGCGTTCCTGGCTCCGGAAAGCATTGTTCCGGAGGAGAAGTGAGGCAGCCATGTTTGACCCGAAGCTCAATGAGGATACAAGACAATCGCCGCTGGCGGATCGTCTCGTGCCGGTCATACTCGTGATCGGTGCTATGTTTGGTATTCTCATCGGCAGACTCTTCTTCATGCAGATGATCGATGAGTCGTCGGCCAAAGTAAAACAAGACACTACGTCATACACAAAGACGATTGCGGTACCAGCGACGCGCGGCAATATCTACGATTGCAAGGGCGTCCTTTTGGCGTACAATGACCTGCAATACAACCTCGAAATGTACGACTCGGCCTCCCTCTCCACAAACGCAGAGAAAAATGCCGCCATCTATTCGCTTGTCCAGCTTCTCCGCGACTTCGGCTACAAGCGCGAGTTTGACTTTTATATCAAGATCGATGAGGCCGGCAACCTTGCATTTACAGTTTCCGGCAACGCATTGCTCCGCTTTAAGAAAAATGCATACGGCCTGACGAGCATCGACAAACTGACCGAAGAGCAGCGAGCCGCGACCGCCGAGGATGTGTTCAAGTTCCTTCGCTACGGCAACAATTCGTCGCGCATGTTCCAGATTTCGGACGATTATTCCCTCGAGGACGCTCTTGAGATCATGGCGTACCGGTATCAATTGTTCATTCTCTATCCGAGCTACACGAGTTTCCGGATTGTGAGCGACATCAGCGACCGCGCGCGCATCAGTTTTTATGAAAACACGACAAAGATTCCCGGCCTTGAGATCACCAAGACGACGAAGCGAGTCTATAACAATGCAGAGTATTTTGCGCATATCATCGGCTATATCGGCCTTGTCAACGCCGAGGAGCTGGCGACGCTTCGCGAGACCAACGACCACTATAACGACCAGAGTATCGTCGGCAAATTGGGCATTGAGAAATCCTACGAGTCCGACCTCGCCGGAACCGACGGCGTCGCGACAATCATCGTCAACGATTACGGGCAGGTTGTCAGCAAGTCGGTGACGCAGGAGCCGATCGCCGGCAACGACCTCTACCTGACGCTCGATTCGGAGCTGCAGATCGGCTGTTACAATATCCTGAAGCGCAACATCGCAACCATTTTGCTCAAGTATATCGTGCCGGATATGGACTACGGTACGAAGGGAGAGGATGCAACCGACATCAAGATCCCGATTTATGAGGTTTACTACGCGCTCATCAACAACCATGTCATCGACACGAAGCATTTTACGGCGGAGGACGCGACTGACCTTGAAAAGAGCGTGTATCACCAGTTTGAGAATATGGAGGAGAGCATCTGGAATCGTCTCCTCGACCTACTGGATGCCGACTGTACGGTCACAAACAAGCAGGCCGGCGATCTGATGGGAGAGTATCTGTCGTTCCTGTACTCAAAGCTCGGTTCCTCAAACTGGGACATCATCAACTCGTCCGCGATCAACACACAGGACGAGCAATACGTAAACTATGTCGACGGAAAATTGAGCCTTAGCAAGTTCCTGCAGTATGCAATCACGCAGGGCTGGATCAAGCTTGACCGCTTAAACATCGACTCGGAGTACTATGATACGAACGAATTGTACGGCTTTTTGCACGATTACATCGTGGCACACCTTCGCGACGATTCCGAGTACCAGAGCAAGGTTTACCGCTCGCTGATCTTCAATTACACACTGACCGGGCGCGACCTGTCGCTTCTCTTGTACGACCAGGGCGTGCTGAAGGAAGACCTGGATACGTACCGCTCGCTTAAAAACGGAACGCTCTCTGCCTACAACTTCATAACCAGAAAGATCAAGCTTTTGGAAATCACGCCGGCGATGCTTGCGCTTGAGCCGTGCAGCGGTTCCATCGTCATGACGGACCCGAACACCGGCCTCGTCAAGTGCCTGGTTTCGTATCCGAGTTACGACAACAATTACCTTACGAACTCCATTGACATGGAGTACTATAACAAGCTTCTCGCCGATAAATCGTACCCTATGGTATGCCGTGCGACCACATCGAAGACAACGACCGGTTCCACCTTCAAGCCGCTCATGGCCATCGCCGGACTGACCGAGGGCGTGATCACCGTCGGTGAGACCATACACGACGATACGATCTTCAAAAAGATCGAGCCGTCGCCGCGGTGCTGGATCAATCCCGGAAGCCACGGCAACATCACAGTGACGGATGCCATCCGCGATTCGTGTAACTATTTCTTCTACGAAGTCGGCTACCGCCTGTCGGTAAATGACCGCGAGGAGTACGTCGACTCGATCGGTATCCGCACGATTCAGCGATACGCCAAGCTGTTCGGCTTAGGCGATCGCTCCGGAGTCGAGATGTCCGAGTCCGCGCCGATCATCTCCAACACCGACGCGATCCGTACGTCCATCGGTTACTACCACAGCTTCTCGCCAGTTCAGATCTGTCGGTATTTAACGACAGTCGTCAACGAGGGCACGTGCTACGATCTGACGCTCATCAACCGCGTCGAGACGCAGAGCGGAGAGCTTGTCCGCAAGAACACAGCAACGGTCCACAATACAATCTCGGTCGTTTCTCAGTCGTCCTGGGATTCGGTCAAGCTCGGTATGTACCGCGTGGTCAACGCCGAAAAATCCAACCTGAGAAAGATCTTCACCGACCTCAGCATTCCGGTAGCCGGCAAGACCGGTACCGCGCAGGTGAGCTACAACCATCCGAACAACGCGCTGTTCATCTCGTTCGCGCCGTATTCGTCGCCCGAGGTTTGCCTGACCGTTGTCATTCCGAACGGCTACGCTTCCTCGAACTCGGCGTCGGTCGCGCGTGAGGTGTACGGTTTCTACTTCGAGGGTGAGAACAAGGATGCCCTCTTAAGCGGCAATGTGATCGCCGGTTCCATCATAGATGTCGGCTACACCGACTAAACAAAACCAAGGAGTTACTGCTTCATGAAAAATGATACATCCGTAGTTGTAAAAGGGTACAAGGACGGCATTTTGCTGATTCTGGATGCAGAGCTTCCCTTCGAGGCGCTGTTGGAACGCATCCGCAAAAAGTTCGAGGATTCCGCCAAGTTTTTAGGGTCCGCGAAGCTTGCTTTGACATTTTCCGGAAGAAACTTAAGCGTTCCGGAGCAGAAGGATGTCCTGCGCGTGATCTCCGAGGTGAGCGACCTTGAGATCATCTGCGTGTTCGACAACGACGAATCGACGGAGGACGTGTTGAAGATGACGGTCGACAATGTCATCTCGAGCCTCTCGAACCAGACCGGCAAATTCTTCTTCGGTTCCGTCACGGAGGGCTCTCACGTGGAGACCGAAAACTCCATGGTCATCGTCGGCAACATCGAAAAGGGCGGCTCGGTCAGCTGCGGCGGCAGCCTCGTCGTTCTGGGAGCGATTCTTGGCTCCGCGACCGCGGGCACGAACGGCAACCGCGACGCCTTGATCTTCGCGTCATCCGTTGATGCTGAGCACCTTCAGATCGTAAAGACCGTGTATGATCCGGACAGCGTGAACGAGAAGGAGAAGAAGAAACTTCGCAAGGCGGAGCTGAAGGCTCATCTCGACCGCGCAGCACGCCTCATCACGCTTCGCGATGACGAACTCATCATTGTCCCGGTGGAAGAGGACACCTTACGTTTTGATTCCGATTTAAGCGAACTGCTCTGAAAGGATACCTATGTTCAAAAAGAAGGGCTACACGATATCCAACTACCGGTTCTCAATCGTCTCGATTGTCGTGATCATGCTCACTCTGAGCACCATGCTGATCTCGAGACTGCAGAGCGCCGGCGACAACTATCTGATCAAGCAAATTGCAGGTGTTTTGCTTGGTCTTATGGTTATGGTCGGAGTTTCGCTTGTGGACTATCACTTCATCTGCAAAATGTTCGTTCCGCTGTATCTGATCAACATTTTGCTCATGTTCATCTGCAAATACATCACCTACGACAAATTCCCGCTGATCTACGGCTGGAAGCATTACCAGGCGAAGCGCTGGATCAAGATCGGCGGCGGAGGTCTGCCGCAGCGAGGCTTTGAGTTCATGCCTTCGGAGATCACCAAGATCGTTATGATCATCTTCATGGCGAAGCTGTTCTGCCTGATGGAGAAGAAGATCAATACGGTCATCGGACTGATTATCATTTTTGGTTTAGTCGGCTATCCGATCTACCTGGTATTCGACCAGCCCGACCTTTCGACGAGTCTTGTGTTGGCCGCGACCTTTATCTGCGTTCTGTTCCTTGCCGGCCTGTCCCTGAAAGTATTGTCCGTAGGACTGTTGGTCGGATTGCCACTACTGGGCGGACTTCTTTGGTACGTCATGCAGGACTATCAGATCCTTCTTAACCCGTACCAGCAGGACCGAATTCTTTCATTGTTCCATCCGGAGGAATTCAAGGACCTGATGTATCAGCAAAACAATGCCGCTGCCGCAATCTCGTCCGGCGGCATGTTCGGAAAACTGATTGTCGGCAACAGCGGAAGACGACTGACCGACTTTGTCCCCGTCGTTGAGTGTGACTTCATCTTCAGCTCCGTTGCGGAAGAGTTCGGCTTCTTCGGCTGCGTCTTCGTCATCATGCTGTTTGTTCTTTTTGCAGTTCTTGCGTTCCGCATTGCCAAGCGCGCAAAGGACCGCCTGGGCTATCTGGTCGCCTCGGGCATCGCCATAACGATCACGTTGCAGGCAGTCGTTAATATCGGCGTTGTCGTGTCGCTTCTGCCGAACACCGGTATTCCGCTGCCGTTCCTTAGCATGGGACTCAGCTCCCTGGTAACCAACATGGCCATCGTCGGAATCCTGTTAAACGTCGGTTTACAGGATAAGGACGTCGTGGTCGAGGAAAAATACGAATTTGAAGAGGGACTTCTGGAATGATTGGCATTTTCCGAAGAAAACTGAAAGCCGCAACGGCACTGCTGCTGTCACTTGTGCTTGCGTCGTGCCTTCTGTCCGGCTGCGGCAAGAGCGACGGGTCGGATCTGATGGCGAACTATGCCTCGTCGGACAGCGTTGTCAACGACGACATCGGTGCGCAGAGAGCCGCTACGTTCACGCCGCTTCTTTCGCAGTGGTTCATATGCGACGTCTCTGCGGACATGCTCACGACCGATTATGTCTTCGATGATGCCAATCCGAGTCGGAGCGGGGCAGCATTTGTCATCGACCGCACGGAAAATAAGCTCCTGTTCGGCTATCACATGTTCGACAAAGTTGCGCCGGCCTCGGTCACGAAGCTGATGACCTCGCTCGTTGTACTGCAGCGCTGCGACGTCAATGACGTCGTCAAAATTGATGAGACAGTTGCGAAGATGGCGCGCGGCTCGGTTGCCGAGCTTAAGGAGGGCGACGAGATTACGGTGTACAACCTCTTGATCGCACTTCTAACGATCTCAGCGAACAATGCCGCGGTGGCACTTGCAAGGCACGTGTCCGGCACCGAGGAGGAGTTTGTCAAGCTCATGAACCAGGAGATGGACAAACTCGGCGCGAACGACACGACCTTCGTCAATTGCAGCGGTCTGCAGGTCGCAAACCACATGGTTACCGCATACGACATGTACGTTGTTTACCAGGAGTGCACGAAGTATCCCGCGTTCCGCGAGATCATGAAACTGAACAGCGGCGAATACGAATATACGAACGCGGCGGGAGAGCAGTGCGTACGTGCGTACAAGACGACCAACTGCTTTAAGCTTGGCACCTACCCGTATCCGTCGGGCATCGAAATTCTCGGCAGCAAGACCGGAACGACCGACCGCGCAGGGTATTGTCTGATTCTTCATGTTCGCGGAATTTCGGGCCACGAATACCTTCTCGGCGTGTTCCACTGTGAGACGGAAGCGAAGCTGTATCAAAAGATGAACACATTAATGGAAACGTATTGCAAATAGACACGTCATTGCAAAAAATGGTTGTTATTTTCCGCCCCATGTAATATAATAAACTCATCAGACAGGATGCCTGTTCTGACACGATTTCAATTCCTGAAGGAGGGCTTTGCCATGGTACAGATTATTGCCGGCGAGAAAGGAAAGGGGAAGACGAAGATTCTTTTGGACAAGGTGAATTCCGATGTCCTTACATCGAAAGGTACGATTGTCTATTTGGATAAAAGCAACAAGCACATGTACGAGCTCAACAACAAGATCCGCCTGATCAATGTCAACGACTATTGCATCGAGTGCGCATCCGAGTTCGTAGGCTTCATCTGCGGTATCATTTCGCAGGACCACGATCTTGAGAAGGTTTACCTTGACAGCTTCTTGAAGGTTGCCTGCCTCGGAATCGACGATATCGAGCGCGTAATCGCAAAGCTTGATATGATTTCCGTAAAGTTCAATGTTGACATCATCATCAGCCTTTCCGCAAATGCGGAGACGTTGACGGAAGCGGTTCGGTCCAAGGTGATTGTCGCTTTGTAATTTCTTTGTTTTGGAATGCAACGGGGACCATCGAAGGATGGTCCCCTGTTTATGATAGGGGAGTTATCGGTGAGTCGGAAACGTCTTTCGGAGAGAAGTCACGAACGTAAGGCCGGAAACATCGGATTGGCAATCTTTGTTGTCATTCTGGTGTATATTGCGGTCTGTTTTGTTTTGTCTCTTCGCGAGAGCCATCCGACCATCTATGAGGTGCAGAAGATTGCACTCGCCACGAACAACATGGCCAAAGCGGTCGTCGTCCGCGAGGAGCAGAACGTCTCCGCGCCCTCGGCCGGCTACATCAACTACTACATGAAGAGCGGAACTCGCGTGTCGAAAAATGAAGCTGTATTTTCCGTCGACAACAGCCGCGAGTATCGAAGCGCAGCTTACGAGAAGATTGAATTTTCCTTAAGCGACACGGATGTTGCAGCGCTTAAAGATAATATCGGTGCTTTCCACAAGACGTATTCCTCCGGTTCGGTATCCGAAATCAACGAACTGCGGACAAATCTGCAGTCGGAGATCATCAGCATTTCCGACATGTATCTTTTGGAAAACCTCTCGAAGATTCTGGAGAAGCAGGGTTCTTCGCAGGGTTTGACGCTGTCCCGCGCGCCGTACTCCGGCATCGTTTCCTTCTTCACGGATTCGCTCGACGGTCTGACCGCCGACTCGGTTTCTCTGGCCACATTTGACGAGAAGGAATACACGGACGGCACGCTTTACTCGGCTGAGCTTCGCGAGGCGGGAAGCGTTGCTTACAAACTTGTGACCAACGAAAACTGGTCTCTGATCCTCAACTTAACACAGGAGCAATACACGGCACTCGATGGCGAGAAGAAGATGTCCTTCACCATCATGGATGACGGACTGAGTCTGACGATGCCTGTTGCTATATACAAAAAGGGAGACGGTTTCTTTGCACGGATCGATCTCTCCAAATATCTCATCCGCTACATCGGCAAGCGTTTCCTCACGATCAACATCGATCTTTCGCAGACGGAAGGCCTGAAGATACCGGTGAAGTCCATCGTAGAGAAATATTTCTACGTTGTGCCGAAGGAATTTATCGTCAATGATCAGGGCAAGACCGGTATTACCGTTCGCGAGCTCGATGAGACCAACAACGTGCAGTATCGCTTCCACGAGGCGGAGGTTTACTTCTACGACGACGAATACGCCTACATCGACGAGTCGGTCATCGAGATGCACGGCCAGTACATAACAATTCCGCACACAACGAACCAGTACCAGGTTTCCACGCAGAAGAAGCTGGAGGGCGTGTATTGCGTGAACAAGGGCTACGCGCAGTTCCGAATGATCGAGCGCCTCTATGAGGGCGAGGATTACGTCATCGTCAAATCCGGCATTTCCCGAAGCATCAATGTCTACGACTTCATTTGGGAAGACGCTTCGACCATGACGGAAAATGAATTGATCAACCAATAGGAGAGTGTTAATTCCATGGATATACAAACGATAAGTGAGGAGGAAGCCGCAATCCGGCAGTCTCTTGCGGACGTTACAGCAGGCATCGAGGCGGCATGCAGCCGCTCCGGACGCAAGCTTTCCGATGTTACTTTGATTGCGGTCAGCAAAACCAAGCCCGTCTCGATGATCACGGACGCGATCCGTGCGGGACAGCTGCACTTCGGTGAGAACAAGGTGCAGGAGATGTGCGAGAAGCACAACGAGCTTTCGGATCAGCCGATCACATGGCATCTGATCGGTCATCTTCAGAAAAACAAGGTGCGCAAGGCGGTTGCCGTGGCGTCTTTGATCCACTCCGTTGACTCCGTTGAGCTGGCTGCCGAGATTCAAAAGGAAGCAGCCAGAATCGGTAAGGTGCAGGACATTCTTCTCGAGGTTAACATCGCCGAAGAGGAGAGCAAATTCGGTCTTGCCGCATCGGAGACGCCAGCGATCGCAGCCGAGATCGCCAAGTTCCCGAACGTTCATATCCGAGGCCTCATGACAGTGGCTCCGTATACTCCCGTTCCGGAAGAAAACAGGCAGTATTTTTCGGCTTTGCGTCAATTAGCAGTTGACATTGCACAACAAAATATTGATAATATAGATATGTGTTGCCTTTCCATGGGAATGAGCAACGATTATGAGATAGCGGTAGAAGAGGGAGCTACGTATGTGCGCGTCGGCTCGAAGATTTTCGGCGAGCGCATCTACGCAACAGAAGGGAGCAGCGCAACATGAATTTTTTCAAAAAAATAGCGGATTGGGTCAACGGCGAGGACGATGACGACGATCTTGACGAAGAATATGATAATTACGTATACGACGAGGAAAATGACGACGATGAATACGAAGAGGACGAGAAGCCCTCTGTTTTCGCGCGTCTGAAAGCTCGTTTCATTCGAAGCGACGATGAGATCCCGGACGACGAGGATGACGAGGAAGAAGAGGACGAATATCCGGCAGCGAAAGCTCCCGCGACCGCGCGTCCTTCCTCCAACATTCGCTTAAACCCCACCGGTTCCTCCTCAAATTATGCCCGCACCGTGGCACAGAGAGAGCAGGCTTACTCGAATGCAGTTGCCCGTCAGTCGAGTGCTGCAACGCAGTTCTCTCACACGAACACGACTACGTCCTATCCGCAGAAGACTCCTTTGGTTCCTTCTCCGGAGCGCACGCAGAGCCTGAATGCAGCAGCCAATTCGCCGCAGAAGCAGTTCTCCGTGATGAAGCCCACAAGTTTCGAGGATTCCTCGAGCATCGTGGATGTGCTTCGCAACGGAAAGGCCATCATCGTTAACTTTGAGGGCTTCAATCCGGCGATCGCACAGCGCATCATGGACTTCGTGTGCGGATGCATCTATACCATCGACGGTCAGATTCTTCAGATTTCCGGCTACATCTTCATCGTAGCACCGAAGGATGTCGACATCACCGGCGACTACACCGCATTCCTGCAGCAGGATGCATTCGGCGTACCGACATTCCGTCAGTAAGCCCGTATCAAAAAGCAGGAGTACAATCGTTTGGACAACAAAGAGACAAAACCGAATCTGTTCACACGCTTTCCGAAGCTTTGCTATGTCTGGATACCTTTCGTATTGATCGCACTTGACCGAATCACCAAATACTGGGCGAACTCGGTGCTTCGCGACAAGGAATCCATTCCGGTAATCGGAAAGGCGGTCACATTCCGTTATCTTGAGAACACCGGCGCAGCCTGGGGTTCCTTCCACGGAAAAGTCGACATTCTGCTGATTCTCTCGGCACTTTTGTCGGTCGGTATCCTACTGATCATTGCGCGCGTTCCGTCCGGAAAACGATTTCGGCCGTTTACACTCTGCCTGATCTTCATCGTGAGCGGAGCACTCGGCAATCTGTATGACCGGCTTGTGTATCACCACGTAAAGGATTTCATCTCGTTTGACATCATCAATTTTCCGGTGTTTAACGTGGCCGATATCTATGTGACCTGCGGAACATTTGTCCTGGCATTTTTGTTCCTGTTTTACTACAAGGAAGAGGAGCTTGATTTCCTTCCGTTCTTCGGTTCAAAGAAGGAAAATGAAAAAAGTTCCGAGTAAACTAAAAACTTCCCACCCCTTAAGTCAGTTATGATTTAAGGGGTTGTGTTTTAGAAAGAAGGAAAGGAGCGAGCGGAATGGACGTACAAACCTTTTTGGTGGAAGACGATCTTGCGGACAAGCGCGCTGACCTTGTGATTGCTGCCGCAATGCCGCAGATTACGCGCAGCTTCGCGCAGAAGCTGATTACCGGCGGAAGTGTACAGGTCAATGAAGCAACGGTTACCAAGGTCAGCACAAAGCTATCCTGCGGCGATATCGTGACCGTATCCCTGCCGGATCCGGAACCGTTAATCATCACTCCCGAGAATATTCCGCTTGACATCCGCTACGAGGATGAGGATCTATTGGTCGTCAATAAGCCGAAAGGCATGGTTGTTCATCCTGCCCCCGGCCATACCGACGGCACATTGGTGAACGCGTTATTATATCATTGCGGCGGACAGCTCTCCGGCATCAACGGCGTTGCGCGTCCGGGAATTGTTCACCGTATCGACCGCGACACGACCGGCCTTCTGGTCGTCTGCAAAAACGACCGCGCGCATCTGGCTTTGTCCAGACAACTTGCAGAGCATTCGATCACAAGACGGTATGATTGCATCTGTGATGGAATCGTCACCTCTGACGGAACCGTGGACGCCCCGATCGGTCGCAGCCAGAAGGACCGCAAAAAGATGGGAATCGTACCTGATGGCAGAAGAGCAGTCACACATTACCACGTAGTCGAGCCCCTCGGTAAGAAATATACGTATCTGCAGTGCCGTCTGGAAACAGGCCGTACACACCAGATTCGCGTGCATATGTCGTCAATTCACCATCCGCTCCTCGGAGACACCGTTTACGGTCGCGATAAGCAGCCGTACGACACGCAGGGGCAGGTCCTTCATGCCGGTCTTCTTGGTTTCATTCATCCGACAACGGGAGAGTATATGGAGTTTTCGGCGCCCTTGCCGCAGTACTTCTCCGATCTGCTGCAAAAGTTGCATTAATAAATCTATCAATCGCGAAAACAGAGAAGAGTTCTTATGCAAAGACATTGCTTATCTCAATTGCAATCTCTTGTGACCGCCGAAGGTGCTGTGATCATTCACGGTCTCTCGGGCGTCGGCAAATCGCGCCTTCTTAGGGACCTCGCCTCTTCCTGCGCAAAACAGCATTTTCTTCCCGCAGGATACATTCTTACAGACATCGCAATCGACCGCGAGCTTCGGACTGTATTAAAGATCGCTGCGGAAGATTCTTCACAAGATTCGCTTCTTGCGGCGTTGTCGGAGTATTTTTCGATACCGAAGGAGACCGTTGCAAAGACATTCTTTTTGTTTGACGGTGCAGAGACTCTAAGGGAAGATCTTCGGTTGCTTCTGAAAAAACAGCTTCCGATTCGAACCGCATGGGCAACCAACCGGTTCGATCTGATCAAGGGAGCCGACGCGTGCACATTTGCCGTTCGCCCGCTTAGTTTCGCCGAGTTTTTGGAATTAACCGGTCACCCCGAATACAACGATATGATAAGTTCGCATCGCGTAGGAAATCACCCGATCCCCGAGTTGTTTGCGCAGGAATTCAGTGACCTCTATTACGATTATATGCTCACAGGAGGCTTTCCGCAGGCCGTAAACGCGTATCTGGCGGATCGTACGGATATTTCCTCACTTCGCATCGTTCACGCGCAGATACACGCCGGAATCGTGCAAAGCTTCGCCGACCCAGACGGACGATTGCCTGCAAAGCTGCAGTCCCTGCTGTGGTACTACGAAGGTAGATATCTGAATTCACAGGACACCGCGGAAAATGGTATCGATGAAATGTCGGTTCCGTTCCGGCCCGGTGCGATTGCCAGAGGCCTTACGAAGCGCCAATTTGAGGAAGCTCATCGATTTTTGACGGACAACGGGTATCTGATTCCGATCCAAACAGAAAGAAAAACGGCAGACAGCAAGAATACTACCGATGTCGACGAACGATACACCGTAGCCGACACCGGATTGTATCGATATCTTCACAACGATTACGACACCTTCTACAACACCGAGCGTGAGGAATTGCCGTACCGCGTCCTTCTGCATGCATTGTGTTGCGAATGCAATGCATGCGGAATATCTGTCTCCCGGTGGGAGAGCAGCAGACGCAATATGCACATTCCGCTTGTTCTGCCGGACACGCACGAATACGCCACGATTTTGTGTGAAGAAAGCAAGCGAAATCGAGCCGCACATGCATTTGGCGAGGATCATCCGGACTATACCGGATACCAAATCACGGACAGTTTTTCACGCAATTTTGATGCCCACCACAATATACTGTGGTTCGAAATTGAGCAGGCACTAATGTCGAAAAAAAGATGAAAACGAATTGATTTTGCTTATTGACAATAAAATTCTATAATAGTAGAATTATTATTGCACAGCAAGAACGCTGTGGCTCTGCGATTTTCTTTGTACTGCGATTTAATACTTTGTATTCTACAGTTTGAGAATTACAGACGATAAGTGGAGACGGTTGCGATATGGGTGACATCAGACTACACGAAGGTGAATTAAACGTAATGGAATTACTTTGGTCGAACCAAAGTCTTTCCGCTAAAGACATTGCTAAAATCATCAAGGATTACATCGGCTGGGAGAAAAATACGACCTACACGGTAATCAAGCGTTTGATCGACAAAGGCGCAATTGTTCGTGAGGAACCCGGATTTATTTGCAAGGCTGTGATATCCAAGGCTGAGATTCAGAAGATCGAATCGAAAGCATTGTTCGACAAATTGTTCGGCGGCGACATTACGAATTTCTTTAAAGAATATCTGGCAAACGAAAAACTCGGTGCCGAAGAAATCCGTGAGCTTCGTAAAATTGTCGATACACAATACCGCAAATTATTCTGATTTCCTTGCTTTACATTGAGATTTACGCCCGGGGCAGAGTGCTTCGGGCGTTATCCTGAAAGATATATTATTTCGCTAAACGCAGGTTTTACGAAATAAAGTAACGCAAATAGACGTAAAATACCGCTATTATCAGTAAACTTGGCTACTTTCGAGCACTTCTATGGATTGCGAGGTAAAAACATGGCTAACGATTCTTACCACAAGCAAATGAATATCAAAAACGAACTGAAGCTTCGAGATCTTCGAAAAGATCTTCCTCCGTTTTGCGATCGTTTCTTCCGCGGCATCGAACCGACAACCGCTTCCCGGACTCGCATTGCATACGCAATCGATTTAAAACAATTCTTTACATTTGTACAACATCATGTTGCAACATTTGCCGGGCGAACCGTCAACACTTCGGACATCACGATTCTCGACGAAATCACTTGCTATGACATTGAGAATTATCTTGATTATCTGAAGGTTTACACCAATGATGAAGGAATCACCGTAACAAACGGTGAAAACGGTTTAAAGCGTAAATTATCGGCAGTTCGTGCATTGTACAGGTATTTCTATTTTCATCATGAAGTAAAGAACAATCCTGCAGCTCAGGTTGCGGTTCCGAAGATCCATGAAAAAGCTATCGTGCGTCTCGATGAAAACGAAACCGCGGAACTATTAGATACCGTTGAATACGGCATGGGCGGCTCTGAGCAACAACAACGATTCCATGAGAAAAACAAGGATCGCGACCTGGCCCTTGTGACACTTTTGCTTGGCACGGGAATTCGTATTTCCGAATGCATCGGCCTGAATATCGCCGATGTGGATTTTGACAATGACCGCATCAAGGTGACCCGAAAAGGTGGAAACGAAGCATACGTATACTTTGGTGACGAAGTACGAGAAGCATTACAGATCTACTATGAACAGCGCCGCTCTCTCACTGCTGCCACCGGTCACGAGAACGCGTTATTTTTATCGAATCGAAAGAGCCGTATGACCGTCCGTGCAGCCGAAATTCTGGTCAAAAAATACGCCGGAGCCGCGGTTTCTCTTAAGAAGATCACTCCACACAAGCTTCGCAGCACGTATGGCACTCAGCTTTACAAGGAAACCGGCGACATCTACCTTGTTGCGGATGTTCTCGGGCATAAGGATGTCAATACGACCCGCAGACACTACGCTGCAATTGAGGAGGAACGTCGTCGTTCCGCCAAGGATAAAGTACATCTTCGCAAGGACTGACAATCAATACGTCAGCAATGTATTAAGCCGTTCCCGTCCGTTAAACTTCGCACGAACACCCTTGAAAAGTTTCTTGAACAATAGAGTTGCTTCCTCAAGTTCTTCTTTGGAAAGTGCACGGTTACTAAACGATGCTTCCTCGACGAGCGCAATATATCGTGCGGTTTCCGTGGAATCGGCATCGACTTTATCCTTCAGATAAGCAACCATATTTCTGTGATAGATATTCTTTTCTTCCACCTTATCAAACTTCTTTAACAGCTTCGTGAGCGCCGTGTATTGATATACAAGGCGCTTATTGTTTGCCAGATGATACAGACGATACATACGTCGGATTCGAAGCATAATATAGAGCAAAAGCCCGGCGCCCAGAGCAGCGAGAATCACGATCAAAACAAACGGGGCCGCACTCCGGATTCCGCCGGCAACCGCAGCGACAGGTGAATCCGTTATGTCATCACCGAGTCTCAGAAGGCCGCCGAATCTGGACCAGAAGCTTTCACTTTCAGAAAAATCGTAATCAGCAACCGTAAAGTCCAGCGGATACCATCCGAAACCGTCCACATAAATCTCCGTCCACGCATGTGCACTGGCGTCGGTGATATTTGCCTTCATAACGGCAAGAGAATCACCTTCCTGAAGCGTTCCGTTATAGCCCTGATACCAGTCGTCGGGATTCTCACCTTCAATCTCAGACATCTCCAAAGCATCGTCATATTGCAGGTGATAACCTTCCACATAACGTGCCGGAATGCCTTTTGCACGCAGCAAAACAGTTGCAGCCGTCGCAAAATGCGCGCAAAGTCCCTTCTTTTGCTCCGTTAAGAAGTACGTCACAAAATCCTTGTTCCGAGGCGTGATTCCAGGCTGCAGCGTATACGTAAACTCTGTTTCAAAGTATTCTATCAGCTGATGAACTACCGTAAGAGGATCCGTCCCGGTCAGTTTCTCTTCAGCAATCTGTAAGGCAACCTCTCTTACATTATCGGGAAGGTTGACATAATGATTATGTACATATCTCTGGTATAACTTTAAGACCTTGCTGTTGGTTCGATACGGCAACAGAAGTTCAGGAAAACCCTGATACTGTTCCATTAGATCATCAATTTGAGAAATCGGATAATACGTATAGATACCGGGCTTGTTTCGCAATGAAACGTCCCGATAATCACCCCGAGTATCGGTTCCGGAAACCGGAAGCTCGGAATAATACGGAGCATAATGATAAAACATTGTAGCGTCAACATTCGTTATCCGAATCTGAGCTGTTGCGGTCTGTTCCTCTCCTGCAAGCATTCGCTCCTTCATAACAGTCATTTCCGCATTCAGCGCATCAGAGATATCGGAAGCGCTCATGTTGTAAGGCGACCGTGAAAGGAAATACGTGTCTCTGGCCGGACTCCAACTGTTGTCCTGGTATCGATCTCCGACAAAGCCGCGAAGATACATTCCATAAATATTGTCCGGAACATGTTCAACAATCAAATCGGTTTCGGAATCAAAACTGACGCTGCGAATGCCTCCGAGTTTGCCTTCGTTCAATCCGCCGGTGCTCTGGTAGTGATTAAACAGACCGGAAAGGCCGTTCACGGCAATCTCCTTAACGATCTCATCTGTATCGCTCTTTAGCGTGCTGTAATTATTCTTCATATACTTGGGCGCCGCACTCACAACAAGTCCGCCGAGTGCAAGCAAAACCACTGCTGACACTGCAGCAGCAACGATCATATGGCGCATAGTAAATACAAACCGTTCCGCACGTCTGGATACACGATTCTTTTTGATTGAAACATTTTTCGCAAGACCTTTCATCGGCATCTTATAGCGATGGCTGTACCGCAGTAAAACAACTCCGAGAAAGCCGAACAGAATCATTCCGACATAGAAATAGTTGACGGAATCATTGAGATAGATACTGGTCTCAGCAATCGGGAAGATCAGCAGAAACGTGAGGAATGGACTGCACGCTCCGGAAATGACATTGTTGAACAGGCATAACAACAGCGCCATAACATTGATCAGGCAGCATGTAATGGTTAGCGTACGATTGGAATAAAACTCTGAATAGACACGAACACCCTTCAAGTTGAGTTTTTCATCTACGACCTTTAAAACCATGTTAATGACGGCATTCATACCACTGCTGGAATATCTTGCGGTCAAAAGGGTAACACCGATGAAAATAACGAAGAATACGATATATCCGATATTAAAAGACAAATAGCTGTAGTACAACAGCGCAAGCAAGACAGAAAATACAAAAGATATGAGCGCAAGCAATACCATGTGACACGGCAGCTGAAAACTGCTGACAAAAAGACCGATGGTCCCGAACATGCACAAAAACACAAGAACACCGCGTAAAAGGCAGACGATCAAACGTTCTTTGGGCGCAAGTTTACTAAACCCGAAATCCATGGCAATGCCTGATTTCGCGCTGTAGATGTCAGCAAATTCTACGAGCCCGCGCTCCCGTCTGGACAACTTCATGTCTGATGGTTCCTCTCTGATCACAACAAGAACAATCTTGCCAGATTATCTTTATTCAGTAATTCTTTCGACTGTTCCTTCTTAGCAAAAGGCTGCGTTGTCAGCACAAGAAGATTTCTCATGCCGGCGGCCTCCGAAACAGCAGTCAATTCTGTCAAGCCGTTGACTCTTGGCTTAACATAAAACATCGTAAGCAGGCACTCTCCCACTTTGTCTGCAGATGTTACCGAAACCTGCGTCAATCCATCCTGCGAGGCCGGAATAAAGCAATAGGAAAATGCTACACCCATCCTGCACAACTGAAGTCCCGCACTGTACATCACATCATAATATGCATCCATCTGCTTGTTATCATGAAAATCCTGACACAAGTAGATGGCAAATGTCTCCCCGGTCATATCGGAGAACTCTTTCACCATCAGTTCCTGCTCTTTTGCACTCAACTTCCAATGAATCTGCTGTGGACGATCGCCGCTTCGATAATTACGGATCTCGAAGATCTCGGAAGGATCGTTTCCCTTTGCAAAACGTTCATGAATGGCATCTTCGGTGACGGTTCCCACGTATTCCATAAACACCGACTCATCGATTGCAAACTCTTTTGGCAATACAACCGCTTCCGCAGTCTCATTCACACGAATTGTATTCGACAGAATTCCGAGAACATCCGAAAGACAGACATCCAAAAGCGTGGCTTTATAGCTGCCGCTGTTCATTAACTGAAGCGGAACCTCAAATTTCATGGATTCCTTCGGTCCGATATATAGTTCCCAGATGTGCTCAATGTCATTGGGATTCAGTTCATTTGAAATTGTAAAACGGAAATTGGCCTTTAATTGCGGAATCAAAGAAGCATTCACAGCCTTCAAAAGAACTGCCGTTTCTTCCTCTCGGTTGACGGCAGAATCACGAAATGATATTCCGAATCGAACCTTGTGTATGGAGATAAAAAACGCAACAAAAGAAGCAATGGGGATTAACAACCCGACAATCAAAAGCAACAGAGTTAATGCATGGTTGTTAAACAGATAAAGAAAAACCAAAATCGATAAAAACAGAAGGTAGCGAACAATCGCAAAGATCCTCTTCATGAAATACTCTCTTCTCTCGTCTTAGCAGTTCAGATCTTCGGTACGAAGATGTCATCCGCAATCTTATCAAGAACAGCATCAACCTCAATTCCCTTTGCCTTCGCCCGGGAGCTTAAGACAAGTCGATGCGCCATAATGCAGGAAAGGTTCGCCAAAACATCCTCGGTAGAAACAAACTTACGTCCGTTTATGAAGGCATTGGCCTTGGCCATGCGAAGCAAAGCCTTGCTGCCACGAGGGCTCAAGCCAAGCTGAATGTTATCGGATTCACGGGTCGCTTCCGTAATGTTTACAATCATCTCAAAGATTGCTTCGTCGACAAAAACGTCGTTTACATTTCTTTGCATCTCCAGAAACTCATCGATCGTGATGACCTGATCAATCGTCTCCGGATCGGAATCCTGACGAAGAATCTCAAGTGAGGAATCATGACTCGGATATCCCATGCTGAGGCGGACCATAAACCGGTCCACCTGAGATTCCGGAAGACGCTGCGTTCCTGCGGAACCGAACGGATTCTGTGTAGCAATTACAATGAACGGTCTCGGAACAAAATGAGTCTGGCCGTCTACCGTTACTTTACCCTCTTCCATCAGCTCAAGAAGTGAGGACTGCGTCTTCGGGGATGTACGATTGATCTCATCCGCAAGCAAAAGATTGCACATAGCGGCACCTTCATGAAACTCAAACTTCTGCGACTGAGCATTGTACATATTGAAGCCGGTAATATCACTCGGCATAACATCCGGCGTAAACTGAACACGCTTATAGGAAAGCGACATGGACTGCGAGATTGCCATAGCTAACGTTGTCTTGCCGACTCCGGGAATATCTTCAAGCAAAATATGGCCACCGGCAAACATTGCGCACAAAACTTTCAGAATGATCGCGTCCTTGCCTTTAATAGACTTCTTTATCTCATCAACGATCTTTTGAATACGGGAATCCAAATTCATTTCCTCCGCACGATTTATAGCATTACTATACCACAATTCGCATGAACTCGCCATAGATTTTATAAAAACGGCTTTTCGGATTGAATGTACAATGCTATAATAACCATGCCTTTTCGGCTTCAGAAAGGAACCGTATAACAATGAGACTGCAACAATTACTGAGCTATGTTCGAAGAGCTGTAGACGACTATCAAATGATTAATGAAGGCGATACGATTGCGGTTGGAATCTCCGGTGGAAAAGACAGCCTTACGCTGTTGTACGCTTTGGCGGAACTTCGAAGATTCTACCCTGCAAAATTCACAGTTAAAGCAATCTCCGTGGATCTCGGGTTCAACACGGACTACTCGAAGGTTCTGGCGTTCTGCGAAAGACTCAATGTAGAATTGGAAGTTGTTCGAACGGAAATCGCTACGATCGTGTTTGATATCCGCAAAGAGAGCAATCCCTGCAGCTTATGTGCAAAGCTTCGCAAGGGTGCTTTTAATGATGCTGCCAAGAGACTCGGCTGCAATAAGATTGCTTATGCGCATCACAAGGATGATGTGATTGAAACGCTCTTGATGTCACTTGTTTTTGAAGGCAGGATTCATACATTCTCTCCGGTTACCTATCTTGACCGGACAGATTTAACATTGATCCGACCGTTAATATACGTGAACGAATGTGATGTAAAAGGCTTCTCAAATATCTATGAACTGCCGGTTTTCAAGAACCCATGCCCTGCTGACGGGGAGACAAAGCGCGAAGACGCTTCTCGATGGATTAAAAACCTCAACGAAGAAGCTCCTGGCGTCAGAGATCGTCTCTTTCATGCGATTCGAGCCGGTGTCATTCCGCAATGGCGAATGCCGGAAGGCAAAGGAACATGTAGCGAACCGAACGAACCGACGGAATCAGAGAGAAACTCATAGAAATAAATAACTAAATGGTTAAACAACCGAAATTCACTCATAATACGGGATCAACAACGAGTACCCGGAGAGAATGCGATCTCCGTACAGATTGTTGGTCTTTTTTATTTCCGATACATAATCCTGCATGCTGCCGCACTCTTCGGTGTAATACTGCTTTGCAATCGTCCAGATGCAATCTCCTTCCTCAACATTAACAGAGGTAAGAAGCTTCACACGCTCGGTCTTGCCGACAGCCTTACCGTTCTTAGCAGTTGCGATCCAGACACACAGAACCAAAAGCACTACAGCAACAGAGGCTACAACAGCTCTGCGATATAATCTGCGAAGTGCTTTTCTTCTGGCTCTTCTGGATCGAATGATATACGTATCGTTAGAATGGACTCTTTTATCATTAAATCTACTGCGAATCTCTTCGTTCATGATGACACTCCCCTGCGGTCGATCATCGACCATCATAAGCAATTGTTCGGGTAACCGAACATGTGTTCTTTTCCTGATGTCGTCATTATACGAACAATCGTTCGATTTGTCAATGCAAAAGCGTACGAAAAAGTGCACAAATTTCGAACACTTGTTCTGCCGAAAATTTGTTCACTTTTACAGGGTATTTTTCGAACAAATGTTTTGATTTTCGCTCGAAAATGTGCTAAAATGTGTCCAAGGGTACCAAAACATCAATGAGTTTTCTCTTGAGAAGGAGGCTGTTATGCCGGGTAAGATTACGAAAAAGCAAGAAGAGATTCTGGAGTTTATCAAGGCACAGATTCTGGCGAAAGGCTATCCGCCGTCGGTTCGCGACATTTGCGAGGCAGTGAATCTTCGTTCGACCTCTTCCGTTCACTCGCATCTTGCGACATTGGAGGAGAACGGTTATATTCATCGAGATCCGCAGAAGCCTCGCTGTATTGAGATTGTCGATGACTCCTTCCGCGTAACGAACCGTGAGATGGTGAATGTTCCGGTCATCGGAACCGTAGCTGCCGGTCAGCCGTTGCTTGCAGAAGAATCGATTGTTGACTATTTTCCGATTCCTACCGAGTACATGCCGAACGCCGAGACGTTCTTCCTGAAGGTCAAGGGCGACAGTATGATCAATGTCGGTATTTTCGACGGAGACCGGGTTCTTGTTCGCCGTCAGAACACCGCTTATAACGGAGATACTGTTGTCGCGTTAATTGATGATTCCGCAACGGTTAAGACGTTTTATAAAGAGAACGGTCACATCCGTCTTCAGCCCGAGAACGATGCTCTCGATCCGATTATTGTTCCGGACTGTATCATTTTAGGTGTTGTCATCGGACTCTTCCGCTTCTATCGTTAATGTTTTGATCCCAATAATCGATATATCCAATATCACAAAAATCGCCCTGCCGGTGTGAAAACCTGCAGGGCGTTACTTATGTATTTCGATTGATCAGTCTTTCTTCTCCGCGGGCGTCTCTCCCCAGTCGCTTGTGTCAAGCGTGCTTCCGTCGCGCCATACGCGCTCCAAATCGTAGAACAGGCGGTCCTGCGAGGAAAATACATGAACAACAATATCGCCGTAATCCATCAGGATCCAGCCGCTGTTCTTTGCACCCTCCACGCGCTTGGGCTCGATGCCGTAGGTCTTGTAGAGCATCATCTGCACCTCATCGACCATCGCCTCCACCTGGGACGCATTGTTTCCGTCGGCGATTACAAAGTAATCAGCGATTGTGGAGACCTTGTCGATCTCGATCACGCGAATATCAAATGCCTTCTTGTTGTCCAGTGCCGCGTACGCGGTCTTAGCAAGATCCTTCGATGTGTAATCGTTCATTTTACTTCCTTTCCCGCCTTTTTGGCGGATCTTTTTCTCTAAACTATCAAGCATCAACCCGGTCATAGGGTCGATACTCCAATCCATACTTCTGATAAACTCAAGCACACTGTCTGTTGCCATCCAGGCCGCCAAAGTCAGGTCCTCATAGCCGGTCAAGCGGATTGTCTGAAGCGTTCTTCCGAGCGGTCTGTGATCGCGAAACGGCTCGCAAAAATCGGCTGTATACACGGCAAGCTCCAACGGAGTCATCTCCGTGTCGCCGGTGCAGTGTTTCTCAATCGCAGCATGAATCTCACGATCGTTGATGCCGTATTCATTTGCCGCAAAGTAGCTTCCGACCTTCGCATGCAAAAGCTCCGGACTCCGAAGTTCGCTCTGTGTCACAGGGATACCATGTGTTTCACAAAATGCGGGATACTCGCCAGGAGGCATGTATTTGGCGCAATCGTGAAGAAGTCCTGCGATATACGCCTTTTGTACACTCTCATAATAGCCATCAACAGCGGGCACGGTGCCGTTACGCTCCTCGTGTGCCTGCAAAAACTCTGCTGCAAGATGCGCAACGCCGGTGCAATGACGAAGCCGATGCGGCGAGAGTTTCTTTTCAAGCTTCTCGTAAATATTCTCGTATAAGGAAATCGTCTCCGGCCGGATCGCAGTCGGTTTCGTGCCGTAAAGCCCGAAGTGATGAATGTACGAAAGCGCACGGGGCGCGATCAAATCTGCATGTTCTCCGAAGGCAATCGCCTCGCGAAGCATCGTCGAGGATACCGGCTGATATTTCGTATCAAGTGCAATAAACGCGTCGCCGAACTGCTTGTTTCGCTCCGCCAGAAGCGCCGTAAAATGCTCCCTGTTCTCCTCACGGATCGCAACACCGATCTTAGCGATGCGTACAATCGTTTCAGGCTCATGCCACTTCGGAAAATCCTGCAGCGAGTCCTCTCCCATCAGGTAATAGTATTCGCCGTCGGGATGTTCGTTTTCAATCGCTGTGAGCGTGTCGGAGGTGTAGGATTTGCCTTCGCGGTTAAACTCGAAGACGTTCATCTCAATGCTCTCGTCCGGCAGTGACAACATGGTCATCATCAGTCGATGCACATCCGCGGTCACAAGGCTTTTGTCCTTGTGCGGCGGCGTCGGCGCCGGCATCAGCCACATCAGATCAAGCGCAAGCTGTTTCTTCGCCGCTTGCGCGATCGCGATGTGACCGCTGTGAATCGGGTCAAACGTACCCCCAAGAATTCCGACCTTCAACCCCATAATCGTAACTCCTTATCTCGGAAGTTCAATCTTTTTCTGCGTCTTGGATTCGCGGTACAAAACGATTCGCTTGCCGATCACCTGCACGGTCTCGGCTCCGGTGCGCTCGGAGAGGATTCTCGCAAGCTCCTTCGGCTCGTCCGCACAGTTCTGCAAAACGGCAACCTTAATCAGTTCTCTGGCCTCCAGAATTTCACGGATTCCTTCGCAAAATTCGGGCGTAAGACTCTGCTTGCCGATGCGAAACGTGGGCTCAATATTCATTGCAAGGCCCTTTAAATAGGCTCTTTGTTTCGTTGTCATGTATTTCCTCACTTATAATAGTCAAACTGAAGTCCGTACATGCGGACCGTGTCGCCGTCCTTGATGCCCAATCCCTCGAGCTGGTCCAGAATACCGTTGGTTTTCAGGAAGTTCTGGAAGAACTCAAAGCCCTTCTCGGAATCAAGGTTCGTATAGCCGAGCATGCGCTCGATGCGCGGGCCCTCAACAACGTAAACCTTGGCTTCCTCATCGTAGTAAACCTCGAACGGATCCTCGAAATCATCGTCAGCGGTCTCGGGGAAGAACTCCTGCTCAAAGGAAATCGGCTCTTCCTTGCTCTCCTGAAGCATATTGTAAACCGCGTACAGCACCTCACGAATGCCCTTGCCGGTTGCCGCCGAAATCGGCATCAAAACCGCATCGGGCATATCCTTTGCAAGGCCTTCGCGAAGCAGCGAAAGCGCTATCTCCTGCTCCTCCTCGGTGAAGAGGTCCATCTTGTTGACCGCGATGATCTGCGGCTTGGAGGCAAGAACTTCACTGTATTTGGCGAGCTCGCGGTTGATGGTCAAAACATCCTCCGCAGGGTCGCGACCCTCGGTGGATGCGCCGTCAACAATGTGCAAAATCACGCGGCAGCGCTCAACGTGCTTTAAAAACTGATGTCCCAGGCCGACGCCCTCGGAAGCACCCTCGATCAAGCCGGGGATATCCGCGATGACGAAACCGTTCGTGCCCTCGAGATTCACAACACCGAGATTCGGATGAAGCGTCGTAAAATGATAATTCGCAACCTTCGGGCGCGCGTTCGAAACACGCGTGAGGAAGGTGGATTTTCCTACGTTCGGATAGCCGACGAGGCCGACATCCGCGATGACCTTAAGCTCCAGCAAAACGCGGAGCTCACGGCCCTTCTTGCCGGGCTGCGCATACTTCGGCACCTGCATGGTTGCCGTCGCGTAGTGCATATTGCCCTTGCCGCCGCGTCCGCCGTGAAGGATGACCTGTCTGCGGTTTTCATGCGACATATCGGCGATGACCTTGCCGCTGTCGGCGTCCTTGATGACGGTTCCCTCGGGCACCTTCACCACGAGATCCGCACCGTCCGCACCATGGCAGCAATTGTTTCCGCCGTTCTCTCCGTTGCCGGCGGCGTATTTTTTGATATAGCGAAAATCGTTCAGCGTATTTAGCCCGTCGTCCACCTCGAAAATGAGGTCGCCGCCGCGCCCGCCGTCGCCGCCGTTCGGACCGCCGGCCGCAACGAACAACTCCCGCCGGAATCCGACGTGACCGTCACCGCCGTTGCCGGAACGGATCGTAATGATGGCAGTATCTGCAAACATAACTCCTCCAACAACTTCTAAACGAATAAAGAACCCCGTTCCGACACATTCGCGGAACGGGGCTTGCATCCTTGTCTGTCCGGATTACTCAGCTACCGGATATACACTTGCCTGCTTGCGGCCGCCTGCCTTGGTCTCAAACCGAAGCGTACCGTCAACCAAAGCAAACAGGGTATCATCACCGCCGCGACCTACATTGACACCGGGATGAATCTTGGTTCCGCGCTGCTTGAAAAGGATGTTGCCGGCCTTAACGAACTGACCGTCAGCTCTCTTGGCGCCGAGACGCTTGGACTCGGAATCTCTGCCGTTCTTGGTCGAGCCGACACCCTTCTTATGAGCGAACAATTGAAGGTTCATTCTCAACATGACTCGTTTACCTCCTTAATCGAATAAACTATTCACAGTTACCGTAACATTTCGCGGATACTCCTCCGCGATGGACGTGAGCGCCAAGTGCAAAGACTTGAGTAAAAGCTCACTCTCCGGGCTCACCGGAATTGATACCATGCATTGCAGATTGCCGTCCGATTCCTTAACCTCAGCCTTATCACCGGTCAATTCCGTGATGGAATTCACACAGGAAAGCGTCAGGGCGGAAACCGCCGAGCAAAGGATGTCCTTGCCGCGTTTCGAATAATCGGCATGGCCGTTGCAGGAAAATCCCCGAAGACGACCGTCATGCGCATCCTTGAAAAATACTGCACGAATCATAGAAATCAACTCCTGCCCAAGCCTCTATCAAAGCTTGATCGAATCGATCTTAACCTGCGTAAAGGGCTGTCTGTGGCCGTTCTTCTTGTGATATCCGCTCTTTCTCTTGTACCGGTAAACGATAACCTTCTTAGCCTTGCCGTCGCCAAGAACCGTTGCCGATACGGTAGCACCGGAAACAACAGGGTTGCCGACAACCAGCTCGCCGTTATTTACAGCAAGAACCTGGTCGAACACGTAGCTCTCGCCTTCCGCTGCACCGAGTTTTTCTACTCTAATGATATCGCCTTCCGCTACCTTGTACTGCTTTCCGCCGGTCGCAATAATTGCGTACATACAGGGTACCTCCTATTATCATTACTCGCCAGTTACGGTGATGTCCTTTTCGAAAAATGGACATACTTCTACCTCACTGTGCGGCATACTAGAACAATATAACATAATGACAACATCATGTCAAGAATTATTTTCCGCAAACTTTCGCAAATCTTCCGCCAAAGGCCTCCGTACCTTGGTTCTCGTGACCTCAACAAGTCCAAGCGGCGTCATATCGACAACACGCACTCCCGCAGGGTCCGATTTTGTGTAATTCTTAAGCGCTTCCATAAGTGCCGTATTGTCCGCGGCATTCTTCATGTTGATGAAGTCGATCATGATGATTCCCGAGAGATTTCGAAGTCGAATCTGCTTTGCAATCTCCTGCGCCGCCTCCATGTTGCACACAAGAAATCCCGATTCACCGGCCTTGCCGACACTGCCCTTGCCGGTGTTTACGTCGATCACCGTCATCGCCTCCGTCGGATCGATAATCAGGTACGCTCCGCTTTTGAGCCACACTTTGCGGTTCGTAAGCAACGAAAAGCGCTTCTTCATATCAAACTCGGCCGACAGCGGATAATCTGCAGGGTCTTTCACTACAAGCTCCTTCGCATATTCCGGTCGGAATGTTGACAGGAATTCGCGAAGTTCCGCGGCAATCTCCGGATCCTGCACCAGAATGCGGTCCGGTATCGTCTGCTTGTCATCTCTGATGCCGCAAAGATATGTCGGGAGCCCCTGGTAAAGTCTTGTTCCCGGCTTTCTCATAAGCCCGGTTGAGACGATCTCGGTGTAGCGAGTACGCAAGATATCAAACTCGCGCCGTACCACCGCAGGATCGGCCTGATACGCATTCGTGCGAAGCATCAAGGTATAGTCGCCGTCGATCCAGGACAGCGCTTCGGCCTTCATCTCCTTCTTCCAAGCCTCATCGTTGATTTTGGAGGAAACGCGAATTCCTCTGGAGCCATGAATCAGCACGAGATACACGCCGGTCAGGGAGATGTCGGTGACAACCGTCGCAGGCTTGTTTTTGCCCTCCTCACGCTCCACCTGAACAATCACCTCGTCGCCCTGGTGAAGCTTTCCGTCGGCGTGTGTCTGCCGAACCAACGGAGTCCCGATCTTGTCCGTCTTTAAGAAGCAGTCCTTCTCCGCCCCGCAGAAGACAAATGCACCCGCGATGCCGGGCGTCATTTTCCGCACCTGCGCGACAAAGATGTCGCCCGGGCGCAACTCACCGTCCGGCCCGGATACGGTAACCTCCGTAAGCTCCGAGTCGGCAAATGCAGCGCTCACGACCGCGCTTCCCTCGCGATAGAAAATCCGTGTATCCATAACCGCTCCGTCACATCGTAAGAAGCGACACCATCGCTCCGTCCTTACATCCGTACAATTCCATCCGGTGCGCCGCAAGACTTCTTCCGTTCTCGATACCTGCCGCGTTGCACAGCGCCTCGCCGATCAGCTCAACCGAAATGTTGTTCTCGCTTCCGGCGCTGACCGCAAAAACAAACCTTGCAGCGTCCTCTCGGTGAATCGCATGTTTGCTTCTCTCCGACCCAAAGCCCTCCGTAAGGCTTGCAGGCATTGCAAACACGCCGTCGTCAGCAAGAATACGCAGCGTACCGTCATCATTCACAATTGCAATCGCATGCACACCCGCGCGGACATCCACATCGCGCTCACCGTTTTTGGTCGGCTTGGTGACGGTTGCATTTTTCGACGCGGCAAATGCCTCAACAGCCGCCGTCAATTTCCCGAAACAGCTCTCCGTCTCCTCACAGAGATACATCGCACCGGCAATCTGCGACATGCCGGTCTGCTTCTTCGTGTTCGGCTCCTGCGGAGGCAGAATGTGTGCATCCGTGATAGCAAAGCCGTCGCACATCGCCTCATCCAGACGATCGCGAAGCTCTGTAGCCTCCATGTCCTCCGTGAGCTCGAGATCAAAATACTCGCCGTCGCTGGTGACCGAAAGTGCCAGCGGCTGCGCAAAACTCAAGATCATATGCGGGTGAAAGCCCGCGCTGTAGGCGATCGGAAGATTCGCTCTCGCGATCGCGTGCTGAAAATACCGCATCACATCGAGGTGACCTAAAAAGCGCATGTTGCCAAATTTGGCGAAACCGATTCGTGCTTTCATACTTCACCTCCGTCCTTTTGGCGCGGCTTGACGCAGATTCCGCAGCCGAACACCGCGGCGCCGCAGCCCGAGCATTGCTTCATGCAGTTCGGCGTGACGATCTCTTTCTTCGCCTTCTCATACTCACGATACAAAAATTCTCTCTTCACGCCGATATCGATATGATCCCATGGAAGGATTTCGTCGTACGGGCGCTCGCGCAGGTTGTAAAACTCAACGCTGACGCCGAGTTCGACCATGAGCTCCTTCCAGATGTCATACTTAAAATGCTCCGTCCACGCATCGTAGATGCATCCGCGGCGATACGCCTTCTCGATGAACTCGGAGAGACGTCTGTCGCCTCTTGCGAAGATTCCCTCAAGCTCACTCGTCTCGGCATCATGCCAGTGATATACGAGGCTCTTGGCGTTTCGCTGCTCCTGCACGGTTGCCTTCAAAAGGCGCTGTCTCGTAAGGAACACGTCCTTCGAGATCATCGGCATCCACTGGAACGGCGTAAACGGTTTCGCGATGAAATACGAGGTGCTGATCGTCACGTTCGCCTTGCCGTGCCGAAGCTCCTTAGGCATCGCATAGTACTCGCGCGCAATCGCATTTCCGAGCTCCGCGATTCCCGCGACGTCGGTCTCTGTCTCGGTCGGCAGACCGAGCATAAAGTACAGTTTGACTTTGTTCCATCCGGCGGCAAATGCCTTCGACGCTCCCGAGAGGATGTCCTCCTCGGTGAGGCCCTTGTTGATCACGTTTCGCATGCGCTGAGTGCCGGCCTCGGGTGCAAACGTGATACTGCTTCGGTTGACATCCTGCACCTTCTGCATGACATCGACCGCAAACGAATCGATTCGAAGCGACGGAAGCGACAGACTTACGTGGCGCTCGCGGCACTCGTCGATCATCGTATAGACAAGCTCGGGAAGCCCCGAGAAATCACTCGAGCTAAGGGAACTTAAGTTCATCTCATCCTGCCCGGTCGTGTCCAAAAGAGACCTTGCGATATCGCACAGATGCCCGACGGACCGCTCTCTTGTCGGCCGGTAGATCATGCCCGCCTGACAGAACCGGCAGCCTCTCGTGCAGCCGCGCTGAAGCTCCAGAACAACTCTGTCCTGAACGACCTTGAGGAACGGCAAAAGCTGCTTTTCGGGATAAACGCAAGCATCCAGATCGGTCACGACCTGCTTGAGCACCTTCGCCGGAACATCGTCGGCGATCGGAGTAAACGACGCGATCGTGCCATCCTCCTTGTACGTCACCTCATACAGGGAAGGCACATACATTCCCTGAATATGAGACACCTGACGCAGGAAGTCTTTGCGCGTTCCGCCGCGCTTTTTATTGGCCTTATACAGGTCCAGAATCTCATCGTACGCGGTCTCGCCCTCGCCGATGTAGAAGAAGTCGAAAAATTCCGCAATCGGCTCCGGATTGTACGTGCACGGGCCTCCGCCGACCACGATCGGATCGTCCTCCGTCCGGTCTTCGGCATGCAAAGGGATTCCCGCAAGGTCAAGCACCTGAAGGACATTTGTGTAGCACATCTCGTACTGAAGCGTGATGCCCAGAAAATCAAAATCCTTCACCGGCGACTGCGTCTCAAGCGTAAACAAAGGGATGTGGCGCTCCCGCATGATCGCGTCGAGGTCGGTCCACGGCGAATAGACACGCTCGCAATACGTGTCCTCCCTTCTGTTGAACATATCATACAGAATCTGAATTCCGAGATGCGACATTCCCACCTCATACACGTCCGGGAAGCACATTGCAAACCGGATGTCGATCTTCGAGAGGTCCTTGATCGCCATATTGATCTCGCCGCCGATATATCTCGCCGGCTTTTCGACTGTCAAAAGGATGTCTTCCGACAACGCGAGCTTAGCTCCCATACAACCGCCTTTCCTTGCGACCGAACTGTCTCGCCGCAAAATGAAATCCACACAACATTTATTGTACCATTCGCGCCCTGACGTTGCAAGAACATCTTGCCATTCAGGCCCGTTTGCAATATAATAAAACCGTTGGTTTTCCAACAAAAACGTGTGTCTACGGGAGGTGTTTTTTCCATGGGTTTTTGTCCGAAATGCGAGTGTGAATATCAACCGGGCGTCAAGATCTGCCCGGATTGCAATTGTGAGCTGGTTGAAAGTCTCACGGTCAAGGCGGAGAAGCCGCTTTTGAAGCTTAAAAACGAAGCGATCTTAAAGCGCTTCACCGACTATCTCTCCTACTCGGGGATTCCGTTCACCGTGGAGGAACAGGAGGACGGCAGCTTCGGTCTGTACGCCAAGAAGAAGGAACAGGAGCGCGTTCTGCGTGCATTTTCCGTGTTTGTCTCCGTCGAGACCGGCAATGCGTTCTCGGAAGTCGGCCGTGCTGTTGCGGATGAGTCCGCGGAATTGATGGTTGAGGACGACGGCGGCGTGATCTTCGATCCCGAGTCCATCGAGAAACTCGAGGAGATGTACGAAAACTCCGAGACGAACAAAAAACTTACCGACCTCTATTCCGAGGATTCCGTAGCCGAGATCACCGGCCAGCCGCTTCACGCAGCAGCCGCAGCGACAAGCTACATTCCTGCGAAGGACAAAGCCGAAGATGCCAAGGGTACCTCTCAGCTTTTCCTTGCGTTCGGTATCATCGGTCTGATTGCTGTCATCGTCATGATGGTCACCGGCCACACCTTCTTAACCACGTTCGGAAACATCGTTCTGATCCTCATGTTTATCGCCCTGATCTGCGTCGGTATCTGGTCGAAATCCGTATACCGCAACGCGATCGAGCAAAGTGCAATCGAGGATTCGCTGATCCTTAAGATGAACGAATTTCTTGAATCAAATGCAACCAAAGACGACGTGATTGCCGCAGTTCCGGACGCTGACGAGTCTTCCGAGAACGACACCATCGTCACCGAACTCCAGCGCGGTGAGTGGATCGTTGCGAAGCTTAAGGAGGAGTTCCCCGACGCCGATGAGGCTCTGCTTCGCGACGTTGCCGACAAGCATTTTGAGCTGCTCTTCCCTTCCGGCGAAGAGTAGTCCGAGAGCTTCGCCGGAAAATGCAGATTCCGCCGAAGTTTATCTCGTTTTCTCTTGCAATATAACCCCCGTTTTATTATAATAATAGATGGCTTTTTATACGTTTTACGGCGTCATTTTTCGACAAATGGCGCCCGTACGACGTTTTGTCGGAAAGGCGTGCGGTGCTTTCCGGCTGGTCCTGCCGAATCAAAGCCGCACAGAAATGAGGAGAAGAGATGCCATACTGTCCTACCTGTAAGAAAGAGTACCCTCTCGGTACTACCATTTGCGTGGATTGTAACGTTTCCCTGATTGACAACAAAGCTGCCGATATGGTTTCGCTTGTGTCCTTGAACAACAAGGAGCAGGCAGAGCGTTTTGTCGCCTACATGAAGGACCAGGGCATTGAGAGCACCTACGAGTACGGTGTTCGTGAAGATAACTACCGCATTTTCGTCGACAAGAAGGATAAGCGCGCGGCCATGAAGGGCTTCATCGCGTTCCAGTCGGCCGAGAAGCGAAGCCGTAACGGCGAGGACGTGACGCCCGAGCCGATTGTAAAGCCCGCCGAGAAGAAGGCAGAAGCCCCCGTGGAAACACCCAAGGCAGCGGAAGCTCCGAAGGCCGAGGAGCCCGCAGAGGAAGCACCCGCTCCCGCTCCTGTTGAGGAACCGAAGAAAGCTCCGAAGGCCAAGGTTATGACAGGATTTGCCGACTCTTACGAGGAGCCGGATTTCATGGAGCGCGGCGAGCTCCCGTACGAGACCTCGTCCGAGCCCGAAATGCCCGAGGCATCCATAGAAGAGCCAGCTTACGAAGAGCCTGCCTACGAGGAACCTGTTGTTGAGGCACCCGTTATTGAGGCGCCTGCCTACGAAGAACCTGTTGTCGAGTCTCCTGTTATTGAAGAACCCGCTCCCGAGCCGGTAGCCGAGGAGCCTGTTGCAGAGCCTGAGACCGAGCCGGTTCCGGAGGTGAAGGTTGTTATTTCCGAAGAGCCCGAGGAAGAGCCCGCTCCTGCTGCGGAACCGGAGGAAGAGCCCGAGGACGAACCCGAGATTCCTTCCGAGGCACCCGAGGAGGACGAAGTCGACGACGAGGACGAGGATTTCGGCGACGAACCCGAGGAGGACGATGACGACGAGGAGGAAGCTCCGCAGTTCACGGCCAATGCTGCTACAAGAACCAAGCTTCCGGTACGCCAGAAGGAATACACGCCCTCTCCCGAGACCGACAGTGTCTTTGAGGCGAAGAAGGCGCCCAAACGCCGCCCTTCTCTCTACGAGGAACTTGAGAAAAATGAGGAGGCTGCCGCTGCTCCCGCAGACGAAGAGCCGTCCATTGATTTTACGCCGAAGAGACCTCTTACGGCATTCCAGTTTGAAAAGAAGCGCCAGGAGGACCTGGAGAACTTCGCAAAGAAGCACGAAGGTCCCGTTCTCGACACCCGCGAGCCCGAGGCGATTGCCGCGGCCGATGGTGACGAGGAAGCCGAAGGCGGCATGAAGTTTGCATTTTCCAACTACGAGCAGCAATATGTTGTTCCGAACTACGAGGAGTCCGAGCAGCCGAAGCCGGTTTACCAGAACAACGCCAAGACGATCGACTGGGGCGCTGGTGCCGAGGACATCGAGGTGAAGCTCGAGACCGAGTCCGAGCCCGTGGAAGAGCCGGTTGCCGAAGCACCCGCAGAAGAACCCGCTCCCGCTCCGGTTGTTGTCGAGGAGGTTGAGGAGCCTGCTGAAAGCGAGCCCGAAGCAACTGTTGAAGAGCCCGCTCCCGCCGAGCCGGAAGCTCCGATCTTTGTTGAGACCGAGCGCGTCGAGCATGAGGAGCTTGACGATGCGAACATCATCGACGCGGACGACATCCAGTCCTTCAAGGAGGCCGCTGAGGCCGAAGCTCCCGCCGAGGATGCTTACGTTTCGCCGGTCAACACTGCGGACGATCCTCTCGATTACGAGAAGGATGAGGCGTCTGCGGAAGGCGCAAGCAACGATGCATTTTCCGATTTTTTAAACAACTTTAAGAAGGCAACGCTCTCGAAGACCCGCAAGAAGACCGAGACTCCGGCAGCGGATCCGTCGAGCACGATTGTCTCCAAGACGCAGAAGCCGGTAGCTGTTCCCGTGGTTGCCAAGGCTACTCAGAAGAAGCCTGTGATGAGCGAGAATTCCTCGAAGGCTGTCGCTGCACCCGAGGCAAGCGCACCCGAGAAGGTTACGACCGAGACGCTCTTCGACAAGACAGAGCCCGCAAAGAGCGAAACGATCGTCGAGGAGATCGTTCCGGATGCAAAGTACCAGAGCACCGAAACCGCGGATTTCGAAGCGGTTCCGAGCCGTCCTACCGACATTCAGGACACCAAGATCAAGGTTTCCTTAGACGACAATATCATCGAAGAAGTCATCTCCGACTCGCCCGAGCGCGAGACGCTGCCGAACATCGAGCAGAGCTCCTCGTTCGCAAATGAGGCAACCAAGGCCGATGCGGCGTTTGACGACAAGCAGCCCGTGAAGAAGCCCAAACGCGTTGAGATCAACGACGCCGATATAGATCCCGAGGGAACATACCGCGGTTTCGTGCCGGACTACTCTCCTACGGACCTCTCCGGCAACGACGAGCCCGCCGAGGAATCCGAGTACGACGAGTTCAAGAAGAAGGTGCATTCCCGCAAAGAGGAAAATGCAGCCATCAACGCACAGATCAAGAAGGAGCAGGTTCGCCAGGCAAGCCTCGTAAAGGACTTCGGCAAGAACGGCAAGATTGTCTTCGAGGACACCGACGATCTGGACAACTACGCAGGCTTTGTGCCGGATTACACGCCGAACACGACGAACGAGGCCGAGTTCGACTTCTACAAGCCGCACCAGGTTTCGAGCTACGCGAAGTATAAAAAGAACGCCCGCAAGGCTGATGCCGAGGGTCCCGTTGTTCTCACGGGCATGCGCATCACCGGCGAGGAGGAAACGGACCACCTGTTCGTCTCCCACGTTCCGGCTTCTGCCAAGCGCGAGCTCGCGGCAGGCGATCTGAAGAATGCTTCGTTCCTTCTTTGCATGAGCAGCAAGCGCCTTGCGAAGCTCTTCAACAGCTGGATGATGCTCAATGTTACACAGCAGACCGTCCGAGCTTTCGAGAGCGAGACCGCAACCGACGCACAGAACGTCGAACGCAAGATTGCAGGCATCAAGAAGCTTTTGACCGACAACTTCGGCGAGCTCAACGAAGTCTTCCTTGACAGCCTCGTACAGCGCTACTACGCGAAGTTCCTTGAAGAATAATTTCCTTCGGAAAATGAAACCAAAATCAAAAGAAGGTTCCCTCGGGAGCCTTCTTTTTTGATGTAAAATGAGTTTTCAAGCAATAACTAGAACCGATGTCCGCCGCCGTGGCTCGAGTGGCCTCCTCCGCCGCCGCTTCTACCGCCGCCTCCGCTGCTGCGGCCGCCACCGCCGCCACTGCCGCCTCCTCCGAGCAGAATCAAAAGTATTCGAAGGATTAAAAGTGCGGTGTTCACCTTGTCAACCTGCGCGGCCTCCACATATGTCTTGTGGTCGACTGTAATCTGGTCATTCGTAAACCTCGCGTGGCCGTCCACGACGAGCGAAAGTTCTCCGGTCGTGACCGCAGGCTTTCTGTTTAAGAAACGAAGGAAAGCAAAATTCAGCAACAACGCAGAAATCACCGCAAGGAAGATACACGAAACAATTCTCATCTTCTGCGAGATGCTCTTACCCTCCAGAAGCCGCAGCGCCTGCAGGATCGCGTTGTTCGCACAGTCGGCGTAGTCTCCCCGGCTTGCATACCGGTACACGTTGTCGGTGATGGTTAACGCCTTCGCAGGAGTCACATAATCGCCGATATAACCGTCCGTCTCGATGTAAATCTCACGGGTCGCCATATCGATCACGAACAAAAAGCCGCTCTGTGTCCCAAAATTCTTGTCGTAAAGCTCTGAGGCATATGTCGCGGTGTTCATGCCGTAATGGCTATCAGCGATTGTATAAATGCCAACATTGCCGTATTCCGAAAGTTTTTCCATGCTCTTGTGAAGCTCAGACAAATCCTCGCCTTCAAAAAGATTCGCATGATCCGTCAGGTATTTGCCGCCGGGCGAGGACGGCTTTTCGTGCGTTGCGTAGTTGCAGCCGCACAGGGAAATCGCGAGCACCAGAGCTGCGAGGTAAAGAATCATTTTACGCATGATCGTCTTCACCTCCGCTTCTGTTGAATTGTTTCGGCCGCACCGAGGAAAGCACGTTGTAACTCTTGATCAATGCAAACACCGAGACTCCGACCGCGGCGATAACTGCGAACGAGAGCCCGTAGAACAACTCGTCCGACGCGGGGTTAAAGTAAAACACAACCGCCGCGGCGACCGCCGTGAGCAAAGACCAGAAGTTGACACGGTTCATTGCCACATCCACGATTCCGCTGTACGTTGAACTCATGTTAATCAGTCGGACGACAAATACGATGCAGATTGCAATCGATACTACGCGATAGATCTGTAGGAAGCTGAATGCGAACGTCGTGTCCCACCAAAGCTGTATGGCCGGCATCACCAAAACCGCTCCGATCAGGCACAGAACAAGGGTATTTCTGGTCTTGTGGCTGACCTTCTTCCCGTCTTCCGCGGTAATCACATGGTACTGCTTTTTGAAGATCTCCATGACTTCGCTTTTGAACATGCACGATGCCCCGAGCGCCGCCATCAACGCGACAAACAAAATGTACGACGGCGTCAATGTGTAGAGAAAGTAGAAAAATGCAGCCAGCGGAATTGCCGTCAATGCGGAGAAGAACAAAAAGCGCTTCGTCGAGGCCGGGAATTCGGCATACATTTTCCCCGTGTCGCCGTTCATCGTTGCGTACGAGACACGGTCTCCCCAGCGGTACGACATGAACCAAACCGGAAACATCGCAAGCTTGCTCTTGACAGAGATGGCCTTGTCGGGCTGTCTTGCATCCCACTCGGGCTTCGATTCGATCAGCGCATTTTCCGAAGAAACACGCGGTGTTCCCTCCTTCGGAATCTCGCGAACCGGAGTCCACAAGCCTCCGCTGTGACCGGGCTGTCCCTGCACCGAGAGGTCCGCGATCACGCTTGCCTCCTTCGGCCCGTATTGATGGTACTTCGAGCACGCGTCGGTGTAGATCAGCTCCTTCTCGGTGTTGACCACACGGTTGATGTAAACCATCTCATCCTGGTCCGCAGCGTTGGCGTAAAAACCGTTCAGGTAACACAAATTAAACTGCCGCTTGTTGCGCCAGGGGTACGGAGCGATTCGCTCGCTGACATAATCATCGAAAGTCTGGGATGCATCGTGAGACAGGCCGCTGTAACTGCTGTTTAAGCGGCCCTGCATACGATAAGTGATTTTGACGTAGCCGTCGCCTTCCTGTTCCGTCGCCTCGCCCATGAAGTTGAAGGTACCTCTTCGGTTGATGTCATACGTCCAGTACGGCATGTAAATGCCGCGGAAGCCATCGGCGTCTCCGTGGTTGATCAGATCGCGCGGAGCATAAATCTGCTTGCGTGCGATGCGCTTATACTCGGCAACGCACACCTCCTTACTCATTTGAAACGGAACCACAAGGTCCGGCTTGCGGATTCTCGTCAGGCGGCTGTGAAGTGTCGCCGGCGAGCCGCAGTAACTGCACCACGTCACGGCCTCGTCGGAGTCGGCGGAAATCTCCGCGCCGCACTGCGAGCACGTAAACGTGGTCACTTCAATCTCATTTGTCGAATTCCCGCTCTCCGTCTGTTCAAACGCATCCTTCGACCATTTGGTGGCCTCGGAGATCAGGAATGTGGAATTGCAATAGCGGCATTTCATCTTCTGAAGCTCGACGTCGAAGACGAGCTTGTTGCCGCAATTCGGACATCCGATCATACTTGTTTCCCCCAGTACAATACGCGAAAATGCCTATGAGAAGATTTCCAGGAGTTCCTCTTTCGTCAGCTTTCCGATCAAATCCTCCTGCTTCTCGATGACGGCCTCGGCGAGCCGTTGCTTCTTCTGCTGAAGTCGGTAGATCTTCTCCTCAATCGTACCCTTCGTAAGAAGCTTGATGACGTGCACGTTGCGCGTCTGGCCGATGCGGTAGCAACGGTCGGTCGCCTGATCCTCCACGGCCGGATTCCACCAGGGATCCACGTGGATAACCATGTCGGCACCGATCAGATTTAAGCCCGTGCCGCCGGCTTTCAAGGAAATCAGGAACACATCGTGTGTGCCCTCGTTAAACTGCTTTACAAACTTGCTGCGGTCCGCAACCTTGGTGTCGCCGCGGATGCAGAAGTAACCGATATTGCGGTCCTTGAGCTCTTTTTCGATAAGGTCGAGCATCGACGTAAACTGCGAGAACACAAGTGTCCTGTGCCCTGCCGCAATCGCCTGCGACAACAGCTCCATCAAGATGTCCATCTTCGCGCTGTCGCCGTCGTAGTTGTCCATAAACGTCGCCGGATGACAGCAGATCTGGCGAAGGCGCATCAACGCACTCAGGATACGCACGCGATTCTCGGGAATCTCGGTGTCCTCCTCGTCGAAATGAAGCTCTCCGCGGTAATGCTCGAGGTACGCCGCATACAGCTTCTTCTGGCGCTCCGAGAGGTCGACAAGAATCTTCTCCTCTGTCTTCTCCGGAAGATCCGTGAGTACGTCCTGTTTCATACGTCGCATGATATACGGCTGAATGCGGAGATTGAGCTGCGTCAACATCTCCTCGTTTTTATTCATAATCGGCTTTTCGTACTCGTTCACGAACTTCGAGTGCGAGAACAGATATCCCGGCATCACAAAATCAAAGATCGACCAGATTTCGGAAAGAGAATTTTCAATCGGTGTACCGGTCAGGGCAAACCGCGTCTGCGTCTTAAGATTCTTCACGCTCTGCGCGTTCATCGAAGCGCTGTTTTTGATATTCTGCGCCTCATCGATGATAACCGCGGAGAATTCCAGATCTTTATAGTACGGAAGATCCCTGCGGATCAAAGGATACGACGTGATCAGCACATCCGCCGTGCTCTCCGCAACGATACGGCGGCGCTCCTCGGGCGTACCGCACACGATATCGCAGCTCATATGCGGCGCAAAATTCTCAAACTCATCCTTCCAGTTGAACATTAGAGACGTCGGGCACACAACCATGCGGCGACTCTTCTCCGGCAAGGTCGAGAGGTACATAATCGCCTGCAGTGTCTTACCAAGACCCATATCGTCGGCCAGAATACCGCCCATGTGGTGGTTTGCAAGATTGCACATCCACGAGAAACCGGCTGCCTGATACGACCGGACGTCCGCCGTGATCGAATCCGGGCACGACAACAACGGCGGGTTGTTGAGCTCGTGAATCAGATCGTAGATCGCATCGTCGACATGGTGCTCGGCGTTCATGTGATCGAGCATCTGCGTAAGATAATTTGCCTGCGCGCGGTCGACAACAACACCGTCCTCGCGGATCGTCTGCGTCGAGCCGGTGAGCGAGCGGATAAACTGCATCGACTGCTGCATGGCAGCGGAATCCAGCATGAGGAAGTTGCCGTCCTTCATGCGGTAATACTTCTTCTTGAGCTTGATCGAGCGGAAGATCTCCGCAAGCTCTTTTCTCGGTACATCGTCGTAGGAAACATCGAGCGTCAGATAGTCCTCGTCGGACTTCATGTGAACGCCGTACGTCACCCTCTCGCCCTTGTTGATGCGAAGCGAACGGAACGAATCCGAGTACATCAACTGACAGATATCATCCAGGCCGTCGCGTTCGCCGGAAATGAAATCAAAGATCTTCTCCACGTCGCGAAGCAGATAGTAACCGCTGTGCGTCTCAAAGCCGAGGTCCTTCAGTTTCGTAAGAAGCTCGTGCTCGCCCTCCTTATCGCGCACCAGAATAACCTTGTGTGTATCCGGCTCGGAGAAGCTGTTAAACTTGTACTCCCCGTACGTAAAATACAACTCGCCGCGGATGTCCATATTGACGTAATCAAGATACAGCGAAGCCGTCAGCGGATACGTGAGATACCGCTCCTGCAGCACCGCGGGAATCTCCATGCTCATCGTGTTGCTGAGTTTCGGAAGAACTTCCTCAAGAAAGCGCTTTGCGTACTCGCCGCGGAACAGAATCGGCTTGCTGTCGTGCGAGAGACTGTTGTAAATCGGGAGATAATTCTTCGTAAACGATGCCGACGGATGGTACAAAACCATATCGTACAAAAGAAGGCTTCCGTCCGCAGCCATCGGGAATACGCGGGAGTTGTCCGCATAGCCGATGGAAACGTAATCCTCGTCCGCATCGATATCGTAGGAAATGTACGGATTGCCGTCGACGAACGTGACATTTTCAATCACACGGTTGTTAAACGCCAGGCTGAAGGAATCGCTTCCGAGTCTGCGCAATACTTCCAGAAACATGCCCTTGGTGAGCATAATCTCATTCTTCTGGAACACGGAACGCTCGCCGGCGATGCCAAAGCGCTCCTCCAGGTCACTCAGCTCGCACAGGTAGTCGATCACGCGCTCCGAGGACTCGTCAAAATCGCAGATGTCGCTTCGATACGTAAAGTTCTTACCAAGCGTAAAATTCTGCCCGCTCCTAACGGCCTCGAGCATCTTCTTAACGGACTGAACCTTATAGCAGCGGCCGGCGCCCAGGGATATGCGAAGCGCCACGCAATCGTTCGGCTGGCGAAGGATCCCGTGGTAAAAGAATGTTGCCTCCAGATGCGCGGTTTCCTTGCACGCAACACCGGAGTCCAACTCGGTATAGTAGTCAAGAATCTGGCCGTTTCTCTGCTCCTCGGCCGTGAGCTCGCCGGTCTGCTTCGTGGTGCGCTCAAACTGGCTTAGGAACAAGAGGGAGGCGATGATATGCTTGCAGATGCCTCCATTTTTCGAAAGATTCGCGCAGGTACAGCTGCACGAAAGCGACTCGCCTAAGCGCACCTGAACCTTGTAGTTGTAGTTGCCCTTGACGGTAAATTGAAAGATGGTCTTGTCCTTCGACGCAACCGCGTGCGTGACACGACCGTTTTTATAATACGAAAAGCCATCCGCATAGACTTCGTCACTCTGCGCATAGCTCTTGATAAATGCTTTGTTTAAGAAATCCCTAAACTCCAATCTCTGCTTCCTCTTCCGCTTCCTGCTTGAACTCTTCCACCATCTCTTTGCTGATGTACGGCAGCTCGTCGATCGAAGAAACACCGAAACTTCGAAGGAAATCGTCCGTCGTACCGAACAGGATCGGGCGGCCCGGCGCCTCCAGACGACCCAGCTCGCAAATCAGATGATACTCCATCAACTTGTTGATTGTAAAGTCACTGTTGACACCGCGGATTGCCTCGATGTCCGCGCGCGTCACCGGCTGCTTGTACGCCACGATCGCAAGCGTCTCCAGCATAACGTCCGTGAGCGCGTGTTTCTTGGGCACGTGGCACAGCTTGATCAGATCCTCGTAACACGAGGCCTTCGTGCACATCTGAAGCTTTGTGCCGACACGTTGTATCATAATGCCGCGCGAGTCTTCCTCGCACTCCCGCATGAGCTCCTCGGCGATCTCATTCACCTCGTCGGTTGTGAGCTCCAAAGCGGTTGCAATCGCTTCCACCTCTACGGCGTCACCCATCGTGAAGAGAATTCCCTCGATCGACGCCTTTTTGTTATTCTCAGCCACAATACCTCTCCCGTCTACGCGAATTGTTCGATCTCGACCAGATGGTCGGCAACATAATCGATCTCAAAATCATCGAACAGCTTGTTCTGCTTGATGAACATGCATCCGAGGTGGATCAGCTCGAGGATGCCCAAAAACGTAACGATGATCTCGATGCGGTCGCAGGCGGCGTTAAGAAGCGTGCGGAACGAAAAATGCCGGTGCGAAATGCCGTACTCCTGAATCTTGCGGACCTTCTCGGAGAAGTTGATCTCCTCCTTCTCGATCCGGCCGAATTTGCTTCGGATCGGGTCGACACGGTCCTCGCGGCGCTTCATGATCTCCTGGAAGATTCTGTTGAGTTCCGAAATCTGCAGATCGCCTACAACCTCCTCGGCGGTAACCTCCTCCTTGAAGGACGCAACCTCCTCCGGCAGCGACTCCTTGCGGTAGAGATGCTTTGCGGCATCCACCTGGCGGTCCTTTAAGTTCACCGATGCATATTGATACATCTTGTGCTCGAGAAGTCTCTCGACCAGCTCGGCTCTCGGATCCTCTTCCTCCTCCGCGGCCGGCGCCGGCAGAAGCATCTGCGACTTGATCTTCAAAAGGTATGCCGCCATCACCAGGAATTCGCTGATGTTGTCCATCTGCAGCTTCTGCATCTGCGACACATACTCCATATATTGATCCGTGATCATTGCGATCGGGATGTCGTAGATATTCACTTTGTTCTTCTCAATCAAATGGATCAGAAGGTCCAGCGGGCCTTCGAACGCTTCGAGAGTAAACGAAACATCCATGACAATCTCCTTTCTTACCAAATCATCTATCGGTCAATCGTAATCACCAAAAGTTCCGGACGGTTCCCAATGCGGATCGGCGGAAAATGCGTCCCCAATCCTCTTGTGACAACCATCGTTGTGCCGTCCTTTTCATACACGCCGGCATCGTGTTTCGGAAACAGTTCCATCTGCGGCGAAATCACACCGCCAAGCCACGGGAGCCTCACGATTCCCCCGTGCACATGCCCAGCGAACACCAGATCCGCGCCGTACTCTGCATACGCGTCAAAGTAATACGGCGTGTGTGCCAGCAATATGCGGAAGTCATCCGATTGGGCCGCAGGCGTTATCTTCGCAAACTCCTCCTGCGTCACCTTGTGGCGTCTGCCGCGCTTGCCGTACACTTCAAACGGAAGTGTAAATCCGGAAACCGCAACATGCTCCGCGAAGTATTCCGTGCGGTTGTCAAGAAGATGCACATTCACACCGGCCGACTCCTTCATGAAACGCTCGAACAGCTCCGGATGATGTTCCTTCGTGCCGCTCTCGTGGTTTCCGAGCGAAATGTAGATCGGCTTGCCGAGTTCATCGAGCTTCCCTAGAAGCTTCGCAGCGACATCAAAGTCTTTCTCCCGCCCGATAATCAGATCACCGGGGATCAGAATGATGTCCGGATTCTCGGCTTTGATCGCGGCTACGAGCTTTTCGTTGTCTCTTCCGAACGAATCGTTGTGAAGATCCGCAAAGACGATCATTTTCCGCGGGAGCACCGCATCAAAATTCTTCGCTCTCGGCGGCGAAATGCTCACTCGTACGACCTGCAAAAACCGCTGAATGACGCATTGATACACGGCAAATGCAACAATCAAAATCCCGATGACAAGCAATATCCGAATTCCCATCAACATTCTCCGTGTACATACATCCGCATCATAGCAATTATAAACAATACAGAGGGATTTGTCAACTAGATATAGTGGACAACCTACCGTTTTAAAACTAGAATTTGTGGTCAAATGTCACAAAAGGGCATTAAAAAAGGACAGCAAACCGATGTTGCTGTCCTTATCTTTGTCATGCTTTGTGCACGCCGTCCTCGTCCACATAACCGTAGATCGGAGCGACCGGCGGAACCGGTGTTTTGACGATCCGGTAGGCTCCTAAGAAGCGCTCCTTCGCTGCCTCCGCTTTCGCCTCATCGTTCGCATAGAGGATACCGAGCTGCTCTCCCACCTTGACCGGGTCGCCGACCTTCTTGTCGACGCGGATTCCGACAAGCGGATCGACCGCATCCTCCTTCTTTTCGCGTCCGCCTCCGAGAAGAAGACTCGCCATGCCGACCTCCTCGGCGTTGATCTCGCCTACGAAGCCGTCCGATGTCGCATATACCGGCACGGTCAGCTTCGTTCCAGGCATCTTCTCCGGATTGTCGATCACGCTCACATCGCCGCCCTGACGTGCGACAAACTCACGGAATTTGGCCCATGCGGAGCCGTCCGCAAGCGCCTCGCGTGCCATCTTGGAAGCCTCCGCAAGGTTCTTCGCCATCCCGCACCCGAGAAGCATGTACGATGCGAGCGTCACGCTGACAAGCGTAAGCTCTTCGTCTCCGGCGCCCGAGAGCACCTCCATCGCCTCGCGCACCTCAAGCCAGTTACCGACGTAGCGTCCGAGCACCTGGTTCATATCCGTGATGACCGCGTAAGTCTTTCTGACGCAATGATTTCCGATGTCGACCATCGCCTTCGCAAGCGCAGCGGAATCCTCGAACGTCTTCATAAACGCGCCGCTTCCGGTCTTAACGTCAAGCACGATCACATCCGCGCCCGAGGCAAGCTTTTTGCTCATGATGCTCGATGCGATCAGCGAAATGTTGTCGACCGTCGCGGTCACATCGCGAAGTGCGTACATCTTCTTATCGGCCGGTGCCAGGTTCGCGCTCTGTCCCGCTACGGCAAGCTTCATCTCGTTGACGTTTCGGATGAACACCTCCGCAGGAATCGTTGTCTGAAAGCCCGGAATGCTCTCCAGCTTGTCGATCGTGCCTCCGGTGTGCCCCAAGCCGCGCCCGGACATCTTCGCCACGGGAACGCCCAGGGAAGCCACGATCGGCGCCACGATCAACGTTGTCTTATCGCCGACGCCGCCGGTCGAATGCTTGTCCGCCTTTTTGCCATGAATCGCAGAAAGGTCGAGCATATCGCCGCTCTTGGCCATCTCCATCGTAAGCGTTGAAGTCTCACGCATCGAAAGGCCCTTCAGGCAGATTGCCATCAACAATGCGGACATCTGATAGTCCGGAATCTCGCCCTTAGTAAACCCTCGAACGACAAATGCAATCTCCTCGTCCGTCAACTCCGCACCGCGCTTCTTCGCGGTGATCACGTCGTACATTCGCATCGCCATACCCTCCCCTGTGGAATTGATTCATTATAGCATTTTTCGAGAGGGTCCGACAAGTCCAAAGGTGCTTAAGCGCAAAAAAATACCGCCGACGTCTCCGCCGGCGGCAAAACAAGTCTTATTTCAATTTCTTGAGGAAATCCTCGATGCGGTCGAGACCCTTCGCAATCTGCTCCATGCTGATCGCGTAGGAAAGGCGGATGTGGTCCGCGGCACCGAAGTCCGCGCACGGAATCACCGCGGTGTTGAACTCCTCGATCAGGATCTTCGCCATCTTCGCAACCGTCTCAACCTTCTCGCCGTTATACTTTTTCGCAAGCGCCTCACCGACGTTAACGAATACGTAAAATGCTCCCTTCGGAACCAGCGCGCTTACCAGAGGCATCTTCGCGATGCGATCGCTCATGTAGTTGCGGCGGCGGTCAAACTCCTGGCGCATCAGCTCAATGGACTCCTGATCGCCCGAGAGTGCCTCGATGGATGCGTACTGCGCGATCGAGTTCGGGTTCGACGTCTGGTGCGACTGAATGCTTGCCATCACCTTGGCAACTGCCAGAGGCGCTCCCGTGTAGCCGATTCTCCATCCGGTCATCGCGTATGCTTTCGCCATACCGTTTACGGTGATCGTGTGATTGTAGATGTCCTCGCCGAGCGATGCGATGCTTACCTGCTCGGTTCCGTCGTAGATCAGCGTCTCGTAGATCTCGTCGGAAACTACAAAGATATCCTTCTCGACGATAACCTTCGCAAGAGCCGCAAGCTCGTCCTTCGTGTAAACCATACCGGTCGGGTTGTTCGGAGAGTTGAGGATCAGCGCCTTCGTCTTCTCGTTGCAGGCTGCGGCAAGCTGCTCGGGGCTGATTTTGTAGCCCTGCGCGGCATCGCAGTGAACGAACACCGGAACACCGTCCGCAAGCTTGACGATCTCGGGATAGCTGAGCCAGAACGGACTCGGGATGATCACCTCATCACCCGGGTTCAAGATTGCCTGGAACACGTTCGCAAGCGCATGCTTTCCTCCGTTGGAAACAACGATCTGCTCCGGTGCGTACGTAAGGTTGTTGCGTTCCGCAAACTTCCTGCTGATTGCCTTGCGAAGCTCGGGCATACCGGACGCGGGCGTGTAACGGGTAATTCCGCGGTCAAGCGCCTCCACAGCAGCATCACGTATATTTTTCGGGGTATCGAAATCCGGCTCTCCCGCTCCGAAACCGACGACATCGATTCCCTGAGCGCGCAGCTCTTTCGCTTTCGCCGTGATGGCGAGCGTCGAAGAAGGTTTGACGGCAAGGCCTTTTGCAGAGAGTGTTAACGACATGATTTTCCATACCTCTTTCATTTATTTTCGTCTATTGTAGACGTGTATACAACACAAATTGCATTTTAGTATACATCATTGGAAAATGCAAGCATTACTTCACCGAAAGTTGAAAATACGGCAAAATACACAAAAGAGCCGGACTTTTTCGTCCGGCTCTCTTTCGATTTTCTTGATTCTGTTTACTTTGCGTAATCGGTAACTCTGGATTCCCGGATCATGCTGATCTTGATCTGACCGGGATATTCAAGCTCGGATTCGATCTTCTTCGACAGGTCTCTCGCAATGAGAACCATATCGTCGTCGTTGACCTGTTCGGGAATGACCATAACACGGACTTCCCGTCCTGCCTGAATCGCGAAAGATTTCTCGACTCCTTTAAAGCTGTTGGCAATATCTTCTAGTTGATTCAAACGGTTGGTGTAAGTATCCAAAGTCTCACGACGCGCGCCGGGGCGTGCTGCGGAGATGGTATCGGCCGCCTGCACGATGCATGCGATCAGGGAAGTTGCCTCGCAATCTCCATGATGCGATGCCACCGCGTTGATGACCACGGGGGATTCCTTATACTTCTTACAAATATCTACACCGATCTGTACATGTGTGCCTTCCATCTCATGATCGACGGACTTGCCGATATCATGCAAAAGACCCGCGCGCTTCGCAAGTCTTACATCGGCTCCCATCTCGCCGGCAAGAAGACCGGACAACAGGGAAACCTCGATGGAGTGCTTCAGAGCATTCTGGCCGTAACTGGTACGGAACTTCATCTTACCGAGCAGGCGAACCATCTCGGGATGAAGACCGTGAACGCCGGTCTTGAGGACAGCGGCTTCACCCTCATCACGGATGATCGTCTCCACTTCCTTCTGAGCCTTCTCAACCATCTCCTCGATACGGGCGGGATGGATGCGGCCGTCGACAACCAGACGCTCCAGTGCAATTCTGGCAACCTCGCGACGAATCGGATCGAAGCCGGACAAAATAACCGCCTCGGGGGTATCATCGATGATCAGATCGATGCCCGTGAGCGTCTCAATCGTGCGGATGTTACGTCCTTCACGACCGATGATGCGTCCCTTCATCTCATCGTTCGGCAGCTGAACTACGGAAATTGTAGCTTCGGCAACATGATCAGCCGCACATTTCTGAATGGCGTTGACGATCAGTTCCTTGGCTTTCTTGTCAGCCGTCTCCTTCGCTTCGCTTTCGAGCTCACGAATCATAACGGCCGTTTCGTGCTTAACATCGTCCTTGACGGACTCCAAAAGATATTCCTTAGCCTTATCGGAGGTGAATCCCGAGATACGCTCCAGCTCCTCAATCTGCTTGCGGCAAACCTCGTCCGCTTCCTGCAGCTTATGATCCAGATCCTGTTCCTTCTGAGTCATACGAGCTTCTTTTTTCTCGAGGGATTCCAACTTTCGATCCAGATTCTCTTCCTTCTGTGTCACACGCTTCTCGTACCGCTGAACCTCAGCTCTGCGCTCCTTGATCTCACGATCCAGGTCGTTCTTGGCTCTTAAGTTCTCTTCCTTCGCTTCCAGAAGAGCTTCCTTCTTCGCCGAAGATGCAATCTTCTGCGCATTGCGGGTAGCTTCCTCGACGATCTCCGCCGAGCGCTGTTCAGCAGATCCGACCTTCGCCTCATAACCGCGCTTGCGAATCAAAATGGCAAGTGCGAAGCACAAAGGTCCTACGATAACGGCGGTGACTGCAACTGCGACCAGCACGTAAACCCAGGGGAACGAGCCGTCCGCAACCAGAATCGAAAAGAACTTATCTGGCATTGAAGTACACCTCCAAATATTCAATTGTAATTTCGGGTTTTATCCCAACATTACTATAATATACGAATCAACATGGGTTGTCAAGGCATAACTTTCGGAAAAGTATACACCTGTAGAATATCAGGATAAATCTCCGAAAAAACGTACTACACGAGACTCCCGAGGAAGTAAAAGCCCTTGCATTCGTCGAGGTTAACCCGAACTAACGACCCGAGCATCTCCTCTTTCGCCGGAAAATGAACCAGCAGATTGTTGTCCATCCGCCCCGTCATCAGGCCTTCCTTCGCCTTATACTCCTCACACAGAACCGTCACGGACTCGCCCGTAAGCTTCGCCGCCTGCGCCGCACTGGTCTCTCCCACAGCCTCGAGAAGTCGCTTAAAGCGCACTCCCGCGACCTCCTCGCTGACCTGTCCGTCCATCTTCGCTGCGGGCGTTCCGTTGCGCTTCGAGTAGATGAACGTATACGCGCTCATAAAGCCGGCCTTGCGCACAACATCGATCGTATCGTCCACATCCGCTTCGGTCTCGCCGGGGAAGCCGATGATGATATCGGTCGTCACCGCAACACCGGGAATCCGCTCCTTGATCTTCGCAGCAAGCTCCAGGTATTGCTCCTTCGTATAGTGGCGGTTCATCGCCGCAAGAAGCTTCGTGCTGCCCGACTGAAGCGGCAGATGCACATGTTTGCAGATTTTGTCGTTGACTGCGATCTCCTCGATCAATTCGTCCGCAAAATCCTTCGGATGCGGCGTCATGAACCGCACTCTCGCGATTCCCTCAACCTCGCTCACCATACGTAGAAGCTTCGCAAACGAGATGCCGTCGTCACTCTTCTTGCCGTAGGAATTCACGTTCTGCCCCAACAACATGACCTCGCGCACGCCATTTGCCGCAAGATGTCTTGCCTCCTCGACAATATCCGCAGCCGCACGCGAGCGCTCCCTGCCGCGCACGTAGGGAACGATGCAGTACGTACAGAAATTGTCGCAGCCGTACATGATATTGATGCCGGCCTTGAAGCCGTATTTGTTGATTCTCGGAAGCGACTCGACGATGCGCTGAGCCTTGTCCCAGACGCAGATCACCTGCTTTCCGCCGACTTCTCTGCGGTACAAAAGCTCCGCCAAAAGGAAAATGTTGTGCGTGCCGAAGATGACATCCACGAAGCGGTAGCTCGCGCGGATCTTCTCGACGGCAGCATTTTCCTGCATCATGCATCCGCAAAGAACGATGCGCTTATCGGGGTTTAACTTCTTGCGGTTTCCGAGGTAGCCGATGCGGCCGTAGACGCGCGTGTTGGCATTTTCCCGCACCGTGCAGGTGTTATACAGCACCAGATCGGCGTCCTCGCTGTCCGACTCCTCGTAGCCCATCGCGCCGAGAATTCCCGCGAGCGTCTCGGAGTCCTTCTCGTTCATCTGGCAGCCGAACGTCTCGATGTGCATCGTAAGCTTGCGCCCGAGCGCAGCCGCCTTCTCCGCAAGGATCGACTTCATCACGTCGATAAAGTAATACTGCCGCTCCGGCTCCTCGGCCGGTGCAGCCATAATGACGCGGTCCGTAAAATCGGTGTTTTGTGACAGTTCCATGATTACTCCCAAAAGCGGGCCGCTTGCACGGCCCGCCGAATGACTTATTTGCGTGTCTGGCCGTTTCCGACCACCTGATACTTGTAAGACGTGAGCTCCACAAGACCCATCGGACCTCTCGCGTGAAGCTTCTGCGTGCTGATGCCGATTTCGGCGCCGAAACCGAACTCAAAGCCGTCGGTAAAGCGCGTCGAGGCGTTGACATATACGCAGGCGCTGTCCACGGCGCGCAGGAACAGATCCGCCGCCTTGCAGTCCTTCGTAATGATCGCGTCGGAGTGTTTCGTGTGGAAACGGTTGATGTGATCGATCGCCTCCTCCACGGAATCAACGGTCTTTACGCTCAGGATCGCATCGAGATACTCGGTTCCGAAATCCTCCTCGGTCGCCTCGGCAAATGCAGGCACTACCGCTCTGGCATCCTCGTCCGCACGGATTTCAACATGATACGGCGCAAGCGCCTCCGCGAGCATCGGAAGGAACTTCTTCAGCACATCGCGGTGCACAACCAAAGACTCGCAGGCGTTGCACACGCCCATTCGCTGTGTCTTCGCATTGATGATAATCTCGATTGCCTTCGCAAGGTCGGCCTTCTTGTCGACATAAATATGGCAGTTGCCGGTGCCAGTCTCGATTACAGGAATCGTACTGTTCTCAAGCACAGTCTTGATGAGGTTCGCACCTCCGCGGGGAATCAGCACATCGACGAACTGGTTCAGTCTCATCAGCTGCTTCGTCGTCTCGCGGTCGGTATCCTCGATGACATACACCGCATCCTCGGTGATACCGCAGTCGGCAAGGCCTTGTCTTAGGATCTTCCCAAGAGCTACATTGCTGTTCACGGCGTCGCTGCCGCCCTTTAAGATCACGGCGTTGCCGGTCATAAAGCAGAGACCGAACGCATCGACGGTCACGTTGGGACGCGACTCGTAGATGATTCCGATGACGCCCATCGGAACGCGAACCTTACGGATGCGAAGTCCGTTCGGACGCTTCCACTGGTCGATCACTTCGCCTACCGGGTCCGGAAGCTCTGTAATCTGCAGAAGACCTTCCGCCATCGCATCGATGCGTGCTTCGGTCAGGCGAAGGCGGTCCACCATGGAATCCTTCACGCCCTTTTTGATTGCATTTTCCACATCGATCTCGTTCGCGGCGAGAATCTCTTTCTGTTTCTTGGTCAAAAGCAAAGCAATCTTGCGAAGTGCCTCGCGCTTCTTCTCGGTATCCAACAGCGCAAGGCTTCTCGAAGCCTCCTGCGCGTTTCTTCCGACGATCATCAGGTTCATGCCAAACGCTCCTTTCCGGTCTCAATGCAGCCGATCTCGGTCACGATCATATCCGCGGGTACGTCCTGCTCGTCCACCGGCAGGCTCTCCGCCTCCTGAAGGCTATAGGCAAGCATCACCCTCGGGATCGACTCATGTTTCTTCAGATAACGGTCATAATATCCGCCGCCGTACCCAAGGCGATCGCCCGAGTTTGTGTACGCGACACCCGGCAGCAGCAACAGGCAGCGGTCCTCGGAATCGTACGCCACGCTCTCCCCGGTCACCGGCTCCATGATGCCGAAGCGCCCCGGCGCAAGGTCGTCAAACGAATGAATGTATTGGAAGTCCAGGTGCTTTTCGTCGATGCACTTCGGCACCGCGACGCGCTTTCCGTCCCTCCAGGCCTTCTCGATCAAAAAATGCGTGTTCACTTCGGAACTGAAGGACATGTACGCTAAAACGACCGAAGCATCGGCGTATTCCTTTCGCTCCACCAGATGTTCGGCGATGCATCCGCTGTAAAGTAGGATGCGCTCCGCCGACAGGGAGCTTCTCTTGCGTTTCATGACCTTGCGAAGTTCTGCTTTTTCCATTCCGATTCTCCGTTGGGTTATTTAGTCGACAACTTCGATGTTGTCCAGCATGCTCTTTAGATTCTCGCGCACGGAACGAATGTATTCCGCGCGAAGCATGGCCTGCTCTTCCTTCTCCTCGTCCGTCAGACCGACCTCCTGGGACTTGTGGTAGAGCTCGTTGATGCGCTTGATTCCCTCGTCTGTCATGGAATCCCTCCTGCTTACTTCTCTTTATTACCGGTCAAATAATTGATCAGATGAAAATTCTCGTTCTTATGAGCGCGGAAAATGGTTCCCACATTCCGCCCCTCGATCACATGCCGAAGGTTCTTGATGTCGCCGCCGTTGCAGATGACCATGTCGGCTCCCGCATCGTTCGCGATTCTAGCAGCGGCGATCTTCGTCGCCATTCCGCCGGTTCCGACGTCCGAGCCTGCGCCCTTGGCCATCGACTCGAGCTCGTCGGTGATGTAGTCGATCTCCTCGATGAATTTGGCGTCCGGATTGGTCCGCGGGTCATCGTCATAGAGGCCGTCGATGTCCGACAACAGCACTAAAAGATCAGCATGGATCAGCGCCGCAACGATTGCCGAGAGCGTGTCGTTGTCACCGAACTCGATCTCGTCCGTCACAACGGTATCGTTCTCGTTGACGATCGGGATGACGCCCATCTCCAAAAGCTCGGAAAATGTCGCCCGCGCATTTCTGCGGTTCTCGTCGTGGATCATCGTGAGCTTCGTCATCAGAATCTGCGCCGGAATCTTGTTGTACTCCGCGAACAGTCGCTGATAAACCATCATGAGTCTCGTCTGGCCGATCGCAGCACACGCCTGCTTTACGGACTTCTTGCGCGGTCGCTCGGAGATCTTCATCGTCTTTCTTCCGACCGCAATCGCGCCGGAGGACACCAAAACGACGTCCTTACCGCTGTTTGAAATGTCCGTTAAGATGCGAACGAGCCGCTCCATCTTCACGAGGTCCATATCGCCCGTCTCGGGATGCGTCAGCGTCGACGATCCGATCTTCACAACGATTCTCTTCTTTTGTGCCATCAAGGCTTCCCGGTCCATGTCACCATTCCTCCGTTTTGCCGTATGTTATAAAAAAACTTTCCGAATGTCAACCTTTTTCTTATTGATTCTACGACTCTGCTGCCGGTTCCCACTCCGCAAGGATCGCCTCGACGACGCGAAGTCCGTCGATCGCGGCGGACATGATGCCGCCCGCATATCCGGCGCCTTCGCCGCAGGGATACAGTCCTCTGCAGTACTCCGACTGAAGCGAACCGTCCCGAACAATGCGAACCGGCGACGAGGTCCTGGACTCGATCGCCTGCAAAAGCGCATCGTCACACGCGTAGCCGGGCATTTTCCGATCAAACGCCTCCATGCCCTCCGAGATTGCCTCCGCCATGTACGGCGGCAACACCTCGTGAAGCTCCGTGTACGTCACATCGCCCATGCAGACCGGCTTGATCTCACCACAGCCGGTGCTCGGCACACCCTTCACATAATCCGCATAGCGCTGCGTGGGAATCCTGCCTTTGCCTGCCTTGTACGCAAGCTCCTCAAGCCTTCTCTGGTACTCCATACCGAGCAACGACGCGGGAATTTCGTCCTGCTTCAGCGCACCCGCAAACTCATTCGTAGCAATGAGCCGCTCGTAATCCGCCGTAAAATCCTCCGGGCTCACGGTCACAACGACCGCGGAATTCGAATTCTCCGCCGCGCGGTCGAAGTTGCTCATGCCGTTGACGGCAAGCCTTCCCGGCTCGCTCGACGCGTTCACCACATAACCGCCAGGGCACATGCAAAACGTGTACACGCCTCGCCCGTCCCGGCACGAGTGCGTCAATTTGTAATCCGCAGCCGGCAGCTTATCGGCAAAATCACCGTACTGCGCGCGGTTGATAAACTCCCGTTTGTGCTGCACGCGGACTCCCATGGCAAATGCCTTCGGCTCCATCGGCACGCCGGCCTTCGCCAAATAAGAAAACGTGTCGCGCGCAGAGTGTCCGATCGCAAGCACCGCCGTCTGCGTTTTGATGACACGCTCGGGTTCGTCTCCGCGCTTCACCGTAACACCCGTCAAAGCCCCGTCCGCGGTCTCGATCCCGGTCACCGTCGTCTCCGTCAAGACCGTTCCGCCGAGACTCTCGATCGCCTCCTGCATACGTCCGACGACGACGCGAAGCCGGTCCGTTCCCACGTGCGGCTTATTCGATATCAATATCTCCTCGGAGGCGCCAAACCTTACAAACGTGCGCAGCACATGCGCTCCGCGGCCCTCCTTGTCCTTAATCAGCGTATTCAGCTTTCCGTCGGAAAATGCACCCGCACCTCCGACGCCGAACTGCACATTTGAGTCCGGATCAAGCACTCCTTCGCGGAAAAATCGCTCGACATCCTCCGTGCGACCCTCGATCGAGCGCCCGCGCTCCACGAGCACCGGCCGGTAACCGGCCTCCGCAAGCGTGAGTGCCGCGAACAATCCCGCAGGTCCCGCGCCGATCACGACCGGCCTGTCCGCAAGCGCCGCGAGTTTCGTCGCACCGCCGTTTGCGATAGCCTGCCTGCGAGCCAGCATCGGATCGTACACCGTCTCTTTGTAGTAATCCCATTTGCCGTTCGGCTTTCCCTTCGGCGTACGTCCTCCTGCAAGCGTCACGCACACCTCGGCGGAATAAACGATGTCCTCTTTCTTCCTCGCGTCCAGCGAGCGGCGAAGCACGCGCAATTCTGCGATGTCCCCTTCGGTAACCCGCAAAACCGCCGCGGCGCGCTTTTTAACATCACCGTCCGTGTACGCAATCGGCAGATGCAATTGAGAAATCTTTAGCTGCATCGTTTCCCCATTCTATCGTTTCGCAGCGGCCCGCCCGGCAATCGCACCCGTGGCAAATGCCCACTGCAGATTGTAGCCGCCGCAGTTACCGTCCATATCCAACAACTCGCCGGTCACAAACAACCCCGGCATACTCTTAACTTCACAACTCTGCGGATCGATCTCAGCGAGAGCGACGCCGCCGCACGTCACCTGCGCGTTCGCAAACGGCCTCGTGCCGGTCACGGTCAACGTCATCGCTGTAAGCTCCGAAACCACCGCGGCAATCTCACGATCCGTAAGTCTGTCCGCATTCTTCACGGGATCCACTTCTGCCCGCAGCAACACTGCGTAGCGAAGCTTTCCGGGAACAAGTCCCTCGAGCGCCTCCTCGACGCTTCGGTTCGAAAAATGCTCCCCTTTCGCGCGTCTTTCGATCTCCTCCGAAACTTCCTCCGCCGTATACTCCGGCATGAAGTTAAGCGTAATCGTTACGCGGCCTCCGCGGTCCAAAGCTACCGCAGCAAAGCGGGACAGCTGCATTACCGGAATTCCGCTCACACCGTAGTCGGTGAAGACGATCTCGCCGTGCTCTTGATATTCGCTGACATCGCCGTCACGCTCCGAAACCGTGAGCGTAACACCGGCCTCCAGGCGAACGCCGGAGACGGTCTTTGCATGTTTATTTTCCGCAAGAAGCGGCACAAGCGCCGGCACGTACCGTCCGACCGGAACGCCGAGCTTTTTGAGAATCCGAAAGCCCGCATCGCTCTCGCCGAGACGCTCACCCGCAGGTCCGCCGCACGCAAGAATACAGGACGAAACACGCGCCTCCGAAGCCTTACCACCGCAGGTGTACGAGATCACATACGAATCACCGTCCTTCTCAACGCCGGTGACATCCGCACCGAAGATCACGCGAACACGAAGTCTTTCCATCTCCGAGACCAAAGCATTCACGACCGACGCCGCCTGCTCCGAATGCGGGTAGCGGTAGCCGCGCTTTTCCTTCGTTACGATGCCGATCTCACGGAAAAACGCGAGCTCATCGTCCTTTGTGAATATATCAAGAATCCGACCGATCGACTCGCGGTCATCACCGCGGAAGTTATCGGGGGATTGGTTGTCGTTGGTTAGGTTGCATTTGCCGTTGCCGGTTGCAAGAAGCTTGCGGCCCGCCTTCTCGTTGTGCTCAAAGACGGTGACGGAAGCGCCTTCGCGCGCCGCAGTAATCGCGGCCAGCATCCCGGATGCGCCGCAGCCGATGATTCCGATCATACCGTCCTCCTTTCGCAAAAGGCTTACCGAAGCAGCTTACACTTCGTCAAGATCTTTACCAGAATATTGCCCTTCGGCATCCGAAGAAGCTCCTCCTTCGTGACACCCTTCAAGGCAACCAGTGCCGCAAAATACACCGGCACCGCGAAGAGAATCGCGCACACGCACGACACCGACGCGCTGAACTTAAGATGCAGGCAGTCATACAGACACCTCGACGAGACGCCCATGAACACCGATGCTGACAAAGGCATCAAAAATGTTGTTCGTATCTCCTGCTTGTAATCAAGATACTTCCCGACCGAGCGCCAATTGAGAACGCATACGATAAAGGCAAACAATACGTTACAAAACATAAGTGCGTAAGCATTTAACTCCGTGCACCGAAGCATCACATACAAAACGCACGCGTGGATCACCAACGCGATAGCGCTGTGTACAACGGGCACGTAGAGCTTGTTGATGCCCTGCAGAATACCGTTCGTAAGCGTCGAAAACGAGAACAAAACGATGCCGACGCTTCCGAGCTGGAGCATGTTGCGTGCCAACGGATTCATGTCCGTCCAGAAGCGAAGCATTCGAAGGATCGGGCCGGACAACACCGCGATGCCGACCATGCAGGGGAACGCGATGATCATGTTGAATTTGACGGCGACGCCTACCTTTTCGCGCATCGCCTGCTTGTGACCGCGGACGTACTCCGCGATCAACCCCGGAACAATCGCGGTGCCGAGGGCACTCGCAACCGCCACGGGCACGTTCGTGAGAAGCTTGTATTTGCCGGAGAAGATACCGCCCCACGAAGCGCGGATCGTCTCGTCAAAGCCCTTCGCGTCCAGAACGCGGTTAAAGACAAGCGTGTCAACCATTCCGGAGAGCTGGTATACCGTCTGCGAAACGACGACCGGAATGACTGTTAAGATAATGAGCCGAAGCACATGGAGCGGGCGCTCCGAGGTGTCAGAGGCATTTTCCGCCGAGAGTTCGCGCTCGTTCGCGATCAATCTGGAAAATGCTTTGTGATAAATCGCATAGATGACGATCAACGACAAGAACGAAGCCACGGCGCCCGAGAATGTTCCGAGCGTTCCGCCTGCGGCACCGTACGACAGACGGTCCGGGTCACCTACGTAGTGGCGAAGCAGAAGGTACGACGCGGCGACACTCACGCCGGCGTTGATGATCTGCTCAATGATCTGCGAAATCGCGGTCGGCACCATGTTTCCGTAGCCCTGGAAATACCCGCGGATGACGCCCATCACGGAAAATACCAGAATCGTCGGCGCCAGCACCTGCAACGGCAGCACGACTCCCTTCTGACCGATGATTCTCGCATAATACTCTGCGCCGAAATAGGTTACGCACATCGCGATGCTTCCGACGCAAAGTCCGAATAAAAGCGCCAGCATGAATACTCTGCGGGCGTTTTTGTGCTGTCCCTGCACCACTCTCGCGCTCACCAGCTTCGATACCGCCAGAGGAAGGCTGTACGACGAAAGCAAAAGCGCAATATCATAAAAATCGAAGGCGACGCTGTAATAGCCGATCGCCGTCTCTCCCAGAATTGCCGTCATCGGGATCCGGTACAGCATGCCGATGAAGCGAACCGTCAACGACGCCGCGGCAAGAATCGAACCCTGTACGAGAATGCTGTGTGATTTTTGTCTCTGTTCTGTCAAACCCTTGTTGCTCCTTGCAAACCGATAGTTACTTTACTGCGCGTTATTCCGCATCGCGGCTGATGCCGAGCTCCGCGAGAATCTCCTCCTGCATGCGCTCCATCTCCTCGCGCTCCGCATCGTCCATGTGGTCGTAACCGAACAGATGCAGCATGCTGTGCGCCGTGAGAAATGCCATCTCGCGCTTTACGGAATGACCGTATTCCGCAGCCTGCGCGATCGCCTTCTCAACGGAGATCACGATGTCTCCGAGCAGCAATTCGCCGCTGTCCGGCTCAAAATACTCCTCCTGATGGTCCTCCAGCCCGTCGAAATTACCGGGTTCTTTGTAGTCCACCATCGGGAAACTCAATACGTCCGTCTCGCGGTCAATCCCGCGGAACTCCTTGTTCATCGAATGGATCGCCGTGTTGTCCGTAAGCAGCATGTTGACCGAGCACTCATACGGGCAGCGCACATAGTCGCATGCCTTCTCAAACACCTGCGAGAGCACATTCTCACAATCCGGGAAGACCTCGCCCTCCCACTCGGACTCAAAGTAAAATGCCATCTTATGCCTCCGTTCCGTCCTCGGTCTTGTTCACGGCGCGCATCGGACGGTGGAACCGTCTCTCCGGCCGCTCAGGACGGTGTTTCTTCGCCGCGCGCTCCTCGTAAGCCTCGTACGCGGTGACAATCTTCTGAACGAGCGGGTGTCTCACAACGTCCGCGCCCGTAAGGTTGGAAAATGCAATGTCCTCAATCCCCTGCAGCACCTTGGTCGCCACGTCCAGACCCGAAATCTGGTCGGACGGAAGATCCTTCTGCGTGCGGTCACCGGTGACGACGACCTTCGAGCCGAAGCCGATTCTCGTCAGGAACATCTTCATCTGTGCCGGGGTTGTATTTTGCGCCTCATCGAGGATGATGAACGCGTTGTCGAGCGTCCGGCCGCGCATGTACGCAAGCGGCGCAACCTCAATCAGGCCTTTCTCCATATTCTTCGTAAAGGAATCCGCACCCATGATCTGGTACAGCGCGTCGTACAAAGGCCGAAGGTACGGATCAACCTTCTGCTGCAGATCACCCGGCAGGAAACCGAGCTTCTCACCTGCCTCGATCGCCGGACGCGTCAAAATGATGCGGTTGACCTCGTCGTTTTTAAACGCCGTCACGGCCATCGCCATCGCAAGATACGTCTTGCCGGTACCGGCCGGGCCGACGCCGAACACGATCATATTGTCGCGGATGTTGTCCACGTAATTCTTCTGCCCCAAAGTCTTCGGCTTGATCGGCTTGCCGCTGATCGTATGGCAGATGAGGTCGGAATCCACGGAAAGCATGGACTGTTCCTCATTTTCCTTCACCAGGGACAGCGTATAATTCACATTCTGAATGTTGATCTCGGAACCGCGGGCCGCAAGCTCTAAAAGCGTCGTCAGCACGCGCTTCGCCTTGCCGCACGGGCCTTCCTCGCCGACGACGCGGATCTCCTGATCCCTCGTCACGATCGTCACCCGAAGCGTCTTCTCAATCTGCTTGGCGAACTCGTCCATCTCCCCGAAAATCGCCCTTTGTTTCGAAACAGGAACCCCTGTCAAAGTCTCTATCATTCCTACCTCCGCCTGTGATCCGCGCCATGCGCGCATAATCGAAATCATTATAGCAAACAACGCCCGAAAATGCCACATAATTTTGCGCTCTGCGACAATTGCTCTCTCACCCGCAAAGCACGCGCGGAAATGTCGGAAAATGAAAAAGAGGACCGCTTCCGCGATCCTCTCAAATTCATTCTTACTTATACTTTCTCTTGCGAGCAGCCTCAGACTTCTTCTTGCGCTTTACGCTCGGCTTCTCGTAGTGCTCTCTCTTGCGAATCTCCTGCTGAATGCCGGCCTTCGCACAGTTTCTCTTGAATCTGCGCAGTGCGCTGTCCAGAGACTCATTTTCCTTAACGATAACACTCGACACGATTTCTCACCTGCCTTCCCGAACACAACGGGTTGTTTCCCATTGCAGTGGGCATCTTCGAAGGGCTTTCGAAAATGATGCCATATCGAATTGTACCACAAATCCCGTTCTTGTCAACTAAAATTTTGAACGAGTGTGAAATTTTTATGAAAGCTGCGAAGCAGCAACTTCCTTTGCCTTCTCGATGCATGCATCAACGCCCGCGGGGTTCTTGCCGCCGGCCTGTGCCATGTTCGGACGTCCGCCGCCGCCACCTCCGACGATGGATGCGATCTCCTTGATCAGGTTGCCGGCATGTGCACCCTTGGCAATTGCTCCGTCCGTTGCCGCGGTAACCAGGTTCACCTTGTCGTCGTTGACCGAAGCAAGCACGATCACGCTGCTGTCGCCGAGCTTCTCCTTGATTCTGTCACAGAAGCTGCGAAGTCCGCCCATATCCAGGTTCGGAACACTGGCCGTGAGAATCTTCACGCCCTTCACAAGCCGGAAATTGCTGAGGATATCATCAAGGGAAGCGTCGGCCATCTTCGCCTTGAGCTTCTCATTTTCCGCGTAAGCTGCCTTGATCTCGGCGTTCAGAGCTTCGATCTTGGCTGCGAGGTTTGCCGGATCGCATTTTGCAACGCGGGCAGCTGCGAAGAGCTCCTCTTCCACAGTCTTGTAATGTGCGATGACGTTGCCTGCCGTGATCGCCTCGATTCTTCTCGTTCCGGCTGCAATACCGGACTCGCTCACGATCTTGAAGGATGCGATGGAACCGGTGTTGGCAACATGCGTACCGCCGCACAGCTCGATGCTGTAGCCGCCCATGTCGACAACGCGAACGCTCTCGCCGTATTTCTCGCCGAACAGCGCCATCGCGCCGGTCTTTCTCGCCTCGTCGATCGTCATGATCTTCGTCACAACCGGGTAGTCGGCAGCAATTGCCTCGTTGACAAGCTCTTCTACCTTCTCGATCTCCTCCTTCGTCATCGCATTGAAATGCGAGAAGTCGAAGCGGAGTCTCTCGGGATTTACGAACGAACCGGCCTGCTCAACATGCGTTCCCAGAACGGTACGCAGCGCCTTCTGAAGAAGGTGCGTCGCCGAATGGTTCTTCGCGGTCGCCGCACGCTTTGCGCGGTCATATGCGATGGTCACGGTGTCGCCGGTCGTAAAGGAACCGCCGACCACGGTACCGATGTGAGCAATCTTGCCGCCCTTCAGCTTGATGGTGTCAACAACATCAAACTCAGCGGTCGTCTCGCCCTCTTCCTCGATGAAAATGCGTCCGCAGTCGCCCTGCTGGCCGCCCATCGTCGCGTAGCAAACGGTCTTGTCGGCGATGATCGCGCCGCTCTCACCCTCGGTGAGCGTCGCAGCAATCGAGCCGTTGCCGTTCTCTTCCTTAGTCATCACGAGGATCTTTCCCTCGTTGCTGTCCTTGTCATATCCGACGAACTCGGACGTGATCGAAGGATCGATCTCATCGTATACAGTAGCGTCAGCGCCCATGTAATTGGTCTTCTTGCGGGAGTTGCGCGCGAGCGTTCTCTGAGCGTCCATGGCCTTCTTGTAGCCGTCCATGTCAATCGTCATGCCGCGCTCGGCAAGAATCTCCTCGGTGAGGTCAAGCGGGAAGCCGTACGTGTCGTAAAGCTTGAACGCATCGTCGCCGCCAAGGACCGTCTTGCCCTCGGCAACAAGCGCTTCCTCCATGCCGGCCAGAATCTCAAGACCCTGATCGATCGTCTTATTGAACTTCTCCTCCTCGTTATTGAGGACGTTGAAGATGTAATCCTTCTTCTCCTCGAGCTCCGGATAACCATCCTTCGCATCGCGGATAACCGTCTCGCAGAGGTTTGCAAGGAACTGACCCTTGATACCAAGGAGACGTCCGTGTCTTGCGGCACGGCGCAGCAGGCGACGAAGCACATAGCCGCGTCCCTCGTTCGACGGAAGAATACCGTCGCTCGTCATAAATGTCACGGAACGGATGTGGTCCGTGATCAGGCGGATCGAGACATCCTTCTTCGGATCGGTCTCGTAAGCAACGCCCGCAAGCTCACACACGCGGTCGCGCAAAGCCTTCATCGTGTCGATATCGAACACGGTGTCAACGTCCTGGCATACAACGGCAAGACGCTCAAGACCCATACCGGTGTCGATGTTCTTGTTCTCAAGCTCCTCGTAGCCGCCCTTGCCGTCGCCGTTGAACTGCGTGAACACGTTGTTCCACACTTCCATGTAGCGGTCGCAATCGCAGCCTACGGTACAGCCGGGCTTGCCGCAGCCGTATTTTTCGCCGCGGTCATAGTAAATCTCGGAGCAGGGACCGCACGGACCTGCGCCGTGCTCCCAGAAGTTATCGGCCTTTCCGAAGCGGAAAATCCGATCCTTCGCAACGCCGACCTCCTTGTTCCAGATGTCAAATGCCTCATCGTCGTCAAGGTAGATGGACGGATACAGACGGTTCTCATCAAGGCCGATCACCTTGGTAAGGAACTCCCAGCTCCAGGCGATCGCCTCGTGCTTAAAGTAATCGCCGAATGAGAAGTTTCCGAGCATCTCGAAGAACGTGAGATGTCTTGCGGTCTTGCCGACATTCTCGATGTCGCCCGTACGAACGCACTTCTGACACGTCGTCACGCGGCGTCTCGGCGGAATCTCCTGCCCTGTAAAATAAGGCTTCAAGGGCGCCATTCCCGCATTGATCAACAAGAGGCTCTTGTCATTCTGCGGAACCAAAGAGAAGCTGTTCATCTTCAGATGTCCCTTGCTCTCAAAGAACTCCAGATACATTCTGCGAAGTTCGTTTACGCCGTATTTCTTCATTTGCCACTCTACCTCCGGGCGTTTTGCCCAATTATTTTTCGTAAACTCAATCAATATTCAATCGCGCGGATGGACGGATCCTGAACGACCGCATACCACGCTCTCTTGCGCTTCACCTGCAGACCGTTCCAGGAATACAGCAGCGGGTACTCGGAACCGCGCCACGAAACGCCGTCGTGAAGGCCCCAGATGGTGATGCAGTCGATATCGATCGTACCTTCCTGCTTTGCCTTCTGAATCTGCGTGAACAATACTTTGTACTTCATCGCCTGCGCTTCGAAACCGCTCTCGGTGTTCGACGTACCGATATCAAGCTCGGTAATCTGAACCTTGAAGCCGGCCTTCGTAAACTCCTGCGCCGTCGCCTTCACCTCTCTCGCCACGCTCGAGTGCGTGTCGAGATGGCACTGCATGCCGATGCCGTCAATGTTGCCGGCCTGCAGAATCGGCGTCAGGTTATCGATGATCTGCTTCTTCTTCGAATAGCAGTTGAAATCGTTATAGTACAGATCGACACCCTCGGGCGCATACTTGCGCGCATAGGCAAATGCATACTCCATAAAGTCGGGTCCGACCACCTGGTACCAGAAGCTCGACTTGACGCGCAGTCCGTTCGGATCTCCGTCGCCGGGGTTGATCGCCTCGTTCACGACATCGTAGCAATAGACAAGACCCGGATACGTCTCGGAGACATACTTCATCACCTGGCGGATGTAACTCTCCATGCGCTTGAGCATGACCTCGCGGCTTACGAGCGTTCCGCTCTGCGTGTAATCTTCCGTAAAGAACGAACGGGGCGTCTGCTCGTGCCACAACAATGTGTGGAACCGCACGCTCATGCCGTTCTCCTTCGCAAAATCAAAGCCTTTTGTAAGGCTGTCGAACTTCACCTTCGGCTCCGTGTAAGTATCCGGAAGTCCCTTCTGGCTGGCATTGATGTCCAGAAGCGAGGACGGTTTGCTCTCATTTTCCAGAGTCATGCTGTTGAAGTTCGTAACAATCTCATTTTTGAGGACCGCGTTTCCGATCACGGAGTTCGGAAGCGCAACGCCCACCTTGAATTCATTCTTGTACAAATCCTTGATCGACACGGAATCCAGAGGATTCGGCGTCGGTGTCGGTGTCGCCGGGATGTCCGTCGGCGTCGGCTCGGACGTCGGGCTCGGAACCTCGGTCGGTGTCACCGCTGCGTCCCCGCCTCCGTCGCACGCGCAAAGACCGACGATAAGAACAAGGGCACACAGAAACGCGAGTATCTTTCGTGTTCTCATAGGTCACCTCTTTCGGATAAAAACAATGGGACCGGATTGACAACCCGGTCCCAAGAGCAGCTTGTGGGGGAATCGAACCCCCGTTTTCGCCGTGAGAGGGCGACGTCTTGACCCCTTGACCAACAAGCCAAATGCTGCGTACATGATGATACCAAAGAACATCAAAAAATGCAAGCACTTTTTTTCGTTTTTTTTATTTTATTTTTCGACACCGATTTCGACCCCGAATCCGGTGTCGTAGACAGCCACCTCGTATTTGTCCGAACCCGCGGAATACACCTTGGCAAATGCCGTCGAAAGCACGTCCTCCCTAAGGAACGGATCCTCCTCTCTCTGGCGCCTCTGGATGACGATGTAGCGGATTCCGAGCGCGTGCGCAATCTCCCTCGCATCCGCCGGCGTCTCCGAGCGAAGCAATATCTCTGACAATTCCCTTCTTTCCGCAACATTATAGCCCGCCATCTGAGCCATCGACATGTGCCCGAGGTAATTCAAAAAGCCTGCGGCGTTGACGCTCGTCAAGACGTTGTTCTTAATCAGGAACACCGTGTCCTTCGTAACGCCCGCTTCCTTCGCCCACGTAAGAAGCTTCGGCTCGGTCTCGAGCGTATAGGACGTCTTCGTGTCGCATTTTTTGAGCACGAGGTAGGAATCGTACATACCGGTCCCGAGAAGCGGGATCAGCAACAACAGCAGCGCAATGCGGCGAAGCGTTACCGGAAGCGTCGCCTTCTTCGCCCGCAGCGCATCCGCAAACGCGATCGCGCCCTGCATCTCGAGCCAATAAAGCGCAAACAGCATATACTTATGGTTCTGCGTCATGTTCGGCGAGAGCTTGACGCAAAATGCAAACACAATCGGCACGAGCGACGCCGCCATCACAATGCGGTGCACGCTCTTTCCGAAAAGCACATACAATACCAGGAACGGGATCAACAGCCAGATCCACTGGAAGAAGAATTTCATGACATTCGCAAGCGTCGGATCCGCCAGGACATAGCCGTGCGTCAGCGATACCCCGAACGGCGTACCGCTTCCCGAGAAGATGCGCATCAGTACAAGCATGATCACCGCAGAGCTAAGGCCCGCGAAGGCAAATGCCAGCTGGTCTCTCGCAAACCACATCATCACAAAGAGCATCAGCAGTGCAGCGATCACCGCGTGGCCGCTCACATATCCGGTAAGTCCGAGGAAAATGCCGACGAACACGGCGGTGCAGGCCTGCGAACGCCCTGTAATGGTCATATGCTTATGAAAGACTGCTGCAAGGTATTCCTTCCCTTTGAGCACTCTTCCGTCCTCGCCCTTTCGAAGCTGTGCGCGCTCCGACATGCCGCGGATCACGTACGGCAGGAACAGGCTGATCATAAAGAACGCGACCGCCATGCCGAAGATTAAGTGGCGCTGATTAAGAAACGCATTGACCTGGTATAAGCCCCACCACTCGTAATCGGTCTTCCCGAGATAGACGTCGTTTGTCTTAAACGCCGCCCCCAGGTTGCCCCAGTTTTCCTTAACAAAGAAGTAAATGCCCATCGACGAGCGGAATGTCACGAACAGCCACACGAGGTGGCACACATTTTTCCTTCCGCATAGGCGGAAGAAACACTCAAAGATCGCGCAGTACATCGCAACCATCGCCAAAACGCTTGGCAGATTGTACGCAAAATCAATCCGAAGTCCTAAAAACTCGAGGTTGCCTGCAAGGAAGTCAAAGAAGAAGTGATACTTCATCCCGTCACCCGTAAACATCGGATACTGCACCGGCACGCACTGCCACTGCGACACGGAGCGGATAATATTGATGTGCAGCGACATATCCTCAGCGGTCGGTCCGCCGATGATCATATTGCCCTTCACAACGCGAAAGCCCGCGATCATCATCACGCACGCAAACGAGATGCTCGCCGCAAGGAACAATGTCTCGCTCGCGGTCGGACGAAGCTGCTTTACAAGGGGTTTGAATTTTACGTGCTTACGGAATCTTGCTATCAAAAGAAACGACGCCAGCGGCATCATCGTCATCACGATCAGGTTGGCCCACGTAAGCGGCCGTCCCGTACCGGAGAAGATGCAGCCGATTACGTACGTTAACCACCCCTGCGTCAATACGCCTGCGATCAGGCACGCAGGGTACAACGCGAAGACCGGATTGCGCGAGCGCTCACCGGCCGTCGTTAAGATTTTCTTTTGCATGACGCGCGGAAGTATCGCGATGACGATGGCAAAGCCCGTCAACAGACACTCCGCGAGATACAAAATACCCAGCATACGTTTACATCACTCCGAAGAAATCCGAAAGACTCATCTGGTTCGAATCCTGCATGTTCTCGAGAACACCAACCTCCGACAGAAGGTCCGTAACACTAGTGCCGACATGGCAGCGGTTGCGGATGTCCTCTTTGGAGAGGAACGGATCCGATGGATCGGCCGCATCCTCGATCGCCTGTGCGGCCACGGCGCCCAGTCCGCCGATGGAGGTAAGCGACGGCATGATCTTTCCGTCGATCACCTGGAACTTCGTCGCCTTCGCGCGGTAAATGTCGATCGGCATGAAATCAAAGCCTCTCGCGTACATCTCCTGCACGAGGCGCATATCCTTAAGCTGCCCCTGCTCCTTCTCGGAGAGGGCATAATCCTTCTGCTTGCTGTTGCTTCTGCGCTTGTACTCCTCCATCACCTTCTCCATGCGGTTCTTGCCCTTCGCCATGATCGAGTAATCGAAGTTGTTTGCGCGGATCGTAAAGTATGCCGCATAGTACAAGAGCGGCATGTACAGCTTAAAGTATGCCACACGGAAGGCCATCATGACGTACGCACACGCATGCGCCTTCGGGAACATGTATTTGATCTGTTTGCAGGACCAGATGTACCAGTCGGGGATTCCGTGGTCCTTCATCTCCTGTTCCCACTCGGGCGTCAGGCCCTTGCCCTTGCGGACCTTCTCCATGATGCTGAACGCGTCCTTGTTCGGAAGCCCCATCGCGATCAGGAAGGTCATGATATCGTCTCGCGTACAGATGGCTGTCGACAGGGTGCATTTTCCGTCGTGAATGAGGTCCTGCGTATTGTTCGTCCACACGTCGGTTCCGTGCGACAGTCCCGAGATTCGGATCATGTCCGAGAAGCTCTGCGGCTTCGTCTCCATAAGCATCTTGATAACGAAGTTGGTGCCGAGCTCCGGCAATCCGAGACTTCCGGTCTCGCAGCCGTCGATCTGCTCGGGCGTGATGCCCAGAGCCTCGGTGCTGTACATTAATGACAACACCTTCGGGTCGTCCATCGGGAGCGTCTTGACGTCGATTCCCGAGAGGTCCTCCAGCATTCGGATCATCGTCGGATCTTCGTGTCCGAGGATGTCGAGTTTTAAGAGGTTGTGGTCAATCTTATGGTAATCAAAGTGCGTCGTGATCGTGTCCGTCGTCATATCGTTCGCCGGATGCTGCACGGGCGTGAACGTATCGATCTCCTCGCCGTGCGGCAGAACGATGATTCCGCCGGGGTGCTGCCCGGTCGTGCGCCGAACGCCGACGCAGCCCTGCACGATGCGGTCGATCTCTGCCGTCCGCTTCGTGATCCCGTGCTCCTCGTAGTACTTCTTGATGAAGCCGAACGCGGTCTTGTCCGCCAGCGTACCGACGGTACCGGCGCGGAACGTGTGCCCCTTGCCGAACAACACCTCGGTGTACGCGTGCGCTTTGCTCTGATACTCACTCGAAAAATTCAAATCGATATCCGGCTCTTTGTCTCCGTAGAAGCCAAGGAACGTCTCGAACGGAATGTTCTGACCGTCTCTCGTGAGCGGCTTGCCGCACACCGGACATGTCTTTGCCGGAAGGTCAAATCCGGACTTTAAGGCGTACGCCTTCACCTCGTCCGAGTCGAAATCCGAGTAGTGGCAGGACTTGCAGAAATAGTGCGCCGGCAGCGGATTTACCTCGGTGATTCCGGCCATCGTCGCCACGAAGGACGAGCCGACACTGCCTCGGGAACCGACGAGATAACCGTCGTCGTTCGAATGCTTCACGAGTCTTTGCGCGATGATATACATAACCGCGAAACCGTTGTTAATGATGGAGTTAAGCTCCTTCTCGAGTCTCGCGGAAACAATCTCAGGAAGATTCTCGCCGTACCACTTGTGAGCGGTATCGTAGCAGATGCTGCGAAGCTCGGCATCGGAATTCTCGATGACGGGCGGGCATTTGTCGGGGCGCACCGGATTGATCTTCTCGATCATCCGGTTGATCCGGTTCGGGTTCTCCACAACGACCTCGTACGCCTTCTTCTCGGGAAGATACGTAAACTCCGAGAGCATCTCTTCGGTCGTGCGGTAGTAAAGCGGCGGCTGGCGGTCGGCATCCGCAAAGCCCTTGCCCTTCATGATGATGCGGCGGTAAATCTCATCCTCGGGATTCAGAAAATGCACGTCGCACGTCGCAACGCACATCTTCCCGTGCGTATCCGCAAGGTCAACGATGCGCTTGTTAAGCGCCGCCAGATCATCCCAGCCGGTCACCTGCGGGATCGACTCGTCGTCGATCATATACTGGTTGTTGCCAAGAGGCTGAATCTCGTAATAGTCGTAAAAATCGCTGATCCGCTTGATCTCCTCCTCGGGCTTGTTCGCGAGGATTGCACGGAACAACTCTCCCGCCTCGCAGGCCGAACCGATGATCAAACCCTCGCGGTACTTGCGAAGAAGGCTCTTCGGGATCTTCGGCACGCGGTAGAAATAATCGATGTGCGAGCGCGATACAAGGCGGTACAGATTGTTTCGGCCAACATCGTTTTTGCAGAGCAAAATGATGTGGTAGCTGTGCATTTTCCGCACTTCTTCCTTGTCGAGCACGCAGTCGTACGGCGTTCCGTCGGGCTTCGTCACACCCTCGTCGTCGATGATGTATCCCTCCATGCCGTAGATGATCTTAAACTTTTTGTATGCCGCCTTCTTCTCCTCGTCATCGCCGAACTTCGACGGGTCGATCGCGTGCGCCGCGTCGACAAATGACTGCACGACGCCGTGGTCCGTGATCGCAATCGCGGGATGTCCCCACTCGAAGGCGCGCTTGACGATGGTTGCCGTGTCGACAACCGCGTCCATATCGCTCATCTGTGTATGGCAATGGAACTCCACTCGCTTGACCGGCGCGGTGTCGCGGCGCTTTAAGCGGAAGTCGTCCGCCTTGCGGATGCCGTGCACGCGGCTGACAGTCAGCTCGCGGGTGTATTTGTCGTCCTCGGTCTCGCCGTGAAGGCAGATAAACGAGCCGTTCTTAAGCTGCGGCAACAGCTCCGTCGCGAGCTCGGTCGCAATGTACATCTTGACCGCAATCGAGTCCTCGAAGTCCGTAATATTGAAGGTAATCAACGTCTTCGTCGCCTGCTTCTTCGCAGGATTCTCCGCCTCCTGGCGCGGCACGATCTCGCGGCTGTCAACCGCAAAGATCTGGCCGTGGATCGTCACGGTCTGGAACGGATACGTGACATCTGCAACCGGCGTCGTTTCGGCAAATTCAAACGGCCGGCCGTAGATCAGATTCGGATCGGCCGGTATCTTTTTCTTTCGGAACGTCTTCTCCGCGGGCTCCTCCGGAACCGGCTTCGGCTCTCTCTTGACAAGGTCCGCGGGCTTGCGCTCCCTCGTCCGCCCGGGCTCGGCCTGGCGGTTGTGCAGAACTCTCGCGATATGCTCGTCGGCAGTATACACGCGCTCGTGCGCGTACGACTCCGAAAGGTCCTCTGCCTCCGAGTAATTCATCCCCGCCGACGTGAAACGCTCCGTCCAGAAGCGGATCCGCGAAGTGACGGCTGCAAGGAAATCATCCTGCATGGTGCGGTAAATTCCGTTGTTCGGAAGCGTGAACGTGATGCGACCGTCCGCCTCCGAAATCTCCGCCTCGTCCATGATCAACCGGTACGTCTGCAGATACTCCTCGCCGAACTGCTCGCGCAAAAGCCCGAGCAAAAGCCGCAGCGCATCGTCATGATCGCCCTCTTCGATGCATGCAAAACGGACCCGAATGCGCACATGGCGACCCGAGTCTGCAAAGTATTGTTCTTCGATACATCCGGCAAGCCGATGAAGCGCCTCGTACGGGATCATCTCCATGCTCCTCGCATGGACCGTCACCGTGTCCGAACCGCTCGCCGTCAGCCGTTCTATTTCCAGATCCCGAACCTGCGAGACAATCCTCGCATCGGGCTTTAATTCCTCAAATGCCTCAAACAGATTCATCCGAATTTTCTCCGTTTGCTATCCCTAACCCCGCGAAAAATGAGTCATCACTCCGCGGCGCGCTCGTTCCGAAGCTTTACGATCTCCGCCTCGAGGGCAGGCAAAAGCTCGGACTCGGGCATTTTTCGAAGGATCTCGCCCTTTTTAAAGAGAAGTCCTTCCCCGTCGCCGCCGGCGATTCCGAGGTCCGCCTCTCTGGCCTCTCCGGGGCCGTTCACAACACATCCCATGACGGCAACCTTGATGTCCAGATCATCGTACTTCTGCACCATCCGCTCTGCGGCCTCAGCAAGCCCGATCAGATCGATCTTCGTGCGTCCGCACGTCGGGCACGACACAAGCTCAACGCCTCCCTTGCGAAGTCCGAGCGTCTTTAAGATACGCTTTGCGGAGCGCACTTCCTCCTCGGGGCTTCCGGTCAGCGACACGCGGATCGTATCGCCGATTCCCTCGTTCAGAAGTATTCCAAGACCGATTGCGGACTTGATATTTCCGGCCCAGACCGTGCCGGCCTCGATGATTCCCACGTGCAGCGGGTAATCGGTCTGCTCCGCGATCCGCTCATGCGCCTCGACGCACAACCGCACGTCCGAGGACTTGATGCTGATCACGATATTCTCAAACGAAAGCTTCTCAAGCTCCCGCACCTTCATAAGCGCACTCTCGACGAGTCCCTCGGCCGTCACACCGCCGTATTTGGCGATCAGGTCCTTCTCCAGCGAACCGCTGTTCACACCCACGCGGATGGGAATTCCTGCATTTTTCGCTGCTGCGACAACAGCCGCGACGCGCGACGCATCGCCGATGTTGCCGGGGTTGATGCGGATCTTGTCCGCCCCGGACTCGATGGACGCAATGGCAAGACGATAATCAAAATGAATGTCGCACACGAGCGGGATGCCAATCTGTCGCTTGATCTCGCGAACCGCCTGCGCGGCCTCCATAGTCGGAACCGCAACGCGGATGATATCGCATCCGAGCTCCTCAAGCCGCCTGATCTGCGCAACCGTAGCCGCAACATCCTCGGTCTTTGTGTTGCACATCGACTGAATCAGGATCGGATTGCCTCCGCCGATGACGCGGTCGCCGATTTTGATCACTCTCGTCTTCATGGATTTCCTCCGGTTATATCGGCAACAACATTCCGAACACGTTCGAAATGTCGTTAAACAAAATGACAATCATCAAAAGAATCAACAACACGAAGCCGACGAGCGTAACATAGCCCTCGACCTTCGGGTTGACAGGCTTTCCGCGAACCGCCTCGATGAACAGAAACAACAGCCGCCCGCCGTCCAGCGCGGGAATCGGCAGAAGGTTCATCACGCCGAGGTTGGCGCTAAGAAGAATCGCCCAGTTCAAAAGATTCAAAAATGCGTAAAATACACCGTCCGAGTGATAGCTCTCATCGACAACGTTGCTCATCTCGCTCACAACACGTACCGCACCGCCGACATCCTGGCGCTTCGCCTTGCCCTGAATGAGGAACTTCAGGCTCTTCACGGTCGCCTTGATCCAGTAGCCGACCTCGTTGACGCCGTATTTGACGACGCCGAATGCGCCGACCTTCTCGCGGTAATTGATATTATACCCGAATCCCAGGTCACGTGTCTCGTTCAGGACCGGTGTGACATTCTTAATCAACGTCATTCCGTTCCGGTCGATCACCAGAGAAATCGTCTGCCCCGTCAGCGGATTCTCGTTGATGTACGTCTGAAAATCCTCCGGTGTCGCGATTGCAACCCCGTTGATCTGCGTGATGACATCGCCCGCCTTCAAGCCGGCCTGCGCCGCTGGGCCGCTCACCTCACTGAGGGTCATCGGCAGATGTCCGCCCTGCTGGTTGAGCGTGTATGTGATGCCGAACATGTAGCGGCGGTTCAACTTCGTCACGTACGTGCCCTCGTAAGTCTTTCCGTCGCGCTCGTATTTGATCGTGATCTTCTCGGGAACGCCGTCAAGGCTTTCGTACAGCGAAAGATCACGCCCGATGCGGATCGTGTGGTCCTCATACTCCAGAATCTTGTCGCCTGCCTGCAGACCGGTCGCGGCCGCAACGTCCTCGGTGACCGACGTCACGTACGCCGGGTCATAGCCAATGGAGCCGATGATGATGCATGCAAAGAGAAACGCCAATACAAAGTTAAAGAACGGACCGGCGAAAATGATACCGATTCGCTGCCATACGTTCTTGCTTCTGAAAGTTCCCTCCGCTTCCTCCTCGTGGAGTTCCGAAGCGTCAGCCTTCTCCGTCTGCGCCGTCGAAGTAATGGCCGCTTCACCTGCTTCTTCCGCATCGTCCTTCGCAGCAATCTTGTCTGTCACTTCCTTCGGGGACGGCTTTAACAACTGATCCGGGTCCTCGGTGATTGCCTCATCGTCGCCGAGCATTAAGCACGAGCCGCCGAAGGGCAACAATTTTACGGACCATTTTGTCCCGCGGATCACCTTGCTGAACAACCGCGGTCCGAAACCGATGGAAAATTCCTTCACGGTCACGCCGTTGATGCGCGCGATCAAAAAATGTCCGAACTCATGGAAACAGATCACCACGCCGATCATCAGAATCGACAGCAAAATGTTCAATCGCCCGGTTGCCACCAAAGCGACAATCACAGCAATCATCACCACTGCGCCGAGAATCGTATTCCGTTCCGTCTTCTTCGGTTCCATTCGTTACTCTCCTCCCAAACAATCCTCATGCCGCTTCCGTAAAAAAGCGACCGTCCAGCTCTCCGCCGCAAGCACCTCCGAAAGATCCGGCGCAACCTTCACCTCGTGCGCCGAAAGCGCAGCGGCAATATCCTCCGCAATGTCGGTGAAGGCACATTTGCCGGCAAGGAAACGGGCGACAGCCCATTCATTTGCCGCATTATATACAACGGGAAGCGTGCTTCCCGTAAACTGCCCGTAGGCACAGTCGCGCTCGAGCACCTCTTTTGCAAGCGCAAGCGCCGGAAAATTCTCCGTATCCGGCGGCAGGAACGTAAGCTTCCGAACCGCAAACAGATCAAGCTGCGACGCAATCTGCGGCGCGCGCTCCGGATACAAAATCGCATACTCAATCGGAAGCCGCATATCCGGCGTTCCCATCTGCCCGATCACCGCTCCGTCAACGAACTCCACTGCCGAATGCAGCACGCTCTGCGGGTGGATGACAACCTGGATCTGCGACGGAGCAAGCCCGAACAGCCAGCGCGCCTCCATCATCTCAAGGCCCTTGTTGACCATTGTCGCAGAGTCGATTGTAATCTTCTTGCCCATCGACCAATTCGGGTGCTTCAGCGCATCCTCCGCCGTAAAGGAGCGCATCTCCTCCTTCGTGCGGCCGCGGAACGGTCCGCCCGAGGCTGTCAACAAAATGCGCTTTACATAAGAGCTCCCGCCGAAGAACGCCGCGCGCTCCCCGGGCAGCGTCTGAAGCGATTGAAAAATCGCCGAATGCTCGCTGTCGATCGGATACAAAGAAACGCCGTGTTCCTTCAAAAGCTTGAGGATAATATGTCCCGCCGTGACGAGCGTCTCCTTGTTCGCAAGCGCGATATCCTTGCCCGCCTCGATTGCTGCGATCGTAGGCCGTACGCCGATCATGCCGACCAGGGCGACAACCGTCATCGTCGCCTCCTCGCATGCCGCGCACTCCAAAAGACCGTCCATGCCGCTTACGATACGGACTTCGGTCATATCCGAAAGGCCCTCGCGCAGCACGGGAACCAATGTCTCGTCATAGATGCACACAAGACCCGGACGGAATTCCCGGGTCTGTTGAATCAGCAAATCAACACTTGTGCGTGCGGCCAAAGCCGTCACCTTCAGAGATTCGGGAAATCTTCTTACGAGTTCAAGCGTCTGAACTCCGATCGATCCCGTGGATCCCAAAACGGAAAGAAGCTTCATTTGGCGAATCCTTTCCCGACCGTCCTACAAACGGACGCCGGTCATCACACGAAAAATGTCACCAGCAAAAGGTACACCGCCGGCGCCGTGACGATCACGCTGTCGAACCGGTCGAGAATACCGCCGTGACCGGGGATGAGCGTGCCGTAGTCCTTGATCTCATGCTGGCGCTTGATTCCCGAAGCGGCGAGATCGCCGAACTGCGAGAGCACCGAAGCACATGCGCAGATGATCGGAAGCGCAACCAACGGACTGCCGACGGCCGTCAGCTTATCCTTGAAAATCAATGCAAACACAAACCCGAGAAGCGCAGCACCGAGCACACCGCCGACACAACCTTCCACGGACTTCTTAGGGCTTAACACAGGAAATGCCTTGTGCTTTCCGATCAACACGCCGACGCAGTACGCGCACGTGTCCGAACCCCAGGCACCCAGGAACACAAGCCATACCAGGAACGCACCGCTCTCAAGCTCGCGGATGCGGAAAATGCAGCACAGCATGATCGCTACGTAGAACACGCTGAAAAATGCAGCCATCACCTCGGTAAACTGAAATCTCGGATAGCCGATCACGAACGTGACGAGCAACAATAAAACAAGGCACATCACGCAAGGACGGATCGCATTCTCGTAACCGAGCACCATCAGCACATAGTATCCGACCGCCGCCGCATAGCAAATCAGCGTCGGCGCCTTCCACGGTGCCTTAAAGACGCGGTTGAACTCGAACATACCGATCAGCGAAATCGCCAACAGCACGCCCCAGAGAACGTAGCCGCCGAAGCAGATGGCACCGAAGGCGACCAGCACGAGAATAATCCCGCTGAGCAATCGTTTCTTAAACATTCACAGTCCTCCAAATCACTTCACGCCGCCGAATCTGCGATCGCGTCCCTGATAGTACTCGATCGCCTTCTGCAGCTCTTTTTTATTGAAATCCGGCCACAACACATCCGTAAAATAGAACTCGGTATAAGCCAACTGCCACGGCAGAAAATTCGACGTGCGCATCTCTCCGCTCGTCCGGATCATCAGGTCCGGATACGGAATCCCGGCCGTGTCAAAATAAGAGTAGAAAATCTCCTCCGTCAGATCCGAAGCCTTCTTTTTCCCTGCCTCGCAATCCGCGGCAAATGCGCGCGCCGCACGCAGAATCTCATCTCTCCCACCATAGTTAATAGCAACCTGGAACTGTAAACCCGTATTGACCGCAGAAACCTCCTCCAGCTTCCGAATGCTCTCCTGCAGGTCCTCATCCAACGCGGAAATATCGCCGATCACACGAACACGCATATTGTTCTTGCTGCTTCTGGCGATACTGTCCTTCATGTATTTGCGAAGAAGCTTCATCAAAGCGTCGACCTCGTCCTTCGGCCGAGCCCAGTTTTCCGTGGAAAATGCATAGACGGTAAGATATTCGATTCCCAGGTTAAACGCATCCTCGCAGATCTGCTCCGCGGTGCGGCTGCCCGCAGCATGCCCCGCATTGCGCGGCAGCAGGCGCTTTTTCGCCCAGCGTCCGTTTCCGTCCATGATAATGGCAACGTGGCGCGGCACCGGTTTTTCCGAGATGTCCGTCGTCTTACTCATCTTCCATCCTTCCCGTTCTTCGCATGTCATACGAAAAGGGCGTCTGTGACGCCCTTTTGCAGTCAGTCCGAAACGATTCTCATACTGTATTGAATCTTAAACCGTCATGATCTCCTTGGTCTTGTCATCAACGGTCTTGTCGATCAGCTCGATGAACTTGTCGGTCATCTTCTGAGCATCGGTCTCCATCTTCTTGGTCTCGTCCTCGGAAATCTCCTTGCCGGCCTTCTTGATGGCGTCGTTCGCATCGCGGCGGATGTTGCGGATGGCAACCTTCGCTGCCTCGCCCTTCTTCTTCACATCCTTCGCAAGCTCCTTACGACGGTCCTCGGTGAGCTCCGGGAACGTAAGGCGAACAACCTTGCCGTCGTTGCTCGGCGTGATACCGATATCGGACGCAAGAATCGCCTTCTCGATCTCCTTGATCATCTTCGACTCCCAGGGCTGGATCATAATGACACGTGCCTCGGGAACGGAAACGTTCGCAACACCCTGCAGATTCGTCTGCGTGCCGTAGTAATCAACACGGATCTTATCGAGAAGATGCGGGTTGGCACGGCCTGCGCGGATGTTCGCGTACTCCTCCTTCAAAAAGTCAATCGTCTTGTTCATCGACTCCTCAAACGGCTTCAAAACCTCATTCATTTTGCTACCTCCTGTAAACTCTATACTCTTACAAAAAAAACGAAATGTCGTTTATACCGTAACCACGGTTCCCGTGTTGGTTCCGTTAACGTTCGTCACGATGCTGTTCTCCTCGTTAAGAGAGAACACCAGCGTGGGAATGTTATTCTCCATGCACATTACCGTCGCCGTGAGATCCAGAACCTTCAGCTTGCGGTCCAGAAGCTCCTGATACGTGACGGTCGTGTACTTCACAGCCGTCGGATCGGTCTTCGGGTCTCCGGTGTACACACCGTCCACCGCGCGTGCCATCACGATCGCGTCGCAGTCAAGCTGCACCGCACGCAGCGACGTTGCCGTGTCCGTCGAAAAATAAGGATGTCCCGTGCCGCCCGCAAGGAAGATCACATGACCCGCCTTCATCGCCGCTACGGCCTTATCCTTGGAGAACAACTCGCTCACCGTACCGCAGGCGAACGGCGTGTAGATGTCCGTCTCCAGCCCGCAGCAGCGGCAGATCTCCGACATATAAATGCAATTCATGACCGTGGCCAGCATGCCGATGGAGTCCGCCTTCGTACGGTCGATCGTCTCGCTGCTTCTGCCGCGCCAGAAATTGCCTCCGCCGATGACGATCGCCACCTGCGTGCCGCCGTCAACAAGCGTCTTAATCTGCTTCGCAACCTCCATGCAGGTCGCCTCGTCGAAGCCGGTCTTCTTCTCGCCGGCGAGGGCTTCCCCGCTCAATTTCAACAAAATTCTTGCGTAAGTGCTCAAAGTAACCTCCCTGGGCGAGGGAAAGCGTCCACTCGCTCCGCACCCTATTTTACCATACCGGCCATGTCAAATCAACACCAAAACGAAAGTGCATAAGCACAAAATCAAAAGGCCCCGGCAGAAGCACCGGGGCCCTAAGAGAACGTCACATTTTACGACGATTTTATTTCTTTCTACTCCTTCACACCGCCGACGGACACGCCGCCAACGATATTCTTCGCAAAGAAGATATACACGACGATAACCGGCAGAACCGACAACGCCATCGCGACATACTGGAAACCGAGGTCCTTATCCTTCTCCGTCGCCGCACGCAGCGTGTAGATCAAAATCGGGAGCGTACGCTTCTTGCTGCTCGAGAGGATCATGGCAGGCATATAGTAGTTGTTCCAGCTTGCGACAAATGCAAAGATCAACTGTACCGCCAACGCAGGCTTCATCAGCGGAAGCACGATGCGGTTTAAGATGCTGACCTCAAAGCAGCCGTCGATTCTCGCGGCCTCGATCAGGGACATCGGAAGGTTGCTCTTCATGTACTGCACGATGTAGAAATACGTGACGGGCGCAGCGATCGACGGAACGATCAGCGGGATGAAGCTGTCCTTCATCTTCAGCGTATCGACAACCAGGCGATAGAAACCGAGCGACGTAACCTGCGTAGGGATCATCATGATCGCAAGAATAAATACGTGAACCGCTTTTCTTCCCTTAAACCGGTACGCATGGATCGCATACGCGGTCATCATCGAGAAGTAAACGTTCAGAATGGCGCTGGAAAATGCAATGATCGCACTGTTCAGGGTGCCTCTGAAGAAGTCAAGCGTACTGTTCTGCAGTTTTTTAAGGTTGTTTAAAAGCTGATCTCCGGGCACAAACGAAACGCCTGTGGTGATCTGTGAATGCGAACGGGTCGCGTTGATGAACAACAGGTAGAACCAGATGAGACACAACACGCTCAACGCGGTGAGCACAAGGTACGCGATCACGCGGATGGTACCCATTCCCATGGATTTCTTCACGGTGTACGGGCTCTTCCCTGAGTTCTTCTGAAGCATCTCCTCCGCGGCGATCGCCTGTAACGACGTCTCCTCCGGAGCAGCTTCCGTCTGATTCATTTCGTTCGGAATCAGATCCGATTGAATTTTCTTACTCATACCGCACCTCCGCTCAATCTTCGTCCTTTGCCATAAACTTGTATACCACAAAACTGAGGATACCGGTTATGAACAAAAGCATTACGGACAGTGCTCCGGCAGAACCGTAGTTCTTACTCTTGCTGATGTACTGAGCAAGACGCATGATCACGGTCTCCGCAGCGGGAACGTTGGTAGAGAAGATATCCTTGTTCATCGGCATGCCGGAACCCTTGGTCACAACCTCGGGCACGTCATACATCTGAATACCGCCGATCAGGGAGGTAATCAATACGTAGACAAGGATCGGCTTCAAAATCGGCAGGGTAATCTTACGGAACACCTGGAACTGGCTTGCGCCGTCCACTTCCGCCGCCTCAAAGAGCGACTCGTTGATTCCCATGATACCGGCCATCAACAGAATGGTCGTGTTGCCGAACCACATGATGAAGTTGATAAATGCGATCAACGAACGCGTCGGCGCAATATGGAAGAACAAGTCGTAGTCCTTGCTCATACCGAACGACTCAAAAATCTGGTGAACCGGGCCGCCGCGCGAAAACATCGTGAAGAACATCATACCGAAGGCAATTGCCATAATCAGGTTCGGCAGGTAGATGACCGCCTTAAAGAAACCTGCGGCACGAATGCGGAGCCGGTTGTTCGCAAACCACGAAGCCAGCAACAGCGAGAACAGTATCTGCGGGATGAAACCCATGACCCAAAGGATCATCGTGTTGAAGAACAGGCGAGCGGTTCCAGCGGAAAAAAGCGCCTTGTAGTTCTTCAGGCCGACGAACTTGTTCACGTAGTCAAAGTCGGTCTGCGAAAAATAATGGTCAAAAAAGCTGAAATAGATCGTCTGAATCAGCGGATAAAAAGAAAAAACCAGGAATACGACAAAGAAGGGAATCAAAAAGATATAACCCCACTTATCCTTTCCCAGTTTCGAATGTTTCTTAACGGTTTCGTTCATATCAATCTCTCCGTCGTGGATTGGACTCTGATATCGAGTGACTTGGAGAAGCGTTCAATACATTTTCATTGTAATACCGGATGCCCCGTGCGGGGCATCCGGTAAAACTCTGATTCATGCCCTGTCATTAGACAGGCTTCTTCGGAAGAATCAATTAGCGCTTGATCGTGTCAACATTGACATCCGGATAAGCTGCCTTGATCTTAACCTTGAAGGCCTCGAGAGCCTCTTCGAACGTTGCATTGCCAAGGAAGTACTCCTTCATGCAAGACTGGAAGTTCTCGTTGCAACCCTGATCGTAAGCACTTGCGTACTTGATGCTGATCTTGTTTGCGCCCTCTGCAAGAACACCGTAAAGGTTCTGTCCGCCAAGGTAAGCATTGCCGATCGTGGTGTCAGCTGCAAGCTTCTCCATAGCCGGCTTGTCGTTTACGAAGTCGGAGAACTTCTGAGCAAGCTTAACAAGAGTATCGGTGTCAGCCGTCATCTTAAGGATGATGTCCTTAACAAGCTCGCTGTTGTCCGTACCGGTTGCTGCGCAAACCCAGGTACCGCCCCAGAAGAAACCTTCCGGACCAACGGTGATGTGCCACTTGCCTGCCTCACCAACGGAGTTAGGCTCGGTGCAGTTCATGCAGAAATCGATGAACCAAGCGGGTCCAAAGTAGCAGAACGTGGTACCGTCAAGGAAGAAACCATCCTTCCAAGGTCCCTGACCCCAAAGGGAATCCTTGAGGTTGTAACCGTTGTCGGTGAACTTCTTCGTCTGATCAACCCAATCCCAAATTCTCTGGTCAACGATTACGTTCTTATCCTTGTCAACCCAAGCGGACGTAACGTTGTTGGAGAATACACGGTAGGAATCATCAAAACCTGCTACCATAGCGTAGCCGGCTTCCTTCATCTTAGCTGCGGTAGCTTCGAACGAAGCCCAATCCTTTACAGCCTCCTGAACCGTTGCAACATCGGAAGATCCGAGAACTCTCTCGGCGATGTCAGTTCTGTAGATGAGACCTGCGGGACATCCCTGCCAGGAAGCACCCTTAAGGTTGCCCTTGGAATCGGTAACGATGTCCTGCGTATACTTGTACTGATTTGCAAGATCCTTGGAAACATTGATGCCAAGATCTGCAAGATTCATGGAAACGCTGGGCTCAACATACTTCAGTGCGTAGTCAGCCTCGATCAGGAACAAGTCAACCTTGTCGTCTGCCTTGGCATCCTTCTGATTCTTAAGAGCCTCGTCAAGTGCGTTCTGGTAAGCCATACCCTCGTTCGGGGTGATGTTCCAAACGACCGTCGTGTCGCCGATCTTGCCCTTGTTCGAATCGCTCGAATCCTTGGTGTAACCGGGATAGAGCTCCTCGAGTCTCTGCTTGAACTCCTCGTTCCAGCAGTAGATGTTCAGGACCTTGCCCTGCTCTGCCTTGTCATCCTTGCCGCAAGCTGCGAAACAGCAAACGATCATTGCAAGGACAAGTACCAGAGAGAGTACTTTTGCTGCTTTCTTCATAGATGAACACTCCTTCACTTTTTTTACCTTGACATTATTATCAAGGCATCCGGTCCGATACGTCACTCTGCGCTCGGCCATCGACGCCATCATAACACACAATTTTTGCAGATGCAAGCGGAAATTCACAATTTTTTCATGGTTTTTTCTGTACTCCGACACGATTTATAGCAATTTCCGACAAAAGAACCCCGTATTTTCCGAGTAAAAGCATGTAAAAAGTAACATAAAAATTCAACCAATGATCAAATATGATAACTCATTAGATTTCTAACTCAAAAATCAAATAACGCGTAATCTCATGTGTTGTTTTCCGCAAATACGCAAAAAACAAGGCTTCCGCAACTGCGAAAGCCCTGTCTGTTAATAGCATTTTTTTGACTTTTCGTGCAAAACCGGTAGGAATTACTTGCCCATCTGCTTTGCAACTTCCTCTGCGAAGTTCTCCTCGCGCTTCTCCATACCCTCACCGGTCTCGAAACGAACGAACTTCACAATGTCAAGATCCTTGGAAACGCTTGCAACGTAAGCTGCAACCTTCTTCTCCTGATCCTTGACATAAATCTGGTCAACAAGGCAGATCTCCTTGAGCTCCTTGTCAAGACGACCCGGAACGATACGCTCGATGACGATGTTCTCCGGCTTCGGCTTCGCGCTCTCGGCGTTCTCCTTCAGAGCCTCCTTCGTGATGATCTCGGTCTCGGAAGCGATGAAATCAGCGGAGATCTCCTCCTTGCGAACGTAAGCGGGCTTCATAGCGCAAACCTGCATTGCAACATTCTTCGCGCACTCGATCGTAGCGTCGGTAGCCTCACCCTTCATCTGAACAAGGATGCCGAGCTTGCCGCCGTTGTGGATGTAGCTTACAACAAAGCCGTCCTCAGCGACGATCTTCTCAAAGCGGCGGATGGAAAGCTTCTCACCGATAACGGCAACAAGATTTGCCAGAGCCTCCTTGATCGAAATGGAGGAATCCTCGCACCAGGGCTCAGCAAGGAAGCAGTCGATGCAAGCAGCGTCGGTCTCGGCAGCCTGCTTCGCAACCTTTGCAACAAACTCCTGGAACTTCTCATTCTTAGCAACAAAGTCGGTCTCCGAGTTAACCTCTACAACGGAAGCAACCTTGTTATCAGCGGTAACATAAGCAGCGCAGATACCCTCAGCGGCAATTCTGCTCTCCTTCTTGGCAGCCTTGGCAAGACCGTTCTCACGGAGCCATACAACCGCCTTCTCCATATCGCCGTCAGTCTCGGTCAGTGCCTTCTTGCAGTCCATCATGCCGGCACCGGTCGACTCACGGAGATCCTTAACCATGCTTGCAGTAATCGTAGCCATAGTCTTATTCTCCTATCCGGGATATTCCCTGTATGAAATTGAATTTTGAAGTTATTTCGAAATTAAGCCTCTGCAGCCTCGGTGGTCTCCTCAGCCTCAGACTCGCTGTTGTCAACGAGCTCCTCGCCCTGATTTGCCTCGATGACAGCGTCTGCCATCTTGCCAACGATCAACTTTACGGCGCGGATTGCGTCGTCGTTGCCCGGGATGACATAATCGAGCTCATCGGGATCGCAGTTCGTGTCGGCGATACCGATCAACGGGATGTGAAGAGAATGAGCCTCCTGAACGCAGATGCGCTCCTTCTTGGGGTCTACTACGAAGATGGCATCCGGAACCTGCGTCATCTCCTTGATACCGCCGAGGTTCTTCTCCAGCTTCTCCCACTCCTTCTTGATGCCGATAACTTCCTTCTTGGGAAGTACATCGAACGTGCCGTCCGTCGACATCTTCTCGATCTCCTTCAGACGAGCGATACGGGAACGGATCGTCTTGAAGTTGGTGAGCATACCGCCGAGCCAACGCTCGTTTACATAGTACATACCGCAGCGCTCTGCCTCGCTCTTGATCGAGTCCTGAGCCTGCTTCTTCGTTCCTACGAAGAGGATCTTGCCGCCCTCGGCAATGATGTTCTTAACCGCTGCGTAAGCCTCGTCCACCTTACCTACCGACTTCTGAAGGTCGATGATGTAGATACCGTTTCTCTCGGTGTAGATGTACGGAGCCATCTTAGGGTTCCAGCGTCTCGTCTGGTGACCGAAATGTACACCGGCCTCCAGCAGTTGTTTCATTGAGATTACACTCATGATAATACCTCCGATTGGTTTGTTTCATCTGCGCAGCCCAAAAGGCATACCCGCAAGGGGAACCGGCCTTCCGACAGCAGCGCATGCTTAGTGACTTTGGCAGTATAGCACAGCTTTTGCAAGGATTCAAGCAAATTTTACGGAAATTTTGAAAAATCAGGCCGCAATCGGTAATTCGACTGCGGCCTGCTGTAAAAATCTTCTGAAAATGCTTACTGGTCGGCCTTTTCGGGCATTCCGAACGACTCGAGAATGTCGAAGAAATACGGGTTGATGACCTTCACGTACGTGCCCTTCATTCCCGAGGATCTCGCCTCGATAATACCGCCGCTGGAGAGTTTATGCAGCGCGTTCACGATGATGGAGCGCGTAATCTTGCTCTCGTCGGCAATCTTGCTGGCAATCAAGACACCCTCGACGCCCTTTAAACGGTCCGCCACCGCTCTCGCTGCGGCAACCTCGCTCATCGACATCGCGTTAAATGCAGCACGGACAACCTGACGGTTGCGAACCTCCGCCGCAGACTCTTCATTCACGGAGCGCATGATCTCGAGACCGACAACCGTGGTCGCGTACTCGCACAAAATGATATCGTCTATGCCGAACATCTTGTCCTTGCGGTACAAAAACAGCGAACCGTGGCGCTCTCCGGCAATGTTGATCGGGTTGATGAAGCCAACCATGCTTTCCGCTTCGGGCTCCTCACAGCCGAGCATCGGAAGGCTCACATTTTCCTTCGTGGAAAGCGTGTTTAAGAAACGCTCGTTAAGGGCGGGATCGATCACACAGCCGATCTCCTCGCACATGAGCGTCGGAAGGTAGGCGATGTCATCGCGAAGGGCGATGCCGAGCGTTTTGCCGCGTCTGCTTAACACAAACACGTCTGCCTCGAGGATCTCGCCGAGTACCTTGCAGATATCGGAGAACACAACCTTCTCCGCGTTCGAGCCGGAATGAAGGAGATTGTTCAGTTTGCGGATCTTGTCAAGCAAAACGACACTCATCATACACCTTCACTTTCTTCCGAAGGCTGTCCGGCCTTCGGCGCCTGCCACGACATGTAGTCGCACTCGGGGTAGTTCGAGCAGCCGTAGTAACGCTTGCCGCGCTTCGTACGGCGGATCGACAGCTCGTTTCCGCACTTCGGGCACGGAATTCCGGTCTTCTCGACGTAAGGTTTCGTGAAACGGCACTCCGGGAAACCGGGGCAGGCAAGGAATTTGCCGTGCGGGCCGTATTTGACGACAAGCATGCGGCCGCACATCTCGCACGGCTGGTCCGTCGTCTCGTCCGCAATCTTCACCGTCGTCAGGTCCTTCTCCGCGTTCTTCACGGCCGAGACAAGGTCAGGATAGAAATTGCTGACAACCGTCTTCCAGTTGACCGTACCGTCCTCAACACCGTCGAGCAACAGCTCCATGTTGGCGGTGAAATCAACCGCAACGATGCTCGGGAACGCCTTCTTCATCATCTCGTTCACAGCCTCGCCGAGCTCGGTCACAAAGAGATTCCGACCATCCTTGGCGATATAATGGCGCGTCAAAAGTGTCGTGATCGTCGGCGCGTACGTACTCGGACGGCCGATGCCGAGTTCCTCCATGGTGCGGACAAGGCTCGCCTCGGTGTAGTGTGCCGGAGGCTGCGTAAAATGCTGCTCTCCCGTCACTTCCTGCGATGCGAACACAAGGCCCTTCTGCGGAAGATAGCGGCAGCTCTTCTCCTGCTCCTTCTCGTCGGTCGCCTCGGTGTAGACACTGCGGAAACCTTCGAAAACGCACTTCGAAGCGGACGCCGAAAAATCATGCTTACCGTCGCTGATGGTGAGCGTCGTAACATTCGTCACGCTGTCGGCCATGCGGCTCGCGATGAACCGCTTCCAGATCAGCTGGTACAGGCGGTACTGCTCGTTCGTCAGCTGGTCCTTCACCGCGGACGGGGTAATTTCAATATAGGTAGGACGAATCGCTTCATGCGCGTCCTGAATCTTCTTGCCGGACGTATCCTCCTTGCGGCTCTCGCCGAGGAAATCCGCACCGTAGCGTTCCTTGATGAACGTGCTTGCCGCCGCAGCCGCCTCGTCGCTGATACGCGTCGAATCGGTACGGAGGTAGGTGATCAGACCGACGCTGCCCTGGCCTTTGATCTCAACACCCTCGTAGAGCTGCTGCGCAACGCGCATCGTCTTGATGGTGCTGTAGTTGAGCTTGCGGGAAGCATCCTGCTGCAGCGTACTCGTCGTATACGGAAGCGGAGCCTTCTGCTTGCGCTCGCCGGTCTTGGTCTCGGTCACGGAGAACTTCGAGCCGTTCACGGAGGCGATGATCGCGTCCGCCTCGGCCTTCGAAGCCAGCTCCTTCTTGCCCTTCAAAACATACTCTGCAACGATCGGCTCCTTGTGGACACCGTCGTTGAAACGTCCCTCGATGGACCAGTACTCGCGGCTCTCGAATGCCGCAATCTCGTTCTCGCGGTCGCTGATGATGCGCAAAGTCACCGACTGCACACGGCCGGCGCTTAAGCCTCTCTTGACCTTCGCCCACAAAATCGGGCTGATCTCATATCCCACCATACGGTCGAGAACACGTCTCGCCTGCTGTGCATCCACAAGATCCATATTGATGTTGCGAGCGCCCGCCAGGGAAGACTTTACAGCATTTTTCGTAATCTCGTTGAAGGTGATACGGCGGGTGTCCTTCTCGTCGAGCTTAAGGACCTCCATCAGGTGCCACGAAATCGCCTCTCCCTCACGGTCGGGGTCGGTTGCGAGGAACACGCGCTTGGCGGCCTTCGCCTTCTTGCGAAGCTCCGCAAGTGTGTCACCCTTGCCGCGGATGGTAATGTAATGCGGTTCAAAGTCATGCTCCGTGTCCACGCCCAAAGAACTCTTCGGAAGGTCGCGGACATGTCCGCCCGACGCAATCACGGCATAATCCTTGCCTAAAAACTTCGCGATGGTTTTTGCCTTTGCGGGGGACTCCACAATGACCAGATACTTGTTCATTTCTCTCTCCATTTCCGGCCGCGCGTAATCCCGCACGACACTTTACAGGCGCAGCGCGACGCCGGGTTCCTCCGCCCGGTACATCCCGTCCGCAGCCTGCCGGATTCGTCCGTTTTGCTCGAGCGTATACAGCGTTCGAAGCAACACGGCAGGCGTCAGTCCGCTCTCCCAGACCAGCTGGTCGAAAGATTTCGGACTCAAACGCAGAGAAGCATACACCATTTTTTCTTCGCTTGCAAGAGTCAATTTTAGCTTTTTTTCGTTTTCTTTTTCAAATGATGTCAGACAAAGTTGACCGTCATCCTCGGTTTGCAATGCAAAACCACCGAGTTGTTCGCGCAAAACCGCAAGTATTTCCCCCGGGTCCGTGACGAGCTGTGCGCCCTGTTTGATCAGTTTGTGACACCCCTCGCTGTTCTCGTCCGTGATGCGCCCCGGAATCGCAAACACCGCCTTCCCCTGGTCGAGCGCGCGGTCCACCGTGATCATCGTCCCGCTCCGAAGTTTCGCCTCTACGACGAGCACCGCATCCGAAAGTCCCGCGATCAACCGGTTCCGGTTCGGAAAATGATGCCTAAGCCCCGGCACGCCCGGCCCGTACTCCGAGATCACACACCCCTGCTTCGTGATCTCGCGGTACGTATCGACGTTCTCAAGAGGATACGCCGTTCCGATACCGGAGCCTAATACCGCAACCGTGATGCCGCCTCCCTCCAATGCGCCCCGGTGCGACGCCACATCGATGCCCATCGCAAGGCCGCTCACCACCGTGACGCCCGAATCCCCGAGGATCCGTCCGAAGCGGTACGCAACCGTCTCTCCGTACGGCGATGACAGCCTGGTGCCGACGATCGCCACCGAGCATTGTCTCTGCGGCGGAAGTTTCCCCTGATAAAAGATCCCAAGCGGCGGGTCCGGTATTTCCCGAAGGCACTTCGGAAAATGCTCCTCCGTATGCCACACAAACCACGCATCCAACCGGTCAAGCTCCCGCCGGATTCTCGTCACATACCGCTCCGTGCATGTCTTCGCGAGCCGCCCGCTCTCCGTCTTCGTAAGTCCTCCCTCATTTACAAGGCGCTCCTCCCCGGCATAAAAGATCCCTTCCGGGCTTTCAAACTTCTCTAATAGTTTCACGCGCTGCTCGTGGTCTGTCACCGCGGCGCACAGCCAGATGCGGTATTCTCCTTCCGTCATCGCACTCACCTCCATTCCGTGCGGAAGCCGGCCGCCTCCGCCATATGCTCCGGCAAAACCTTCTCACTGTCCGTCAGGTCCGCGATCGTGCGCGCCACCTTCCACATGCGATGATATCCGCGCGCCGTACAATTCGTCCGCTCTGCGTACTCCGACGCGACGCGCTCCGCTTCCCCGGTCACCGCGAAGAACTCCGACAGCTGGCTTCCCGGCACATCCGAATTATATCGGAAGGAAGTGCCCTTATACCGCTTCGCCTGACGCCGCCTCGCAATCTCCACACGCTTTCGCACCGCCGCGCTTTTCTCTCCGTTGGAACCGCCCGTGAGCTCCTTCGGAGACAACCCGTGCACAACCACCGAAATGTCGATTCGATCAAGGATCGGCCGGCTGATTCGCGAGCGGTACCGTGTGATCTGATCCGGCGTGCAGCGACAACGATTCCTATCAGGATAATATCCGCACGGGCACGGATTCATCGCCGCGACGAGCATAAACGATGCGGGGTACAACACGCTCCCCTGGAGTCTTGCGACCTGAATACACCGTTCCTCCAAAGGCTGTCGCAAGATCTCGATGCTCGCCCTCGGAAACTCGGGCAGCTCGTCAAGAAACAACACCCCGCCGGAGGCAAGCGACATCTCCCCGGGCATCGGGGACCTTCCGCCTCCCGCAAGCGCTGTCACCGTCGCGGTATGGTGCGGCGCGCGGAACGGGCGCTTTTTTAGCATCCCACCCTCCGAAGGCACCAGTCCGGCCACACTGTACACTTTCGTGATCTCCAGACTCTCCTCAAACGTAAGCTTCGGAAGTATTCCCGGAATCCGCCTCGCAAGCATCGTCTTGCCGGCTCCGGGCGGTCCGCTCAACAAAAGATTGTGCATCCCCGCCGCGGCAATCTCCGCAGCTCGCTTAGCCAGAAACTGCCCGTGAATATCGCAAAAATCCTCCGCTGTGCTCTCGTCCGGGCGAAACCGAACGGGCTTCGCAAGTGTCCCGCCGACCCCCGTAAAATGCTCGACCGCCTCTGTAAGAGTCCTCACGCCGTACACACGGATGCCTTCGACGAGCGCGCCTTCCTCCGCATTTTCCGCGGGAAGCAGGACCGAGTGAAATCCTGCCTTCTTTGCGGCGATCACACACGGAAGAACGCCCGGCACGGCGCGCACGGTGCCGTCGAGGCCGAGCTCCCCTAAGATTCCCGCACCCTCGGTGACATCCCACGGCAGAAAGCCCTGGTTGCAGAGAATTCCCAAAGCAATCGCCAGGTCGTATCCGGTTCCGCCCTTTCGCTCGTCCGCCGGTGAAAGATTTACGGTGATCCGCTTCGCGGGCACAGGGTAGCCCGAGTTTCGGAGCGCCACGCGCACGCGTTCTCGTGCCTCCTTCACCTCGCTCGACAGGTATCCGACCATATCAAAGCACGGAAGACCGTTGCCGACGTCCACCTCGACTTTGATGACCGCCGCTTCGATTCCCGTGACCGAAAAACTTTGCAAAGAACAAAACATCGCATTTTCCTCTCTTTGTTTGGTACCAAACAGCATATCGAAACCGAGCGGGAAAAACCATTCGCAAAATGACAGAAAAAGCGGCCTCCCGTTTGACGCGGGAAGCCGCAAAAGATGCATTTTCCGGAAAGCGGTTCGTCACTACGACGAAACCGGAACCTCATTTTTGTATACTCTGCCGAAATGACCGTTACGCCTCGTGATCGAGCAACGTCTTGAGCTCGTCCATGAAGGTGTTCACGTCCTTGAACTCGCGGTAGACGGATGCGAAGCGAACGTACGCTACCTCGTCGAGTTTCTTGAGCTTGTCCATCACCAGCTCGCCGATGCGGTAGCTCGGAATCTCCTTCTCCTCCATGGAGAAGATCTCCGTCTCCACCTCGTCCACGAGCTTGCGGATCTGCTCCACGCTGATCGGACGCTTGTGGCAGGACGCAAACACGCCGCCCTCGATCTTCGTGCGGTCGTACGCCTGACGCACGTTGCCCTTCTTGATGACAACCAACGGAATGGTCTCCACCTTCTCATAGGTGGTAAAGCGCTTGTCGCACTCATCGCACTGTCTTCTGCGGCGGATGGAATTGGACTCCTCCACCGGACGGGAGTCGATAACTCTCGTGTTCTCGGCACCACAATACGGACATTTCATAAGTTTACCTCTTTCCGATATCAGGACACTCCGCGCGGAGCGTTCCGGACGCTTTCTTAGTTACGCAATATCGCCGGCAATATCAATGTTGACACCGGTCAGACCGATGACCGCACCCTGCTTCGCCTCGGAAGCCTCGGGATGCGCGATCAGCCACTTGTTCGCTGCGAACAGGCGGGCATCGTCGTCATTCTTCACGGTGATGGCGGGTTTGTCAAGGTTCGTTCCCTTCGGAAGAACGATAACTACGCGGAACTGCGCACCGAGCTTCGCGCTGCAGGGAGCGTAATGAAGCGTCGTCGCATAGAGCTCTACGCCGGTTCCCGCCGGGCAGAAGAACGCCTCAACCTTCGAGGTATCGAGCATCTTGCCCATGCAGTCCTGCTGCTTTGCCAGGAGAAGAATGCAGTCCGTCGCCGCGATATCGATCTCGCTGTCGCGATGGTACTCGAGGCAGTTGAGCTTCGTGTTCGTACCGTTGCAGTATCCGATCTGGATCGGCATGCCGCCGTAGCAGTTATACGTAAAATCAGCCATCGCCGGAGTTGCCTCCAGGTTCGCATCGGACGGAACGTAAACAACCGCATCCGCAGGTGCCGGCGTCGTCGCCGTCAAAACCTCGAGAAGCTCCTTCGTATCATACCCCGTTACCACTCTGCCGTATGCTTCAAATGCAGCATCATTGACATTCAAAATCTTCATTTTGTCCCTTCCTCCTGTAATCCTGCGGACCTGCGGTCCGCGTATTCAAAACGGGCTTTCGACCGCCCGCAGGTCTCATTTTCCGAAAAATGCTACCTCTGCACGCGTCCGCTTCCGTCGCCGCCCGCAAGCGCCTCGACCTCCGCGCGCGACACATGGTTGAAGTCGCCGGGAATCGTGTGCTTTAATGCACTTGCCGCAACCGCGAACTCCAAAACCTCCGCAGCGCTCTTGCCGTCCGCAAGGCCGCAGATCAGACCGGCCGCGAACGAATCGCCGCCGCCTACGCGGTCCACAATGTGAAGCTTGTACGTCTTCGAGTGATAGAAGCCGTCGTCACTCAAGATCGCTGCCGACCACGCATTGTCCGATGCGGAGAAGCTCTCGCGGAGCGAGCTCACGACATATGTAAAGCCGAACTTCGCCTTCATCTCCTTAAACATCGCCTCGTAGCCCGCAAGCTCCAGCGAACCCTTGGTAACATCCGTGTTGCCCGGCACGAAGCCGAGGACCTTCTGCGCGTCCTCCTCGTTGCCGATGCACACGTCGACATATTGCATCAGATCGGTCATGACCGACTTTGCCTTCTCGCTGCTCCACAGCTTCTTGCGGTAGTTGAGGTCGCACGAAACCGTGACGCCGTGGCGCTTTGCGGCAATCAACGCAGCCTTCGTCACCGCAGTCGCCGCGTCGCTGATCGCAGGCGTGATCCCCGTAAAATGGAACCAGTCCGCACCCTCAAAAATCGCATCAAAATCAAAGTCCTCCGGCTTCGCCTCCGCAATCGCGCTGTGCGCACGGTCGTAGATGACCTTCGAAGGCCGAACCGAGGCTCCTGTCTCAAGATAGTAGATACCAAGGCGCTCTCCGCCGCGCACAATCTGCGAGCAGTCGACACCTTCCTTGCGAAGCGCCATCAATGCGCTGTCGCCGATTTCATTGGCCGGCAGTTTCGTCACATACGACGCCTCGTGGCCGAAGCCCGCGAGCGACACCGCAACGTTCGCCTCACCGCCGCCGTAGCAGACATCGAAACTGTCCGCCTGCACAAATCTCTGATTGCCCGGCGTCGACAGCCGAAGCATGATCTCGCCGAGCGTAACGATCTTTGCCATACAAGATCCTCCGCGTATTCCATCCGTTGTCGCTTCGCGTGCGCACGCGCGAAAATACACTTACACACCCGAAGAAACACCGTCAATACTATAACACAGTTACCGCCTTCGTTCAACCGTTTTTCAGTATTTTGTGTTCGTTTTTGAGATTCCACCCATACGTTGTGTTTTTTGTGTTCTTTTTTCCTGAAAATGAGGCGTAAAATTCTTGACATCCTTGTTTCTTTTGTGGTATATTTCCGTAGAACACGACCGAGCATCGCGGACCCGCGGGTACGCGAGAAACCTCCGGAGGATTTGACATGGTTTTCATGGATGACAATTTCCTGTTGACGAACGAGACCGCCAGGGTTTTGTATCATCAATATGCATCATCGATGCCGATCATCGACTACCACTGTCACATTCCCGCCGAGGAGATTGCACGGGACGTGTCTTTTTCTTCGATTACGGATCTGTGGCTTGGCGCCGACCACTACAAGTGGCGTGCGATGCGCTCCAACGGCGTTCCCGAGGAGCTGATCACCGGCAACGGCGATCCGTTCGAAAAATTCGAAGCATTCGCTTCCACCCTCACGCGTGCCATCGGCAATCCGCTGTACCACTGGAGTCACCTTGAACTTCAGCGCTACTTCGGCGTCACCGAGCCTCTCACAAAAGAGAGCGCACGCCGCATCTACGATCTGTGCAACGCCACGCTGGCCGATCCTTCCATGACCGCGCGCGGCATCTTAAAGCGCTCCAATGTCAAGCTTCTGTGCACGACCGACGATCCCGCGGACGATCTCCGCTGGCATCGTTTGATTGCGATGGACTCGACCTTCAAGGTGAAGGTTCTTCCGGCGTTCCGTCCGGACCGCGCCCTCGCGATTGAGAAGCCGGATTTTGCCGCATACATCAAGGGCGATCTCTCCCGCGCATGCGGAAGAACGATCGAGCTTTATTCCGATTTAAAGGACGCACTTCGTGAGAGGATTGCATTTTTCGCGGAAAACGGATGCAAGCTCTCCGACCATGGCATGGCCTATGTGTGCTACGCGCCGTGCTCCGACGAGCAGGCCGAGGTCATCTTCCGAAAAGCCCTGCAGTCCGACGGTGTCGACCTCTACGAACAGCTTCAGTTTAAGACGAACCTTCTGTCCTTCCTCGCGGCCGAGTACGCGAAGGCAGGCTGGGTGATGCAGCTTCACTACGGTGTCAAGAGAGACAACAACACAAAGTTGTTCCGTCAGTCCGGCGCCAACAACGGCTGCGACTGCATCGACGATTACACCCCGTGCGCGGAGCTTGCGGATTTCCTCAACTCGCTCTGCGTAAAAGACTCGCTCCCCAAGACGATCCTCTATTCACTCAATCCGATCGACAACGCCGCCATCGGCACGATCATCGGCTGCTTTCAGGATTCGTCGTGTGCGGGCAAGATCCAGCAGGGTTCCGCATGGTGGTTTAACGATAACAAGAAGGGTATGGAGGAACAATTGACGTCCCTCGCGAACTTGGGCGTCCTCGGGAATTTTGTCGGTATGCTCACCGATTCCCGCAGTTTCCTCTCCTACACACGCCACGAGTATTTCCGTCGCATCCTGTGCAATTTGATCGGCACATGGGTCACCAACGGCGAATACCCCTGTGATCTCACGACGCTCGGCGGTCTTGTTGCCGATATTTCTTATAACAATTGCAATCGATACTTCGATTTCGGCCTTACGGACTAACCCGTAAGGCTTTTCCATGGGTGGGGATTTTCCGCCCGCAACTCTTTTGGTCCGACGGACCGGAAAGGACATGTATGAAACATCTCATCAGCCCGATGGACCTGACGCCCGAGGAACTCTCCGAGCTTCTCTCGCTTGCGCAGGACATCATGAAGGACCCGGAACGCTACCGCCATGTGTGCGACGGCAAGAAGCTTGCGACGTGCTTCTACGAACCGAGCACGAGAACTCGCTTAAGCTTTGAGGCCGCGATGCTCAACCTGGGCGGCTCCGTCCTCGGCTTCCAGAGCGCGGACTCGAGCTCCGCAGCCAAAGGCGAAAGCGTCTCCGACACCATCCAGATCATCTCCTACTACGCGGACATCTGTGCGATGCGCCACCCGAAGGAGGGTGCGCCCTACGTTGCCTCCAAGCACGCGCGCATTCCGGTGATCAACGCGGGCGACGGCGGCCACAACCACCCGACGCAGACGCTGACCGACCTGCTGACGATCCTCGAGTTAAAGGGACGCCTCGACAACTTAACGATCGGTCTCTGCGGCGACTTAAAATTCGGCCGCACCGTCCACTCCCTGATCAACGCAATGGTTCGCTATCCGAACATCCGCTTCGTCCTGATCAGCCCCGAGGAACTGTGCATCCCCGCCTACTTAAAGGACGAGGTGCTCGACGCGAAGAACATCCCCTACAAGGAGGTTCGCTCGCTCGACGAGGTGATGCCGGAGCTTGACATTCTGTACATGACCCGCGTACAGCGCGAGCGCTTCTTCAACGAGGAGGATTACATCCGCCTGAAGAACTCCTTCATTCTCACTCCGGAGAAAATGAAGCTGGCCAGAAGCGATATGTTCGTGCTTCACCCCCTTCCCCGCGTGAACGAGATCTCCGTGGAGGTCGACGCAGACCCCCGCGCCGCATACTTCCGCCAGGCGGGCTTCGGCGTATACGCGCGAATGGCGCTCATCATCCTCATGTTAGGTCTCAAGGACCGCATACCACAGGCATAAGGAGGACAAATTCATGTTAAACATCGGCGGACTTCACCAGGGCGTCGTCATCGACCACATCAAAGCCGGCCAGGGCATGCAGATCTACGAGTATCTCGAGCTTGGCAAGCTGGACTGCTGCGTCGCCATCATCAAAAATGCGACTTCCAACAAAATGGGCCGCAAGGACATCATCAAGATAGAAGGTCCGATCCTGCCCGACCTCGACGCGCTGGCCGTGCTGGACCCGGACATCACCTTAAACATCATCGAAAACGACGTCATCGTCGAGAAGCGCCGCGTGCGTCTTCCCGAGGAGGTTACGAACATTCTGCGCTGCAAGAACCCGCGCTGCATCACCTCGATCGAGCAGGAGCTGCCGCACCGCTTCCGCCTCACCAATCCCGAGAAGCGCATTTACCGCTGCGTCTACTGCGAGCAGAAGTACAAGGAGACCAACCTGTAGGACTGCTCAGGCTTTGCACAATTGTGCGTAAGCATTTTCCGAATCGAAACAACCAAAAAGCACCGGCCGCGCAAGGCAGTCGGTGCTTTTCTCATGTATACTTTTATCTCCCGCAATCACTTGCGGTTTCCTTTGGAAAAAACTTCACATAAATGTTTGCGTGTGTTCCCGGATTACTCCGCGGAACCGTCGGAAGCATTGTTCTTGATACCGGCTGCTTCCACAACACCGGTTGCAAGGCCCGCAAGGCCCTGAATCTCGGAAGGAATGATGATCTTCGTGGACTTGCCGTCCGCCGCCTTGGCAAATGCCTCCAGGCTCTTAAGGCGCAGTACCGAATCGGTAGGAGCCGCCTCGTTGAGGAACTTCAGACCGTCCGCGTTCGCCTGCTGCACACGAAGGATTGCTTCCGCCTGACCTTCTGCCTCGCGGATCGTAGCCTCCTTCTTCGCCTCTGCGCGAAGGATTGCGGCAGCCTTCTCAGCCTCGGCCTCGAGGATTGCGGACTGCTTCTTACCTTCGGCCACCAGAATGGTGGACTTCTTCTCGCCCTCGGCGATCAGGATGGACTCACGGCGCTCACGCTCTGCCTTCATCTGCTTCTCCATGGCGTCACGGATGGCAGCCGGCGGCATGATGTTCTTGAGCTCGACACGGTTGACCTTGATGCCCCAAGGGTCGGTCGCCTCATCGAGCAACTGACGCATCTTGCCGTTGATCAGCTCACGCGAGGTGAGCGTCTCATCGAGCTCGAGGTCACCGATGATATTACGAAGCGTCGTCGCGGTCAGGTTCTCGATTGCCATCATCGGGTTCTGAACACCGTAGGCGTACAGCTTCGGGTCGGTAATCTGGAAATATACGACCGTATCGATCTGCATCGTTACGTTATCTTTCGTAATAACGGGCTGCGGCGGAAAATCCACAACCTGCTCCTTCAACAACACATCCAATGCGATGCGGTCGATAAACGGTGCACGAAGATGAATTCCTACGCCCCACGTTGCCTGGTAGCCGCCGAAGCGCTCCAGAATATACGCATGTGCCTGCGGTACCACGCGGATGCATGTGACCGCGAGCAGGATCAGAAGAACGACCGCGATTACAATCACGACTGTGGTGGGCGAAAGATCAACGCCCGAACTCTCCAAAAAACTCAACATAACAATTACCCCTCCTTAGGTACTACGATAACTTTGACACCTTCTACTTTTGTGATCAGGACCATCTCCCCTGCGGGAATCGGTCCGTAACCGTTTGCGGCACGCGCGGCCCATTCCATTCCGCCGAGCGATACTCTTCCGGTGCCGTCCTCATTGTTCACGGCCACGGTAACTTTTCCGAGTTGTCCGATAACCGTATCCACGTTCGTCGGAATACGCCTTTGATTGAAGCGTTTGACTACCGACGGGCGCACCAGGAACAGGAAGGCTGCGGCGACAACGACAAATGCCACGCACTCAACCACAATCGAATCTGCGCAAAAGCTCGCGATCATTGCCGCAAAGCCGCCGAACGCAAACCAGATGCTTGTCAGCGCCAGCGTGCAAAGCTCCACGAGAATACACACGATCGTGATTGCCAGCCAAAACCAAGGACTCATAGTACAACCCCCTTTCGCAACCTTTGTTTACCTTCAATACAATTTGGTTGACTTCGTAAATTGTATTTACATAATCATACTACCACGGTTGCGGTTTGTCAAGAGGAAAATGCAGTTATTTCTTGTTTTTCCGGCGTTCCTTGCCTTCTTTCTTTATATCTTTAGAAGACTCCTCGCTCTCGGCGGTCTCCTCCTCACCGTTTGTCACGATGATGCGGTCATCCTCGAGCTGAAGTCGGATGCGGTTGCCCTTCACGCCGATGGCATCGAGCATTTCACGCGGAAGCTGCACACGGCCCGCGCGGTCGAGGATGGCGAACTCATCGTGCGTCTCCTCCTCTACAAAGCCTTTGAGCAGGGAAGGATCCGCAAACTCCTGCTTGATGATACGCTCGCTGCTGGTCTTACCGTCTCGCATCATCACGACACGCTTTACCTTCTTAGCGAGGTTGATGTCGTGCGTTACGATGACGATGGTGATGCCGAGCTCGGTGTTGAGTCTGCGGAACACATCCAACAAAGCGTCGGACGTTCTCTGGTCAACCGAACCGGTCGGCTCGTCCGCAAGCAACAGCTTCGGACGATTTGCAAGCGCGATGGCGATTGCGATTCTCTGCTGCTCGCCGCCGGACATCTGATTGAGGCGGCTGTCCTTTTTGTGCGCCATACCGACCAGATTGAGAAGGTCAAGCGCACGCTTCTCGACGTCCTTGTTGTCGCCGAAGCGGATCGGCAGCTCGACGTTCTGAAGAGCCGTCAGATACGGGAAAAGGTTTCTTGCGTTGTTCTGCCACACGAAACCGACTGTATTTTTCTTATAATCGACAAGCTGGCTCTCGGTCATCTTGAAGAGGTCCTTGCCGTCCACATAAAGCTTTCCGGCACTCGGGCGGTCAAGTCCGCCGATCATGTTGAGGAACGTCGACTTACCGCTACCCGAACTACCGATGATGGCAATGAACTCGCCCTTCTCGACCTTGAGCTCCAGACCCTGCAGCGCCAAAACCTCGGTCTCCTTCGTCTTGTAAATCTTGACGAGGTTTTCACACAGGATCATGACGTTGTCGCCGAGCTGGTCCTCGAGTTCGCCCTGCGTGTTCTTCGCATAGGCCTGCATGAAGGAGTCGCGCAGCTCCTGGGAGATCACGGAATCGCGGATGTCGGAGGCGTCGAGCGATGCCTTGTCTACGGTTTTGTTGTCTTCACTCATCGCAGCTGCTCTCCTTTGCCGTGGTATTCGGTGTTGATGATCTCACCGTCCTGAATCTCATAAACGACATCTCCGTAGCCCATGAGTTTCGTGTCGTGCGTCGTCATGACGAACGTGATGCCCTCCTTCTCGATCAGCTCCTTGAAGATTGCGATAACCTGGAGGCTGGTCGCGGAGTCGAGCTCGCCGGTGGGCTCGTCGGCGAAGATGATCTTCGGCTTGTGTGCGATGGCTCTTGCGATGGCAACTCGCTGCTGCTCACCGCCGGAGAGCTCCTGCGGCATGTGCGTCGCACGCTTCGAAAGTCCGACAAGCTTGAGGCACTCCATCACGCGCTCGCGGTAATCGCCCTTGTAGTTCGCAAGCCGCAGCGCATATTCCACATTTTCATACGCATTCATCACCGGGATCAGAGCGACAGACTGGAAAATGTATCCGATCTCATGTCTGCGGAGCACCTCGCGCTCCTTGTCGCTCGCCTTGGAGATGTCCTTGCCGTCGAAGATGACTGTCCCCGACGTAGGCGCATCCAACGCACCGATGATATTGAGAAGTGTCGTCTTGCCGGAGCCCGAACGACCCTTCAAGATCGTCAGGGTGTCCTCCGGAACAACAACACTGATACCCTTTAAGGCAAGGAAGTCGCCGCCGGCAACCGGAAAGCTTCGCGTGACCGCTTCGGTTCGTAAGATTTCTTTCATAGCGCCTCCTTATCAGTCTTCGCCAAGCTTCAACGCCTGGTTGATCTTAATCTTGGACAACAACGCGGAGATGACGGCGATGCAGCCGGTCAGCATCAGCGTGACAACGACAGCGATCTTCACCAGATCGGAGCCCGACATCACGATCTTCGCGGGCAGCGTCTCCACCTTCGGCGAGTACGCGATCTGAATCAGCGGCAGGAACATCTTCGAAGCGAGAAGCCCGATGCCTGCGCCGAAGAGGATCGGCAGGATCGACCCGAAGACATGCTCGTTCACGAGCATCCGGATCAGCTCTCCCATCGACATACCCATCGCGCGGTAGATACCGAAGATGAGCTCTCTGGAGCGGATCGACGTGATCCAGAAGATCAGGAAACCGATCGCGCACAGTACCAACACGACGATAAATGTGATGGTCAGCATACCGTTCGTAATCTGGAAATACGGATCGTTTTTGAGGCCGATCATATCGTTGGAGAGGTCGGAAAATTCCTTGAAAGTGATCTTGTTCTCCTCCGCCCATTTGTAGAAGAAATCGGTGCTGCCCTCAATCTTCAGCCACACTTCGTACGGAACCACGGGATAATCCAGCAACACGTTGTCGTAGTTGCAGACCGTCAGATACACCGGCTTCATCTCAAGCTCGCCGGTCTCGGTCTTCATCTCGCGACTGTTCTCATAGCCGGGCCAGTACTCCACGATGTCAACAACCGTAAAGCTCTTGCGTCCCATGGACTGGCGCGTCTCGTCGAAGCGCTCGAGCGTCAGGCTGTCGCCCACCGCATAACCGCAGGCATCCGCAAGATTCTTGGAGATGATCACTCCCTCGGGATTTTGCGCAAGCTTGTTCAGATTCTCGTACCAGTGGTGCTCTGTGACACCGTCAGGCATCTGCGCCGTATTGCCGAACTCGTAGGTGTTGATCGCGAACATCTCGACATTGCTGATTCCATTGCCGCCAAAGATCACCTGCGCGTCCGTATCGTGGATCACGCGGGTCATCGAGACGACGCGGTCGGCATTTTCCTCGGCCATCCGCTCGAATCTGGTGTAATCACCCTCGTTGTAGCGAAGCTTCGTCGCGTAACCCTGGCGGATGCTCGAGACGTTGTTCGCCCAGTTCTCCTTCACAACCAGATCGGCGCCGTCGGTGTAGCTGATGCGTTCCTCCTCGTTCTGGTTGACCGTTCTCGCGATATTCGCGTTGAAGATACCGAGAGCGATTGTGAGCACCAGGAACACGGTGATGAAACTCTGCTTATGAATGTCCCTCGTAATCTGCAAAAATGACGCGTACTCCGCCGGTTTCCACGACTTGCGTCCGATGCGGAAAATGAGCGACGACAACAGCGGGATCACCCGCAGGAATACGATCGCGCAGCTTAGGATGAACAACGACGCCGAGAAGAACAGCATCGGATTGACCGCCTCGCCATTGGCGATGGCCTTCATCAGTTCATCCTTCTGGTTGTTGAAATCGTAAAAGCCGTACAAGGCAAGTGCCAGCAGCGCAAAATCAAGGAACATGCGCTGCCACAACGGCTTGTTTTTCTTTCTCTTGTGAGCCTTCTGCTCAACGATACTGAAGCGTGCGAACTTCAAAACCGGCAGCGTCATGATCAGAATGCCGCTCGCGCAACTCACAAGCGCGTACAGAAGCGATTCTCCCGTGATGCGTACATTTAGCGACTTGCGGCCGACAAACTCCAGGAACGCGTTCGTGGAGCCGAAGACGTGACACAGAATGTAGCCGAACGGAATGCCGATGATCAGCGCGATGCCGCCTAGGATCGCGGACTGAAGCAGGTACGTCAAGATCAGCTGCAGCCGGCTGACGCCGCGGCTTTTGAGCATTGCGATCTCACCCTGCTCGATATCGATAACCTGGTTGGAAACCATGAAGATGAATACAGCCAAAAGCACCAGGATCGGCACCTGCAGAATCCACATCGTCGCTTCCACCTTCGAGGAATCCTTCAAAAACTGCGTGAAGATCTCCTGATAGTTGCAATATACCGAGTACAGGCAGTCGGTCGTCTTGTAGTCCGTCTCGAGCTTCTCGAAGGTGTCGAGCATGCGCTGCACCTGCGGTATCTCGATGTCGGAGTAATCGTACAGAAGGAAATACTTCGCGTGAATGTTGCCGGAGACCTCACCGCCCTCCAGGAACTTGTTCACGAAGATCGACTGCGGGATGAAAAATTCATCCTGATACGACAGCGGATCGTTCACCCAGTAGAGATCCTGCGTGTCCTTCGCGCGGAACACACCGCTCACGCGAATCTTCACCGGCTCTCCCGCAAGCGTCACCACGCCGTACATCTCGAGCTCGTCACCGATGACGATGTTCGAGGTCAGATACACCTTCTCGTTGATGATACAATCGATGAAGCCGTCCGCTCCGATCTCGTTTTTATACATATCGCCGTAGATGATCTCGATATGCTCATCAAGGTTCGAGAGCGACGCAAGCTTCATCTTGATGCTGCTTAAGCCGGAACGGCTCACAGCGAATTTCGCATCCTGCTGGAACGTGTGCTCGAACAGCGTAACCTTCTGCGTCGCTTTCTGCTCGAACATCTTCTCCGCGTCATCCGCGACCGTGAGATAATCATTAAAATACCGGGACGAATGGCTCGTCAGCCGCGTCTTGCTGAGTCTCGAATCCAGCGTGAGAAGGCCCGGATACTGGTTGGTCTCCTCGAGATAGCCGCTCATGCGCTTGGTGAGCATTTTCTGAAGAGCCGCGCGCGAATACATCGGGTTGCAGCAAGCGATGCCCACCAAAAGAACATTGCCGATCAAAATACTGAGGATCAGCCATTTTTTGTTTAATAACTTTTGTAAAATAAACCGAAACATGGCTCCTCCTAGTGAACGATAATCGTGTCGCTGTCCTTAAGACCGTCGACGATCCAGCACTGCTTGCCGGAAACCCGCATCACGCGGATATAGCGCTTCACGGCACATCCGGACTCGTCATACACCCAAACATACGCCTTGCCCTTGCTCGTCTCATGCTCTTCGCTGTCGAACTTGTAGGACTCGGCCTCCTCATAGATCGGCTCCTCTTCGACCGGACCCCAGCCGCCCCAGCCGCCCTGCTGATTGTTGGGCTGCGTGGTGGTCTTCTGGGTCGTCTCGGTCTTCGGATTGTGATAGACGAGGGATTCGTCGATCACCATACATCCGCCGATGTTATACTCATCGTAATACAAAACGCTCGTAGGTCCCGTCTCCGCGTAGCGGTCCGGCTCATCCAGCGCGACGTAGATGACATTCTTGTCGTTCACATCGTCCGGACGGACATTTGCCGCAGAGATGATGTGCGCAGGAAGCTGAACCTCAACCGAGTCCACCGCGGAGCTCAGGGTCACGCTCTGTCCGTAGCGAAGTCGGGTCGTCTCGGACGGGGACTCGATGCAAATGCAGTACGAATTCAGGTCGTACATGTCGAACAGAATCTGTCCCTCTGCGATGTCGGTTCCGACCTTGTACTTGGAGATACTGCTGATCACACAGTCCTTCTCGGCGCAGATAGTCACCGACTGATCGGTCCAGGCCTCAAAATTCTCAATCCGCTTCGTAAGCTTCTCAATCTGCTCCGCCGCTTCCTCGTCGAGCTTCGCGATCTCTTCCTTCAGGTCGTCGCGGTCAAGCTCCGCCAGCGAGTATTCCAGAGACGAGCGACTGATGTTGCGCATGCGCTTCTCCAGATCCTCGATCTTCTTCTCAATCGCCTTTCTGGCTTCCTCGTAGTCGTCCGTGTATTTGCGGAGATCGACTTTGGCCTGCTCCTGATCGGCGCGGCCGACCGAGGACTTGACCGTAAAGATCGGATCGCCCTTCTTCACGGTGATGTCCGAGATGCCCTTGACATGGATCTCGCTGATCTTGCCGGGAACCGGATTTTCAAACGGCTCCGTGATGCGTGCAACCTTGCGCGCACCGGTGCAGCCGACATTTTCCTTGTATGTGATCGTCGTTGGCTTCTTGGTCTCGTAGGCGACGCCGAATCTCGCAAGATTCTTTGCCACAAACACGACATCGCCCTCCGACAGTCCCGAGGTAATCTCGGTATCGTTCAGGCCGGACTCGCCGACCGTCACCTCGCGGGTCTCCATATAACCCTCGCGGACGATCGTCAACGAATACTGCGTCCCGTACTTTGTGATGGCCGACGTGGGCACCGAAATCACCGGAGTACCGGTCGTTCTCGTGAAGACAAACTGAACATAGTCACCGATCTTCACGCTGTCCTTCAAGTCCGCCATAAAATACGAATCGTACTTGTTGCCGGTGCGCTCGAGCTTGTACACTTCCTCCTCCGTGTACGGAAGGTACGTGACATCGTACTCGTCCTCACCGATCTTCGCGGTAACATTCGAATACGAAGCGTAGTCCGATGCGGACACATAGCCGCAGGCGAGCAGCTTCGTGCCGTCCTTGGCAATCGACAGGAACGTCCTGTCCTTGACGATCGCGTCACCGTCCTCCGCAACGCTCAAGTACACGATGGTGCCGTCGCAGGGCGCGTACACCTTCGCATCCGCAGCCTCCTGCTGCTTCTTCTCGAGCTCCTCGCGCTCCTTTGCGATCTTCTTGGCCAGCTCCTCGTGGCTGCGGTCAAAATTCAGCTGCATCTCCTGCATCTGCAGACGCAGCATGCGTCCGTCGTAGGAGCTGCCGAGCATGTTCGCATAGTTTCGAATGTTCTTGATCTGCTTGTTGAACTGTTCCAGATCGTAATCGTACTCTGTCTGCTCGCGCACAAGCGAGAGCTCGAGGCGCTTGATGTCCTCCTCGAGGTTGGGGTTGAGCTCCATCAGAAGCTGACCTTTCGTCACGTGCTCGCCGAGCGAAACGCCAACACGGTACGCGGACGTATCGTAATCAAACTTCATGTCCACGCACTCCGGAACAACATACCCTCCGGTGCTCTGCACGACCGTCATCGGCGCCTTCTTCACGACGCACACCGCGTTGGCCGTTTCAACCGGATATAAAAGCTCGGGGACTTCGACCTTCTCCCCGCAGCCGGTGAAGGAAAGCATGAATACCGTCACCGCTAAGAACAATGCAATTCGCTTCTTCATGGCTTCCTCCTACTTCAAAATTACCATCTCGCCGGCCGTGAGACCGGAGATGACTTCCGTGCGATTCTCTTCGGGGTCGGATTTGCCGTCCACGGACAGGCCGATCTCGATGAAGCGGATGCTTCTCATTCCCTTGTCATCCGTCACATATACCGCGCTCTTGCCGTCGATCGTACGAAGAGCGTACGTCGGAATGTACGTTACATTCGTGCGGGACCCGGTCTCGATGATCAGGTCGCCGCTCGTGCCGATGACGAGATTCTCGTCCGGATGAAGCGGTTCCAGCACGACGTTGGTACGACCGCCGGCACCCGATGCCGGGCGGTTGATCTTCACGACCTCGCACTCGTAGGAGCCAACGTCGGTCACGATCGTATAGACATCACCGAAGTGATAAATGCTGTCGTCCAGTGTCGGAATCACGAAGCCGGTCTTCTCGGAGTGGATGGAGATGTATTTTTCGCGCGCATTGATGCGGCCGTTGTACCACGCGGGAATCTGGCGGATGTAATCGACGATGCCGTCGATACCGGCAACAAGCCGGCGGCCGTTCACGTCGGCCTCAAGCTCGCCCAGACGAAGCTCCGCGACGTACTTGCGTCCGGCAACCTCCTCGTAGGCGTTCGTCGCCTTCGTGAGTTTGCTCTGGTCGTAATCTCTGCCGTAACGCTTTGCAAGTGCCGCGCGCTCCTTCTCGATGCTCAAAAGGCCCTCGTAGTAGGCAGCCTCCTCGTCGAGCTGTTCGACAAGCTTGCGGCTCTCTTCAAGCTCCTCCTCGATCGATTCGATGGAGAGTTCCGCAAGGACATCGCCCGCGAACACCTTCTGACCGAGTGTCACGTACGTCTCCTTGATCGCCTCACCGCCGACCTCGAAGCTCAAGCTCTGACTCGTCTGGTACTGGTACGTACAATGCTCGGACACATAGTCGCGAATATTGCCGACCTTCACCTCCGCCGTCGTAAAATACTCTTCCTCGACCGACTGCACCACAGGTGCCTTCTTCAATTCCTCCTCCGCGGGGAACAACCCGCATCCGGAGAGAAGAACGCAAACCGCGAGGGCAAGAGCTGCCAACTTCTTCATACAAAAAACCTCCGACTGATTTCTGACACTATCCGGCCGGCCGCTGACTTGCAACGGCCGGCCGATGTTTGATGCTATATATAATCTTTGAAAGTTCGATGAGACAAATGCTGCCCGCTTAGAACAGGCCGTCGATCATGCCTTCCTCGTTCACGTCGATCCGCTCTGCGGCCGGGGACTTCGGAAGACCCGGCATCGTCATGATCGTTCCGGTGATCGCTACGACAAATCCCGCACCCGCCGACACATACACCTCTCTCACGTTGACCGTGAAATCGGTCGGACGGCCGAGCTTCTTCGGATCGTCCGAGAGCGAGTACTGCGTCTTCGCCATACATACGGGCATATTGCCGAATCCGAGCTCCGTGAGCTTGTCAAGCGTTGTAAGCGCTGCCGGATCAAACGACACACCGTCCGCACCGTAGATCTTCTTTGCTACGGTCTCGATCTTCTCCTTAAGAGGCATCTCATCCGGATAGAGCGTGTGGAAGTTGCTCTTCTTTGTCTCGAGTGTGTTCAGAAGATGCTCCGCAAGCTCGATGCCGCCGTCACCGCCCTTGCCCCAAACCTCGGACAAAGCGAAATCGCAGCCGCGGTCGCGGCAGAATTTTTCGACGTAGCCAAGCTCTGCGTCCGTATCCTCGGTGAAGCGGTTCAGTGTCACCACAACCGGCACATCGTACTGCTTCAAGTTCTCGATGTGCTTTTCTAGGTTGACGATACCCGCCTTGAGGGCTTCGAGGTTCTCCGCTCCGAGCTCTGTCTTCGGAACACCGCCGTTGTACTTAAGGGCACGAACCGTTGCGACCAAAACGATCGCGTCGGGCTTAAGGCCGGCCATGCGGCACTTGATATCGAGGAATTTCTCCGCACCGAGATCGGCGCCGAAGCCTGCCTCAGTGATCACGTAGTCCGCAAGCTTGAGCGCCGCCTTCGTCGCGCGGACGCTGTTGCAGCCGTGTGCTATGTTGGCGAAGGGACCGCCGTGAACAAGTGCGGGTGTATTTTCAATCGTCTGAATGAGATTCGGCCGGATCGCATCCTTGAGAAGTGCGGCCATGGAGCCGACTGCCTTCAGATCCGCAGCCGTCACCGGCGTTCCGTCATAGCGGTACGCAACGATGATGCGGGAAAGACGCTTCTTGAGATCTGCGATATCATCCGCGAGGCAAAGGATTGCCATGATCTCGGATGCGACCGTGATGATGAAATGATCCTCGCGAACGACGCCGTCGGACTTCTTGCCGAGGCCGATCACGATATTGCGAAGTGCCCGGTCGTTCATGTCGAGGCAGCGCTTCCACACGACCTGCTTGGGGTCGATGCCGAGCGCGTTGCCCTGCATGATATGATTGTCAAGCATTGCTGCCAGAAGATTATTTGCCGAGGTGATGGCATGGAAATCGCCCGTAAAATGCAGGTTCAGATCTTCCATCGGCACAACCTGCGCATATCCGCCGCCGGCCGCACCGCCCTTGATGCCGAAGCACGGTCCGAGCGACGGCTCGCGAAGTGCGATGACCGCCTTCTTGCCGAGCTTGCCGAGTGCCTCGCCGATACCAACCGTCGTGGTAGTCTTGCCTTCTCCTGCCGGGGTCGGGTTGATGGCCGTGACAAGCACGAGCTTGCCGTCCGGTCTTCCCTCCAGAGACTTCAGAAAATCGTCCGAGAGCTTCGCCTTGTAACGTCCGTAGAGCTCGAGGTCATCCATCTTGATGTCGAGTTTCTCGGCAACCTCCCAGATCGGTTTCATCTTCGCTTCCTGAGCGATTTGAATATCTGTCTTCATGCCGCACCTCCGTATTGTATATTTTGATCCGGCAAATGTCCGCCGGAAATACGTACTTTTTTCGGTTTTTCTACAGCATTTTTCCGACGGTGAATCGAATTGAATCAAACCTGAATTATTATAGCAAAATCCCTGCCGTTTTCCAACATCGTTTCCGCCCGGAAATGTGTAATTTCCGTGAAATAACAGTAACAATCCGGTGAAAAACGCATTCCGCATTTTTCAAACAAAAAACGCGCCGCAGAAACGACGCGTTATCTTATATTTCTGTTCAGACTCTCGCCACGATCGCCGTAAACCTTCCCCAGGTTTTCATCGAGCCGTAGCCTGCCGTAAGGATCAGGTGGTCACCCTTCTCCACACGGCATCCGTCGATGTATCCCTCACCTTCGATCACGCTCATCGTGTGGAACATACCGGACAGAGGCACCGCCTCCGCCGTGCCGTCCACCTCAAGCTTGTACACCGTGTAGAAACGACAGTCAAAATACTTTGTGAGCTTCGCTCCCTTCATGGAGCAGGTGACCGGACGAATCTCCTTCGGCTCGAACGGTGTGCGGATCACATCGAGGCTTTTCTCAATGTGAAGCGGACGCTTCTTTCCGTTCTGAAGGCGGTCGTAGTCGTATAAGCGATAGGTGACATCGCTGCTCTCCTGAGTCTCGAGCACGAGCGTACCTGCCTTGATCGCATGGACGGTACCCGGCTCGATCTGGAAGAAGTCGCCAGCCTTGACGGGAATCTCGCGGATCAACTCGCGGAACTTGCCGTCGCGGATCATCTCCTCAAGCTCTTCCTTCGTCTTCGCATGGTGTCCGATCACAATCGTGGCACCTTCCGCAGCATCGAGCACATACCAGCACTCCGTCTTGCCGCAGGCGCCGTTCTCGTGTTCTTTCGCATATTCATCATCCGGATGAACCTGAATGCTCAGGTCCTCCTGCGCGTCGATGATCTTGATCAGCAGAGGAAAATCCTCCGTTATCTCCTCACCGCCGAACAGTTCGGGCTCATTTTTCCAAAGCTCATCGAGGCGTCGTCCGTCGTAAATTCCGCCCCGGACGGTACAACAGCTGCTCGGATAGGCACTCACCCCCCAGCACTCGCCGGTGTGATCCGACGGCAGATCATACCGGTATTCGGCGAGACGGTTGCCGCCCCAGAGTCGTTCCTGAAGCACCGGTTGTAAATACAGGATCTTTTTCATACATACTAGAACACGGCCTGCCGATTTCTCGACAAGCCGTGCATAATTCCCTTCATGTCATGCACAATTTCGGCTGATTGAATTCCTCCGTCAACAGGTGATGAAATATTATAAATCATCCCCCCGAAACTCGGGAAATGTCTGAAACCTTGGTTTAATAATACCACAAAGCCTCTCCGAAAAATTGTACATTTCCACTCAAATCAATTAGAAAACTCCATCAATGCGCGATCCAGCTTCGCAAGTTTCGCGTCCGCATCCTCGAACGAGGTGCCCTTGACGCCCATATAGAACTTGATCTTCGGCTCGGTGCCGGACGGGCGTACACATGCCCACGCATTGTCCGTAAGATCAAAATACAGAACGTTGGAACGACGAAGTCCGGTCGGTCTCTTCTCGCCGGTCGCAATGTCGGTGATGACATTCTTCTCGTAATCGCGGAACTCCGTGACCTTATAATCGCCGAGCTGCTTCGGCGGATTCTCGCGGATCGCATCCATCATCTGCGCGATCTTCGCCGCACCCTCAAAGCCCTTGAGCTCGAGCGTCTCGATACCTTCGCGGAAGAAGCCGTATTTGCGGTAGATGTTCATCATCTGATCCCAGAGCGTAAGCCCCTTCGTGCGGTAGTAAGCCGCCGCCTCACAAAGCATCATGACGGCGACAACCGCATCCTTGTCGCGCGCGTGCGTTCCGACAAGGCAGCCGTAGCTCTCCTCGAAGCCGAACTCATAGTGTCCTTTGCCGGTCTCCTCGGAGAGTCGGATCAACTCACCGATGAACTTGAATCCGGTCAGGCACTCCTTAAGTTCAATACCGTACTCCGCAGCGATCAGATCCGCCATGTTTGTGGAAACGATCGTCTTTACCAGGAAACCGTCATCGTGGATCTTACCGAGTTCTTTTCTCTGGCTCAGCAGATACTCGCAGATCAGCATGCCGGACATGTTGCCGGTGAACGACTTATACTCACCGCTCGCGGAATCCTTCGCGAACACACCGAGGCGGTCCGCATCGGGATCGGTCGCCAGAACAAGTTCGGCGCCGACCTTCTCAGCCAGCGCGAGTGCCAGTTCGAAAGCGGCTTTATTTTCCGGGTTCGGACTCTTCACGGTCGGGAAGTTGCCGTCCGGAAGCTCCTGCTCCGGAACAACATACACCTGCTCGAAGCCGATCTCCTTCAAGATGCGGCGAACCGGCAGATTGCCCGTGCCGTGCAGCGGCGTGTAGACAACCTTCATATCCTTGCCGATCTCGCGGCACAGATCGCCGCGGATAACCTGCTTCTTGAGCTCCTCCATGTAGCGGTCGTCGATCTCGCTGCCGATCACGAAGTAGAGACCCTTGCGGATCGCCTCCACGCGCGTCATCGTGCGCACGGTCGCCCAGTCGGTCACGGCGTTCACCTCGTCGATGATCTCCGCATCCTTCGGCGGCGTCACCTGCGCGCCGTCATCCCAGTATACTTTGTAACCGTTGTACTCCGCGGGGTTGTGGCTCGCCGTCACGACGATACCGGCGATACAGCCGAGTTCTCTCACAGCAAACGAGAGCTCCGGCGTCGGACGAAGTGACTCAAAGCGATATGCCTTGATACCGTTGGCAGCCAGGCACAGCGCTGCCTCCTCGCTGAACTCGATTGACATCCGACGCGAGTCATACGCAATCGCAACGCCCTTCTCGGCGCCGCCTTCCTTCAGGATAAAATTGGCCAACCCCTGCGTCGCCTTGCGAACGGTGTAGAGATTCATACGGTTCGTTCCTGCACCGATGATACCGCGCAGACCGCCCGTACCGAACTCGAGACTACGGTAAAACCGGTCCTTAATCTCGTTCTCATCGCCCGCGATCGCCGCAAGCTCCTTCTTAGTTCCCTCGTCGAAGTAAGGATTTTCGCACCAGAAACGGTATTCCTCCATGTAATCCATCGACCCATCCTCCTTATCTCATCCCGCAACACACCTGCGGGGTCTTCACACATTTGTTGATGCAAGTATAGCACATTTTACGCATGCAGGCACGAAAAATGTACCTTTTCTGTCCTCAAAAAACAGTACAAATCGATCTTTTTCGGACACCTGCCTAGCACTTTCCCTTGATCGCGTTCAAAATCGGCGCGTAACGAACCCGGAATCGCGGCAGTGCGGGCAGCACCGTGACATAGTCGGTCATCCACGTATCCTTCGCTCCGGGCACGGCGTGAGCCTCGTCGTTCTCACCGGTTGCCGGCGTCGCGATGATCGTGACCGCAAGCTCTCCGCCCGAGAACGCCCCGTCGAAAAATGCACTCGCCAGATCGACGCAGCGCACTCCCGGCGCCTTGTAAAACCACTTGCCGTTGACCTCAAGCATCAGATTGAGATCCGCGAGCTCACCGTCAAAGTAGCTCTCGAAGAACACCGGCGCACCCTCGAGTTCCATCGGGATGCACACGCCCTCGCAGTCCTCCGCCCCGCCGTAGCGAAGCGCAAGCGGCAGCTTCGCCGCCTTCCCATTTTTGCGGGCAGGCGAGAAGAACGGATCGTGAATGATGTCGCGGTACACCGACATCACCGGCTGCTCGATGCCGTTGTCGGCATTGTTCGGGTCCTCGATCTCGAGTCCGAGGCGTCCGCGGTCACGGAACTGATACATCGTAAATCCCGAGAGCCAGTGCTCGCGGTCGCTTTTTACAAGGTCACAGAACCGCTTCACCTTCTCGGCCTGGTAGTACGCTCCGGTCACGTCGCCGTCTGCGTTTAACTCGGACATGACCATCGGCTTCTTGACACCGTCGTTCATCAAAACGTAGCGGCGATAGCTCTTCTTCGCAAGCTTGTAAATGTCGTCCGTGTCGTAGTCCGCGGCGCTTCTGCCGTCCTCGCACACGTCGTTCGGCCATCCCCAGTGAAGTGCCAGATACCGGTCGACGGACACGATGTCCGCAGCCTTTGCGGCCTCCGTGAAGATGTCCTCCATGAGCATTTTCCGCTCCGAGAGCTCCTTGCAGCCATCGAGGCATAAAACGATCTTGCAGTTCGGTGCCTCCCTGTGGAACACGCCGCAGGCTCTTACGAAAAATGCAGCCACCTCCTCGTAGCTCGCCCGGCGGTTAAACGAAAACCACGTGCCGGTCGCCTCATGGTTGATGCGCACCGTCACACGGCCGAAGGTGCGAAGATCGCGCGCCACGGCCGCGATGTGCTCGTCCGATAAAAACGGGTCCATCGTGATTGTCAGGCACACGTCCTGACCGTGTCTGCGGATGTCGCGCATCTGCGCAAACACCGGACCGTCATGGTCGCCGCCGAGTCCGCCCGTGTACGGGAAATAATCATCGTACGGGTAGTCCCACGCAAACGATGCGTCGTGTGCGTGCGCAACGCTCGCCCGCAGAGGCCATCCCTCATCGTTCGGATAGTAACAATACATCAGATTGATCGCGCGGTGCGGCCGGCCGAGCTTCGTCAGCACATAGTCCTGGTTGACATACTCGCCCCGCTCGCTTCCGTCGCAGAGGTCAACGGCGCAGGCCGCCGGCCCGAAGTGCACAAGATACGGTTTCCTCATAGGGAACCTCCTTTAGACGTAACATTTTTCCGATTCATTTTCCCAAACGATTTCCAAATCCCAACAAGAATATTCATTGCAAGCTGCTGCCTCCCGCAGGCATTCACTAACGTCCGCGGATCGCGTCGATCGGGCGCTTGCGCGAAAAATGCCATACCGGCAGGAACGTCGCGACCATCGCGGTCACAAAGGTCACCGCAAAGATGAGAAGCACCTGGCGAAGCCCGAACTCCATCAGGCTGACATGCCAGAACTCCACGAGATAACCGTTGATCAACGCGGTCAGAATACCCGTGATCAGAGTCGACAAAACAAAGCAGAACGACGCGATCGTCGCGCTCTCGGAACCGAAGATGCGGAACACGTCGCCGCCGCGAGAACCGATGGCGCGCAGAATACCGACCTCCTGCCGCTTGTAGGCGATACTCGTCGCGATAAAGCTTGTAAGCATCAATGCGGCAAACACGGCGAACACGATGCCGATCACGAGCAGAACCTTGTGAAGAATGTTCATCACGATATCGGCGCCGTCAAGCTCGACCGTGTACTTGGTGATGATCTGGAAGCGATACTTCTCCGGCACACCCTCGTACGTATATTTGATGAAATCGCGCATCTCCTGGCGATCCGTCGGAAGAACGACCATCGCACCGCAATAGTACGCGTCGGTTTTTCCGATAAACCCGGCAAGCGCCCCGGGATCCGCCAAAAGAATCGAGTCATCTCTCTTCTTTTCGTACTCCCGGTTCGCATCCTCAACCGTCTTCGACGCGTCCGTCTCCAGGATCATCGATTTTGCGCAAAGCTTCAGCGAGCAGTCCTCGATCCCCTCGAAAAATGCATCCTGTCTCGTGATGTACAACGGCGCATACGATTGGATCTTCGCTACCAGCTCGGCCAGTTCCGCGTTGCTCAGGCTCTCGAGATACGCATTGTTCAACCGTGTGTCGATGGAGTCGAGGTTCGGCTGAAGATTATACGATTCGGGCGGTGTCAGATCATCCGGAAGGGCCAGAAGAGTGCCTCCGTCCTTGGCCGCCAGCTGGTTGAATTTTTCGTACGCAGCCTTTTCGATTCCCAGGAACTTGCGGTTGTCCGCACTGAGCGTTCCGCGCAGCGCCGCCGTGATCAGCCTGCGGTTTACGACGCAAACAACGCCGCTCTCGTCCGCATACGTGTCCGGAGCGCAGGAAACGGTTTTAAACTCCTTTTCGGCAGCAATGTCACCGTAGTTTAAGTAGTACACGTTGGACGATGCGTACTTGTTGGCGTCGGATCCGAATGTCAGGGAAAACGTCTCCTGACGGCGGATCAGAAAGCTCTCCTTCTGCCGCTCGATGAAGCCCTTCCCGACGAGAATACACGATGCGAGATTGCTCTCCATATCGTACGCAAAATCGGACGCGGCAAGTGCGGCGCGGGCAAAGTTGATGTCCAGTCCGGTGCCTCTGCGTTCGGAGTTGCCCTTCTCGCCGATCAGCGAAATGATCTTGGACATAACCTCCATATAGTCAAGCTTCGTGTCGATGATACCGCTGACGGTGACCTTCGTCCCGTTGGAAAGCACAAACGTTTTTCCGATCATATCGGACATCTTCGGTATTTTACTTCCCGAGAGAAGCGCCGAGTTTCGGATCATCTCGTATGTGACCTTACTGATGGCAATCTCATCCCTGCTACCGTCGGGAAGCTCGCCGAGCACAAGCTCCGCGTTAAATGCAGGCAGCATGTCGGCCGAGATCTCCAGGAAACGCGACGCACTTGTCACCGAGACCGACAAAATTCCGTCGGCATCGGCAAATTCCATTCCGTCCAGATAATCAACAGAGAGGCTGCCGAGCTTGCGCACCGGATACACCGTAACGCCTTTTTGCGCAATCAGCGATGCCATCTCCTCATCGGAGCATTTCAAGTCGGAAGACGTCGTAAAAAAGCCCTCCTGTATCCCGTCGTCACGAGTTTCATACCACTCATACTCCGTGTATACCGTCTTCACATCATTTTCCAAAAAGACCTTGCTGACGGTCTTCTCGTAGTTGTAGTCCGCAAGTGTCGAGGCAAAGCCGAACAGGCAAAATGCAATCGTCGACATCAAAAGCGTGAAGAACAGCTTGACCTTCTTGTTCTTTAGACTCGAGACACCGATCCGGAATGCTCTTGTCATCGGAAGCTTCGACTTTGTCTTCGTAAACGTCTGCTCGCCATACTCGTAGTCTGACTCGTCGGTCGTAGCAAACGAAAAACCTCTCGTCAGATTGTCATCCACGCGGATCTTCAATTTCTCCTCCGCGTGATCCGCCAGGTAGCGGTTGATCATCTCGCGGTCCGCTTCGGTGAGCTCGTAGCCGCCCGGCACCTTGCAGGTTCCGTTGGCAATTACCGGCTTCCTCTCGACCTCCGTGACCGCCGTTTTCTCGACATCGGAGATGATCTCCCCGTCCGCAAGCTCGATGATACGGTCGGCAAACTGCTCCGAATACTCGCGGTCGTGCGAAACGATGATCACAAGCTTCGTCTCCGAAAGCTTCTTAAGAAGCTCAAACACCGCTCTGCCGGTCTTGCTGTCCAAAGCGCCGGTCGGCTCGTCCGCTAAGATCATCTTCGGATTCTTCACAAGGGCACGCGCGATGGCGACTCTCTGCAACTGACCGCCGGAGAGCTCGTTCGGACGACGGTTTGCGTAATTTGCCAGGTCAACCTCCTCCAGGATCGCGGAAATCTCCTCCGAGGTCGCCTTTCGGCCCTGCAGCTCGATCGCAAGAGCAATATTCACACCGACCGTAAACTCCGGAAGCACATTGTACTCCTGGAAGATAAAACCGACGCAGGCGTTTCGGTACGAATCAAAATCCGACTGCGAAAAATTCTTCGTGGAAACACCGTCCAGCACGATATCGCCCTCGTCGTAGCGGTCCAGACCGCCGATCAGGTTGAGAAGCGTCGATTTGCCGGAACCGGATTTGCCGAGCAAAAAGACCATGCCCTTCTCCGGGAACCGGATGGAAACGTCTTTGACCGCCGCGACCGAAAGACCGCTTTTCGGCTTGTATGTTTTCTTTAAATGCAATACCTCTAACATTGTAATTTCCCCCTATCTGCCGCGAATGACATCGATCGGCTTCCTTCTCGCAATGCCCCACACCGGAAGGAACGTGGCAATGATCGCCACAAGCGCCGCAATTCCGAACGTAACCAGCGTCTGTCTGGCTCCGAAATGCAGTAACTCTATATTTTTCGTGTAATAACTCTGTGCCGCCCCGTTGTTGATGGAACGGACGATCGTGCGCGCCAAAAGCGTGGCAATCAAGCCGTTTACAAACGCGATCACGGCCGTCTCACAGAGGAAGATACGGTACACGTCGAGACTTCTCGCACCGAGCGCCCGGAGCACACCGATCTCCTGCTTTTTGTGGATGATACTGTTCGCGATAAAAACCGCGAACAACACCGCGGAAAATGCCGCCAGCACGGCGCCGACCCAGCGAAGCACAGGCTTCGCCCTATCCGCGGCCTCGCTGATCATGTCGACCGCCATCAACTCGTACGCGGTCGGATCGTATCTGGTACCGTCGTGTTCCTCGTACAAAAAGTCGACGAGTTTGCGAAGTTTCGAATACTCCGAGGGAACTCTCGCAAACAGTGTGCTGTAGCCCGTCTCCACCGCACCCCGAAGCGCCTGATATCCTGCGTCGGAGATTGCCACGTAAGAATTCGAGCGTTTCCACAACGAAGAATCCTCGTCGTCCGGAACAACGATTCCGGCAAGGCAATACGTTTTGCCGTTTTCGTCTTTAAACTCATAATCGCCGCTGAACACGGCCAACAGTCTTGCGTACTCGGCACGACGTTCCGCAACCGGCGTCTCCTGCTGCCAGTCATACGGCGAGGTCTCCTCGGTATGCGGGAGTACGTCGTAAAAAATGCTCATGGCCTCCGCCTCGGAGAGCACCAATACGGACTCATCGGCAAGAAGCGCTTCCGCGTCCTTTAGAAACGCGATTTCGGACGCGTCGAGACTCGAGACAGGCGCCGCAGAGGAAAACGTGCCGAGGATCATATCTTCGTCATCTTTTGCGCACACGCGGATGACCTGCTCCTGCGGGAACGATAACACCGGAGATCCGTTCATGGAAACATACTCTCCGTACCCCGGAGTACAGAACAGCGCTGCAGGAAGTCCGTAGGCACACTCCGTCTGGCACAGCTCCGTTGCGATGTAATCGGCAAACGCTTCCGCCTGGCTCTTCTGCTTTGTCTCGTCGAACAGCTCCATGTAATGTGCGACATCCACCGGGATATCGATGATTCCGACGATCGCCAGATCCGTGTCGAAGGCGCGGAAGGATTTGCCGTTAAAGCTGTTCAGAATATCCTCATACGTCTTGTTCTTGAAGTTCGAATTGTAGCGAAGAATGCTGTCCGCGGCAAGCGTGGAGATGCAGATTTCATTTTCCGCAGCCGGAAGACGTCCCTTGACAATCGTCGCTCCAAGAGCCGACAGCACATGCTCATCGACCTCGATGACTCCGATGCTGAATCGCGGATACAGCGTCCCTTCCATTCGATCCTCGCTCTGGTTGCGGTCTCCGAACCAGATTCCGAGGCCGCTGTAGGAAGGAACAAACTCGATGCCCGTGTCCTTCCCCATCTTTGTAATCTCCTCCTCGGAGATCATAAAGTTATAGTTTGAGTAATCATTCCAGTTCGCGGGCTGTTTCTGCAGCGTAAGGAACTTGCGCCCCGAGCGCACCAGGGAGTCCGTCGCACATGTGTTGTGGTCAAATGCCGCAAACGTGTCGGCGATCGCAAACAGCGTGAGTGCCGCCACCGACAGCAATACCGTAAAGAACAGACCGAGCTTTTTGTGCTTGATCGAGTTCACACCGATTCCGAAGCTGCGCTTCCACGGCAGTTTCGACTTGATCAGCGAAAAATGCTTCCCCTCGAACTCGATCGCGTCCTCGTTCGTCGCAAAGAACCGCTCCTTCTTGGGCGTCACCACAGAGCCCTCCGTCAGAAGCACATTGCCGTCCTTCTGCAGCTCGAGGTAGCGGTTGATCTTCTCGCGGTCCTCGTCCGTCAGGACGTAGCCGGCGTCGACCATCAGGCCGTCGCGCTCCACGGTGATGCCGTCCTCGGGCGGAAACACGGTCTCCTGCACGCCCGACAGCTCCGACAACGGCTTGAGCTCCTCATCGGAGATCACACAGCCGTCCGCAAGTTCGATGATGCGGTCCGCATACTGCTCCGAATAGTCGCGGTCGTGCGAAACGATGATCACAAGCTTTCGCTTCGAAAGCTTCTTGAGCGTCTCAAACACATCGCGGCCGGTCGCGCTGTCCAACGCGCCGGTCGGCTCGTCCGCAAGGATGATGTCCGGGTCCTTGATGAGCGCACGTGCGATCGCCACACGCTGCAGCTGACCTCCCGAGAGCTCGTTCGGCTTGCGCTTTGCGTAATCGGTGAGCCCGACCTCCGCAAGCAGCTCGCTGATGCGCTCGTTTGTCGCACGCTTCCCCTGAAGCTCCATCGCGAGCGCGATGTTTGCGCCGACGTTGAACTCCGGCAGCACATTATAGTCCTGGAAAATGAAGCCCACATAAGTGTTTCGGTACGAGTCCATCATCGCGTTCGAAAAATCCTTCGTGGACTTTCCGTGGATGATGATATCCCCGGAATCGTAGCGGTCCAGCGCACCCAGCAGATGAAGCAGGGTGGATTTGCCGCTTCCCGAGCGACCCAGAATAAAGACCATGCCCCTCTCCGGGAATCGCAAACTGATGTTTTTTGTGGCTTCGACGACGACACCGTCGCGCGAACGGTACGTCTTGCACAGGTTCTTTACCTCCAGCATTGTAATAATCCCCCATTGATATTAGTTCAACACCCGAAGCCTAGCCCGAGTGGTTGATCTCGTCCTGCAGCTTGTACAAAAGATTCAACGCATCGATCGGCGTGACGGTCGCGAGGTCGAGCTCGCGGATTCGCTCCGCAATCTCGGCGTATGCCGCATTTCCGAACATCGACATCTGATTCGGAGCAGCATCCTTATGTCTCGGCACCCACGAATCGTCCGTGTTCGGCACGACCGCGTCGCGGAAGATCTCTCTTGTGCGCTCCGCAAGGTCATTTTGCGTCAATTGTTCGACGAGCTCCTGCGCGCGCTTAAGAACCTCCTCCGGCACGCCTGCAAGGCGGGCCACCTGGATACCGTAGCTCTTGTCGGCACCGCCGCGAACGATTTTGCGAAGGAACACGATGGAATCGCCCTGCTCCTTCACGGCGATGCAGTAGTTGCACACGCCGCCCAATTTGCCCTCAAGCTCCGTGAGCTCGTGGTAGTGCGTTGCAAACAAGGTCTTCGCGCCGATGATCTTTCGGTTTGCCACATGCTCGATCACGGCCCACGCGATGGCGAGACCGTCGAACGTCGACGTGCCGCGGCCGATCTCATCGAGGATCAGAAGGCTTCTCTTGGTCGCGTTCTTTAAGATGTTGGCAACCTCATTCATCTCCACCATGAACGTGGACTGGCCGGTGCTTAAGTCATCCGACGCACCGACGCGAGTGAAGATGCGGTCGACGATGCCGATATCCGCCTCCTTCGCCGGCACGTAGGACCCGATCTGCGCGAGCAGAACGATCAACGCGCACTGGCGCATGTAGGTGGATTTGCCGGCCATATTCGGTCCGGTGATGATCGCCACGCGGTTGTCATCGCCGTCCAAAGTTGTATTGTTAGCGACAAATGTACCTCCCGGCAGCAGCTGCTCCACAACCGGATGGCGTCCGTCAACAATATGAATCTTGCCCTGCTTGTTGATCTGCGGGCACACGTAATGGTTGTGCTCCGCGACATACGCAAGCGAGGCGATTGCATCCAAAACGGCAACCGCCTTCGCGGTCTTTTGAATGCGCGTAATCTCCGCGGCAACCGCGTCGCGCACGTCCGTAAAGATGCGGTACTCCAGCGCGTAGAGACGGTCCTCCGCGTTGACGATCGTGTCCTCGAGCTCCTTCAGTTCCGGCGTCGTGTAGCGCTCGGCGCCCGAGAGCGTCTGCTTTCTCGACCACTCCTCCGGCACGAGGTCCTTAAAGGAGTTCGTAACCTCCAGAAAATACCCGAACACATTGTTGTATTTGATTCTCAGATTCTTGATCCCGGTGCGGTCCCGCTCTCTCGCCTCGAGCTCCGCTAACCACTGCTTGCCCTGCGTCTTCGCAGCGCGCAGGCGGTCAACCTCCTCGTTGAAGCCGTCCCGGATCATGCCGCCCTCGCGGACCGTAAACGGCGGGTCCGGCTTGATGGCGGTGTCGATCTTCTCCTCGAGATCCTCCAAAGGATCGAGGTCCGCGAGCTCGCTCACGATAAGCTTGCTCTTAAAGTCCGTGAGGAGTCTGCGGATGTGCGGAAGCATCGAGAGCGACTGGGCAAATGCTCTCAAATCTCTCGGGTTCGCGCTCCGGTAGCTCACGCGGCACACAAGCCGCTCGAGGTCGTAGATCGAGTTCAAATACTCGCGAAGCTCCTCCCTCGTCATGAGGTTTTCATTCATCTCCGCGATTGCCGCCTGCCGCGCCAAAATCGCGTCGCGGTTGATGAGCGGCTGCTCCACGAAGGTGCGCAGAAGTCTCGCACCCATCGCGGTCTTCGTCTTATCGATGACCCACAGAAGCGAGCCGCGCTTTTTCTTCTCGCGCATCGTCTCCGTGAGCTCCAAGTTTCTTCTCGTAGCCGTGTCGAGGATCATGTAATCGCCCGAGGAATACGGCTGAATTCTCGTGATGTGCGACAGCTCGGTCATCTGCGTCTGGTAGAGATACGCAAGCACCGTTCCGGCAGTGACGCACCCGGTCTCCATGCTTCCCAGGCCCAGCACGTGGCGGCTTCCCGCCTTAAAATGCGACAATAAAAGCCGCTCGCACACATCCGCTTCGTACGCCTGTCCGGAGATGACCGTGACGGTCACACCGGTGCGCGCCTTGAGCTCCTCCAGATCAACGCCCGAGATTTGAAACTCGGGGTTGCACAACAGCTCCGCTGGGGCATGGCGGATGATCTCGTCGGAGCATTTTCTGGCCGTGTTCACCTCCGTCACGAAAAAATCGCCGGTGGAGACGTCCACGGTCGCAACGCCGAAGACACCGTCCATCCACAGCGCACCCATGAGGTACACATTTTTCTTTTCGTCGATGTTGTCGGCGAACACGTTCGTGCCGGGCGTGACGATTCGCGTGACACCGCGCTTCACCATGCCCTTGGCTTCCTTCGGGTCCTCAAGCTGGTCGCACACAGCGACGCGGTATCCCTTCTCCACAAGGCGACTGATGTACTCCTCCACGGCATGGTGCGGCACGCCGCACATCGGCGCGCGCTCGGCGAGACCGCAGTCGCGGCCCGTAAGCGTCAGCTCGAGTTCGCGCGAAGCATTTACCGCATCGTCGAAGAACATTTCATAAAAATCCCCGAGTCGATAAAACAAAAAACAATCCGGATATTGTTTTTTAATCTCCAGATAGTGTTCCATCATCGGGGATAGTTTTTCTTTCTTCATGACCGTTACAACCCTTTCCGTGAAATTCATTCCGAAGGGATAGTGTTATGCACACCATCGGGAAATCACTCCCGATACAACAGCTCCTCCAACTGCTCGGAGAGCTCCATCTCCCGATCGATCTGGGCCTGTAGCTCCTCCAGTAATTCCGACAACTCCTCCTTGGAGGTCCGACCGGCCAGCGCATCGTTGATCCTCGCCGTGTTGGCAGCCCAGAAACCGCCGTCCGCGGTGTCAGCACTGCCCGCACCGGCACCCGGCGCGGTACCGCCCGTCATCTTCGGTGCCAAGACCTCCTCGCGAAGATCGCCGCCGTCGTCCAGCAGCAGATTCTCGCCGTCCGCGGCCGTGGTCGCAAGCTCGTCGCAGCGCTCATTTTCCGCGTGACCCGCGTGACCCTTGACCCACACAAACGTGACTTCGTGGCGATCGGTCTGCTCCACGAGGCGCTTCCAAAGCTCGACATTCTTGACCGGGTCGCCGCTCTTGTTGCGGTAGCCGTGGTCCTTCCAGTAGAACACCCAGCCCTCGTTGTAGGCGTCGGTCAGGTACTTCGAATCCGAGTACAGCGTCACGCTGCAGGGCATGCGAAGCTTCTCGAGCGCGACAATCGCCGCCATCAGCTCCATGCGGTTGTTCGTCGTAACTGCATAGCCCGCCGAGTACTCACGCTCGAACACCTTGCCGGAGTCGTCCGTGTAGCGCAAAAGCGCTCCGTAGCCACCGGGCCCGTTCGGGTTACCGCGCGCCGCACCGTCCGTAAAAATCGTCACCTGAGCCATGATTTGCCTCCTGTGGAAGTCCGCCCTCACTAAAAGGCGGAAAATGTATCACCGGGAAAGGAACGCTACCGCCTCGCGGTCCGCGGCATCCACGATCTCCTCGGGATAGCCGAACATGCGAAGAAGTAATATGGCGTTTCGGGACGTCGCCTTGCCCTCCTTGAGGAGGTAGTCAAACGTCACGGCATCCTCGGTCACCGTCTCGCTGAAATGCCGCATTTCGTAGCAGTCCTTCAAGATGTCCGTAAGTTCGAGATCATGCGTCGCGGCAAAGCAAAGCACTCCGCGCTTTGCGAGGAACCGAAGAATCTGGCCGGATGCGGCGATTCGCTCTGCCGTGTTTGTTCCGCGCAGCACCTCGTCGACGAAGCACAACACCGGATCGCCATCCTCGGACGCATCGAGGATGCGCTTTAAAGACCGGATCTCGACAATATAGTAACTCTCCTTCGCGGCCAGATCATCGCGAAGCGCCATCGAGGAAAAGATGCGGTAGTACTGCCCCTCGTATGACTCTCCGACTACCGTATGGATCGTCTGCGCTAAAAGCGCATTAATCGCTACCGTCTTTAGGAAGGTCGATTTGCCGGAGGCGTTGCTGCCGGTCAGGAGGACGCTTCCGTCCGTCGTAAGGGAGTTCGGAACCGGCTTTTCGATCATCGGGTGGCACAGATTCGCAAACGAAAGCGGCACCGGATCAAACGAAAGCTTCGGAATGCACCAGCCGCTTCGCGAAGCGCGGTACGATGCGATGGCAAGCGCCATATCGATGCGCCCGGTGTCCTCGAAGAGACGCTCCAGATCGGACTTCTGCTCGCGGAGCACCGAGAGCATGCTGTTGAATTTGATCAGATCGACGTGCGTGAGCATCCGGACATAGTCAAGAAGCATCTGCGCGACATCACCGACCGGCTCGTTTCCGCCGAGGATCGAGGAGCCTCTGCGGAACGACGCAAAGCTCTTCGCCGTCTCGTGCATGACCGCAAGCTCATCCCCGAGCTGAGTACCCTCCGCCGCAGGAATTTTGCTCATGCGCTCAATCTCGCCGATCCAGTTGCTGACGAACGTCATCGCTTTTAAGTACGGCTCGATCTCGCTCTTTCGCCGGTAGTACGAAACGATGCTGTAACCGACGGCCGCAACCGCTGTGATCAGGCACGGCGTCACGTACGTGAGCGCTCCGAGCACGACCGCAGCGACATATCCGATCGCGGGAAGCAGATGTCTTATATAGCCGTCCGACTTCACGCCCTCAAAGCTCGTGAGGTATTGATACAGTGAGACATTGCGCATTTTCCCAAGGCGCGCAAGGCACATCTGCATCTCCAGACGAAGTTCGGGTTTCTCGGCGAACAGAGTCATGAGCCGCTCGCGGCGCAGAAGCTCGACATCGGTACACTCCGGGCGGAACAACGCGGCGAACAGATACTCCTCGCCGACGGCGCTCTGCGTGCGGTTTAACTCCTTGAACACGCGGTCCATCTCAAGGTCGTTCCACGTGATGGCGTCGATGTCGTACGTGCGCGGAAACAGCGAGTCGCGGTACGCCCCGAGCGATTCGTAGCGTTTCGCGCTCATCGTGTTTCTCACGGGCCCCGTAAACTCGGCGTCAAGCCGTGCCCTCAGCTCCTTGTTCTTCCGATACCGGTCCAAAATGCCAAGCACTACCAAAAGCACAATGACAATGCTGACCGCAATCCCTGTTTTCATCCTTCCTCCCCGCAGGCGACATTGGAAAATGCCGCCCGATCACATCCCATATTCTGTCAATAATTCAGTTACCCAACATACTTCTCAAGCGTTCTGCGAACCGCACCTTCGCCCGCAAAGAGCTCCTTCGCAAGCGACTCCGCAAGCTCGCCGACGCCGACCTCGTAGAGATCGACACCGAAGACATCGCTTCTTCCGAACAGCTTCGCAAGGCACGACCAGTCATTGTCGCCCGCAAGCGAAAGCCCGCTCACGATCTCCGAGAGCTCCGCCAACAAAGGATCGGGGCTTTGCTCGAACGCATTGCCGTTATCGTCAAGGCCGCGCAGATAGCGCGCATAGCCCGCAAGCACCAGAGGAATCAGCGTGAGCTTCGAGATATCCAGCCCGCGCTCCCTGTACGCCTTCAACGTCTCGCCGAAGCGGATAGGCAGCTTCTGCGACGTGTCGGTCGCGATACGCTGCGGCGCATCGGGCATGAACGGATTCGGAAGACGCTTCGTAAGCACCGCTCCGATGAATTCCGACGGCTTAAGGATGCCTGGATCCACGACGACGGGCATCGCCTCCTCGTAGCCCATGCGCGTCACCAGTTTGCTGAGCTGCGGATCCTTCATCTCCTCCGAGATCAACGTGTACCCGAGCATACAGCCGTAGATGGCAAGAGCCGTGTGAAGAGGATTTAAGCACGTGCACACCTTCATCTTCTCGACCTTGTCGACGGTCTCGCGGTCGGTGTACAAAACACCGCCGCACTCCAGCTTCGGTCTTCCGTTCGGGAACGAATCCTCGACAACCAGATACTCGGTCTCCTCCGCGTTGACGAAGGGCGCCGTGTACGTGCGGAAGCCCGTGATGATAATATTGTTGTCCTCAAAACCGTCCGCGGCGAGCATCTCCTGCACCTTCGCATCGGGTCTGGGGGTGATCTTGTCGATCATGCTCCAGGGGAACGTCACCTTGCCGCTTCTCTCGAGCCATGCGACGAATTCGCCGTTCACAAGGCCCTGACGGCACCACTCGCGCGCGTAGGTAAATACCGCCTTCGCAAGCTTGTCGCCGTTGTGCGAGCAGTTGTCCATGCTCGACATCGTAACCGGTGCGCCGCCCGCGAGGAAGCGCTCCCACAACAATGCCGTAACCTTGCCCATCGCCGTCTGCGGCTTTAAACCTCTCGACGCAAAATCCTCCGCCGCAGCGCGGTTGTAGGACCCATCGGGATTCCATAGCGAGTATCCCTTCTCGGTGATCGTAAAGGTCACCATCTGCAGGGACGGATTGCGGAAAATCTCCGCAAGTCTTCCAAAGTCCTCCGAAGCGGTGTCCGCCTTCAGGCTCTCCGCCACGCTTCCGACCACTCGCTTTTCGATGCTTCCGTCGGCCTTCAACACAACGAGAAGGCTCAGGTCATCGTACGGACGATACGCCATATCGATGATGTCATAATCAAAGCCTTCCGCAACGATCACGCCCGTGTCGGCCTCGCCGCGGTTCAACATTCCCTCGAGAACCGCCGCCGGAAATGCACGGAAGATATTGCCCGCACCGAAGTGTACCCAGGTGGGATTTGCCTTCGTCCGCGCGATCATCGCCTCGCGGTCGTACTGCGGAAGCGCATAGCCCTTCGCTTCCCACGAAGCCCGGTTTTCGGGCTTCACGATATCGATCAATTTCATGATTTATCTACTCCTGTATCCATACCAAAATGATTTAACTGCTTATTTGCTGGCAGCTCCGCTCTTGTCGATGGCCTCCCAGAGACCGTTTAAGTACGCAACACCGAGCGCGCGGTCATAAAGGCCGTAGCCGGGTCTTGCAACCTCGCCCCAGATCATGCGGCCGTGGTCGGGACGGATCACGCCGTCGAAGCCGACCTCCTGCAGCGCCTTCACGATCTCGTACATGTCAAACTGACCGTCCGAAGAAAGGTGGCTGCTCTCGTGGAACACGCCGGGCGCCTCGAATTTGATGTTGCGAAGATGCGCAAAATGAATTCTCGGTGCGATCGTCTTGTTGCGGATCACGTGAGGAAGATCGTTCTCCAGATTCGACCCAAGGGAGCCCGTGCAAAGCGTAAAGCCGTTGTAGATCGAAGGGTTGAGCGAAGCGATCTTCTCAAGTGCCTTCTCGCTCGTCACGATGCGCGGCAGTCCGAACACGCTCCACGCGGGGTCGTCCGGATGCACAGCCATCTTGATCTTGTATTTTTCGCAGGTCGGCATGATGCCGTCGAGGAAATACTTGAAGTTGTTCATGAGATCGTCGGCTGTCACGCCCTTGTAGCGCTCAAACAGCTCCTTGATCTCGTCCTTGCGGTTCGGCTCCCAGCCGGGAAGAATGTAGCCTCCGCTCGCCTTCTCCATGCGCTCGAACATCGTGTTCGGGTCGATGCCGTCGATCAGATTCGAGTCGTACGCCAGTGCGGTCGAACCGTCCGGCAACGGCTGCGCGAGATCCGTTCTCGTCCAGTCAAAAATCGGCATGAAGTTATAGCAAACGAGGTGAATGTCGTTCCTGCCGACCGCCTCGAGAGACTTGCAATAGTTCTCGATGTACATGTCCCTCGTCGGCGCGCCGAGCTTGATGTCCTCGTGCACGTTGATGCTCTCGATTCCCGTGAGCGAAAGCCCTGCGGCCTCCACCTCGTCCTTCAGTTCCTTCACCTGCTCGTACGTCCAGGCCTCTCCCGCCGGCACCTTGTGAAGCGACGAGATGACTCCCGTAACGCCGGGGATCTGACGGATCTGCTCCAGCGTAACGCTGTCCATGTCCTTGCCGTACCAGCGCAAAGTCATTTCCATAACCTTTTTTTCTCCTTGTCTTGTTTGCGTGTATTCGATTCATGGCCCTATGGGCCGATCGTTCGTTGAAAATTCTTACTCCGCATCCTCGGGGTACGTGATGTCCTCCTCGGAGACGGCGTAGATCTTTCTGCGCTTCGCATCGCCGATGCCGCTCATGCGGCAGAAATACGTGTTGATGCGGTCGCGCCACTCCTTCGCGTTCGCAAGTTGCATCGCAAAGCGCTCCATGATGCGGGTGTACTCCTTCTCCGGAATCGAGCCCTGCACGGTCACGACGGACTCGATCAGGGACCGAAGCTCCTCGACGCCCTCAAAATGCGTGTCGTAAATGTGCTGAATGAGCGTCTCGCCGCCCTTCATCCGGTAGGTGTACGGAAGTCTGTGGAAGAACAACAGCCACTCCTCGGGCGTCGTCTCGGGCTTGTCGAAGAGATCCGCCAGAGGCTCCGAATACTGTCTCGAGTAGCCGGTGCCGGTCTTCGTGCGGTCGACGCCGATCGCCTTGCACGAAGCGCGGTGATACGTGCCCCAGCGGTCGTACTCGTAGCCGTCCACGTTCGGGCCGTAATGGTAATTCGGATTGCACATCCAGCCGATTCCGAGAGGCGCTGTGTATTTGGCGTAGATATTGTACGATGCGAGCAACACCTTGACCAGGATGCTTCGAACCGCATTGTCCGTGCCGAACGTAAGCCCTGCCCACTCGGTGGCAATCTCCTCCGAGGAGAGCTGCGGCTTCCACGCCAGACGGCCGAAGCCGTACCAGTTTGCCGCCGCAAGGTCCGAGCCGGTCCAATTGTCATCGTCGCCCGTGTTCGTCACCGCGGCCATACCGCAGTTTCCGTTCGGACGATGTGCGCCGCACACGATGTCCGACACGCGGTCGGCCTTCTCGTAGGAGTGCGTGTGGAACCGAAGCACATCCTTCCACATCGGCACAAGGAAGCAAACGTGCTTCTGCTGTCCGGTGTACTCCTGCGCCGCCTGAACCTCCAGCATGAGGTTGGTGTTCTTCATACCGCAGAACAACGGTGACACCGGCTCTCCCACCTGGAAGTCCACAGGGCCGTTTTTGACCTGCAGAATGACATTGTCGTCAAATGCTCCGTCCAACGGCATGAACGTATCGTACGCCGCGCATGCGCGGTCGAGCGTCACGTCGCGCCAGTCCTGGGAGCAGTTGTAAACAAAGCATCTCCAGATCAATCTGCCGCCGAACGGTGCCAGCGCGCGGGCGAGCATATTCGCGCCGTCCGCCTGTGTGCGTCCGTACGTGTACGGACCGGGACGACCCTCGGAGTCCGCCTTGACCAGGAATCCTCCGAAGTCCGGAATCACCTCGTACACGTGCGCCGTAATCTCTTTCCAGAACTGCGCTACCGCCGGGTCCAGAGGATCCGACGTCGCAAGACCGCCGATCTCAATCGTCGCCGCAAAATTCACACAAAGATACAACTTCACGCCGTACGACGCAAAGATGTCCGAAAGTTCCTTAAGGCGCCCGAGATACCGGTCCGTGATCAGCCACGTCGCATCGCCCTTGACGTTTACATTGTTGATCACAACCGCGTTGATTCCCACGCTCGCGCACAGGCGCGCGTAAAATAAAGTGCGGTCGGTAAGAAGAAGCTCACCGTCCCGGAAAAAGAAGGAATTCCCGGCGTAGCCTCTCTCGATGGAACCGTCCGCATTGTCCCAATGATTCATCATACGAAGCGGCGCAGCGGGACGCTCCGACACGGAAACAACCGTGTCAGTAAGCAGCAGCTGTCTCTGCGCATCGAAAAGAGCGTATAAAACGCCCGACTTCGAACCGCCCAGAATATCCGCTTTTCCCTCGCCGACAATCAATTCATAACCTTCCTCCGGCAGCGATTCGGTCACCATGTAGGACCAGGAAATTGACTCCGCCAAAGAGCGGAGCACAGAAAGCTCCGCCTCGATCGCATCATCGATTGTGTGAATCACCGTGCCCGCCGGAAGCGGCACCCTCTTCAGCCAGATCGGCTCATAACTCATACCCATACTCCGTTTCTTAACGGACAGCCGACCGCCTTATTTGACGGCTTTTGCGGCTGTCCAGGTATATTCCACAGTCACATAACTTAAGGCGACATATGCCACCTGATCGCCGTTTTGCACCTTGCAAAACAGCGGCACTTCGGTATCGCCGTCCGAGAACACCACCGGCTCGATGACCGAGAAGACGGTGCCCTTGCCGACGGACTTGACCTTGTTATTTTCCTTTGTTGTCGGCGCCGAGCGAACATTCACGCCCGACTTCGTCACGGCGCGGCACACCATCGTCTCCTGCGCGTAGCGAACCGCCTCAGCACCGGTCACGAGATAGCTTGAACGGCAATATCCCTTGACCGATCCCGACGTGATCTTCGCCCAGTCACCGTCCACCGACTCGACGATACAATAGTTGTTCGGATAGAGGATTCCCACCTGCTTGGAGGAGGCGCTCGCCTTCTCCCGAATGCTTAAGGACTCCTCGACATTCGCAAACGCAATTCCGTCGGGAATCACCGGCGTCTTTGCCTTCTGGTACATCTCCTTGTCGGCGTCCGAGAGCGCAGCAAATCTGGCCTCCTCTTCCGACATCGGTGTCGGAGTCGGTGTGCCCGGTTCCTCCGTGGGCGTAGGCAGTCCCTGCACGCCGCCCGGATAATAGACTCTGTTTCCGCTTCCGAAGATAGTGCCGTCCTCGCTGATCTCCACAACGCGGTGCTCCCCTTCGAGGAGTGCCTCGTTGCGCTCCGCCTTCTTTTGGAACCGAAGGCAAAGCAACAGGATCAGAACAACGATAACCGCGATCTCGATTTCCAGAATGTACCGTTTGAGCATTTCGTTTACCTCTTGGTGCCCTGGTACTCCTCCGTGGGATTTCTGCGTAATAGATCCATCACGGAGTCGCGTACCGACTCACCATGGAACAAAACATCGTTGATCTCCTCCACGATCGGGAGGCACACCTTGTACTTCTTGCCCAGAGCCAGCGCGGCCTTCGCGCAGTTGACACCCTCGACAACCTGGCCGACCTCCGCAAGCGCCTCCTCGGTCGTCTTGCCCTGACCGATCAGGAATCCTGCGTTGTGGTTGCGGCTGTGATTACTCGTGCACGTAACGATCAGATCGCCGATGCCCGAGAGGCCGTAGAACGTCGACTCCTTGCCGCCCATCTTCGCACCCAGACGGCTGATCTCCGCGATACCGCGGGTCATCAAAGCAGCCTTCGTGTTGTCGCCGTACTCCAGGCCGTCCACCATACCGGCCGCAAGCGCGATGACGTTCTTAAGCGATCCGCCGAGCTCGATGCCGAGCACGTCGTCGCTCGTGTAAACGCGGAACATATCCGCGAAAAATGCTTCCTGCACGATCTTGGCAACCTCGGGATCCTCCGCGCCCACAACGACCGCCGTGGGAATGTTGCGGCTGACCTCCTCCGCATGGCTCGGGCCGGACAAAACCGCCAGGCGCGCGCCCGGGATCTCCTCACCGATGATCTGCGTCATCGTAAGGAGCGTCTTCTCCTCGATACCCTTGCTCACGTTGACGATGATCTGGCCCTCGTGAACATACTTCTTCATCTTTGCAGCCGTCTCGCGGACATAGGGCGAAGCCACGGCACAAACCAGAATCTCCTCGTCGTCGCAAGCGTCCGCAAGGTCCGTCGTCAGACGGATCGACGCAGGCAAAGTCGCTCCGGGAAGGTTCGTCACGTGCGTGCGGTCCGCCGCCAGCGCAGCGATCTCCCGCTCCACCGCGGACCACAGCGTCACCTGCTGTCCCTTGTTTGCCAGCTCGATTGCGAGTGCGGTTCCCCACGTTCCCGCGCCGAGCACACTGATCTTACTCATTGCTGCCAACCTCCTGTTTTTCTTGCTCGGAGTCCGTACCAGAAACCGGCTCCGGCTCCACCTTCACATGGTGGCCGATTTTATTTTCCGTACCGTTCAACAGGCGCTTAATGTTCGCCCGATGCATATAGATACCGGATATCGTGTATAACAATGCAGCCGCAACCATCCAGCGGTAGTAGCTGTGTCCTCGGTAGACGATCGCCATGTAGGTCGGGAACAAAGCAACCACGAACAGCGATCCTACGGAGACATATTTCCAGATGTACACAATCAATGCGAACGCGAACGTGAAAAACACCAGTCTCCAGTCGACGCAGAGCATTGCGCCCGCCGTCACGGCGATTCCCTTGCCGCCGCGGAACTGCATCCAGAACGGGAAGCAATGTCCGATCACGGCACCGAATCCCAGAATCTCACAAAGCAAAATAACGTACGGCTTACCCGGAAAGATAGCAAACCGAAGAATCATTCCCGGGATTAAAACTTTCAAAAGATCCCCGATAAATACGAGGCTTCCGCTCTTTCTTCCGAGCGTCCGCATGGCGTTCGTTGTGCCCGCGTTGCCGCTACCGTAGCGGCGAATATCGATTCCGTGCGCCTTTCCGACGAAAAATGCAGTCTGCAGATTCCCGCAGAGATACCCGACCAGCAGGCAGATCAATGCCTTGATCACCATGACCGATCCCTCCTTGCAAAAGTTATATTATTTCTTTTCTTCGTCGCGCTGACGGATGATAAACTTCAACGATGTGCCCTCGAAGCCGAACGCCTCGCGGATCTTGTTCTCGATGTAACGCGTGTACGAAAAATGCATCAGTTCCTTGTCGTTTACGAAGATCACGAATGTCGGCGGCTTCACAGCGACCTGCGTGATGTAGAACAGCTTCAGTCTCCGGCCCTTGTCCGACGGCGGCTGCTGCAGCACGGTAGCCTCCATCATGATCTCGTTGAGAACACCCGTGCCGATGCGCTTGTTTTGATTCTCGATGACCTTCTCGATCTCCTCGAAGAGCTTCGGAAGACGCTGTCCCGACAGCGCGGAGATAAACACAATGTCCGCGTACGGAATGAACGAGAGAATCTCGCGGATGCGATTTCTGTGCTCATAGATGGTCTTGTCGTCCTTCTCGATGGCGTCCCACTTGTTGACGGCGATGATAATGCCCTTGCCGCGCTCGTGCGCAATGCCGGCGATCTTCGCATCCTGCTCGGTCACGCCCTCGGTCGCATCGATCACGACAACGGCGACATCACAGCGCTCCACGGCTGCAACGGTGCGGATGACGCTGTAGCGTTCAATCTCCTCGGTAATGCGAGCTTTGCGGCGCAGACCGGCCGTGTCGATGAAGACGTACTCTTTATGGTTGTACGTAACCTCCGTATCGATCGCATCGCGCGTCGTGCCGGCGATGTCCGAGACGATCACGCGGTTCTCGCCCAACAGGCGGTTGACGATGGAGGATTTGCCGACGTTCGGCTTTCCGACGATGGCCACCTTCGGGCGCGTGTCTTCCGCATCACCCGCGGAGCTCTCCGGAAAATGCTTCACTACCTCGTCCAAAAGCTCGCCGAAACCGAGCCGTGAGGACGCTGAAACCGGGATCGGATCGCCGATTCCCAGGTTGTAAAATTCATAGACGTCAGCCTCGTACTTGTTGAAGCTGTCGACCTTGTTGACACACAAAACGACAGGCTTTCCGGAGCGGCGCAGCATGTCCGCAACCTTGCCGTCCGAGTCCACGAGACCCTCGCGGACATCCGTCACGAAAATGATCACGTCCGCAGACGCGATGGCAATCTCCGCCTGCTCGCGCATGTGGCGAAGCATCGCATCCTTCGTGTCCGGCTCGATACCGCCGGTGTCCACCATCGTAAACGCGTGCGAAAGCCACGTCGCATCGGCATAGATCCGGTCTCTGGTGACACCGGGGTTGTCCTGCACGATGCTGATCTGCTCTCCCGCGATCGCGTTGAAAAGAGTCGATTTTCCTACATTCGGGCGACCCACGATCGCCACAATCGGCTTGCTCATAACTGTTCTTCATTCCCTTCTTCCACGAGCGATTCCACAAAATCATACCCTTCGGATTTTACAATACGCACCCGTGTTTGTAAAGCATTTTCAATGTCCGAGACGGTCTTGTCATCAAGCAAAACCGGCTCTCCGCTGCGCAGCAGATTCTCGGGTAAAATCAGCTTTCCGCGGATCTCCCGGTCCTTCATCTGAGCGATGATATCCTGCCCGGTTAAAAGCCCCGATACCGTAATGGTTTCCCCGAAGAAATGGTTGATGATCGGGATGACCGTCACGTGCAGATTCGGGTACACCTCGCAGACTCGGTTGCACAACTTCTCGATCGTCGGCGCGATCAAAACACCCGTCGCGATCGTCGCCTCGTGCACCCGGTCGTCGCCCTCACGGTCCGAGAGCTCCCATTCGACCTCCTCGGTCAACGAACGGACCATTCCGACGCCGTTTTCGATCTGCGGATAGCCCTCGTATTCATCCTCCGAAGGAAGCAGCAGTCCAGCCGTCAAAAACCACTCGTCGGAGGCAAACACAAAGCGCGTGTCGAAATATTCGAGGCAGATCTTCTGCCATTTGGCGATGATGCCGATCACCTCGCGCGACTCGTCCTTCGTGAAGGTCCGTATCTTCGGCAAATGATCACGGTATTTCGTAAGTCCCACCGGCACGACGCTTAAGCTCTGCAGGTTCGGCAGAAACTCCGTTAAGTCGTGGATGGTGCGCTCGAGCTCGGCGCCGTCGTTGTACTCCGGAACGAGCACGATCTGGCCGTTCATCGTGATGCCGGCCTCCTTGAGGCGGCGCATTTTCCGGATGATCTCGCCTGCGAAGCGGTTGTGGAGCATCTTGCATCGAAGCTCCGGGTTTGTGGTGTGAACCGATATGTTCATCGGCGAGAGCTTGTAAAAGCAGATGCGCTCCAGCTCTTCGTCCGAGACGTTCGTAAGTGTTACATAGTTGCCCTGCAGGAACGAAAGACGCGTGTCATCGTCCTTAAAATACAGCGTCTCGCGCATGCCCGGGGGCATCTGGTTGATGAAGCAGAACACGCAGTCGTTGCGGCACGAGCGGTAGTCGTCCATCAACGACTCGGCGAAGACAAGTCCAAGCTCCTCGCACTCGCCCTTTTTGATCGTGACCTCGCTCTCCTCGCCGTCCCGCAGGAAAGAAAGCGTCAGCTGCGTCTCTTCCTCCTCGAAACGGAAGTCCAAAACGTCGATGACGTCGCGTCCGTTCATTCGGAGAAGACGGTCGCCCCTCTTTAGTCCCGCCTTGTAAGCGGGGCTTCCCGGGATGACATCCACGATGGAATGCTCATGGTTCACGCTGGTCTCTTCCTTTCTCCCGGTCGTTCCCAAATCACGCCCAAAGCCTTACGTCTTCGGCCGCATCATCAAAAACGCCGCGTTGCTTCCTCTCTTCCCGCCCGTTGCGCGGTGGGAAAATGTAATCTCCGGACGGCACATCGTGCAAAAGCCGCTCACAGAGATATTCTCTGCCTTAAGTCCCGCCGAAAGAAGCGTGAGCCGGTTCGCCTCCCACAGATTGACATGAGGCTTGCATCCCTCCTTGCGGATCGTCGCCGCACCGCCGTACGCCTCGTCGAAGACGACCGCCACCTCCTCGCCGACCTCGAAGCACTCCGGGCCGATGGACGGTCCGATCACCGCAACGATGTCCGCGGGGTCGCACGAAAACTCCTTCTGCATCAGCAAAACGGTTTCTTTCGCGATACCGCCGACGGTTCCCCGCCAGCCCGCATGGCAAAGTCCGATTGCGCGCGCCTTCGGATCGTACAGATACACCGGCACACAGTCGGCCGTGAAGACCGTGAGCGCAACGTTGCACTCATTTGTCACAAGACCGTCGATATCGTCGTAGGGAATCTCCCGCTCGATGCCGATGCCGCGGTCCGAAGCCGTCACACGCATCACGTTCACGGTGTGCGTCTGCTTCGTAAAGACCGCCGAGCCCTCCGGAATCGCCAGGTTTCGAAAGATTCTCCGGTAATTCTCCCTCACGTTCGCGGGATCGTCCCCGCGGTTAAAACCGAGGTTCATCGACGAACAATATCCGTCGCTCACGCCGCCAAAGCGCGTGGAAAATGCATGGCACAACTCGCCGTCATACTCCGACAGCGCCGGATATGTGATCACCCGGACGCCCAGATCATCCGGCTCGGTGATGCGGTAACAATCCACGTTGGAACCTCCGTTTCCCTGCATTTTAAGTATTATACAAAACTTATACTGCAAAAAGTCTTCAAAACATCGTCAAAAAGCGTCTTTATAGAGCCGGATTTCCCGCGAATCCATCGCCACGACGTCAAATCGCACAGGCGTATCCTCAGGAATGCGCTGCTCCTTTAAAAACCACGCGGCGGCACGGCGGATGCGCAGCTGCTTCTTCGCATCGACCGCCTCCTCCGGAAGACCGAACTCCTCCGTGCGGCGGTATTTGACCTCCGCAAAGACAAGGTACTCGCCGTCGCGCGCAACAAGATCGATCTCGCCCGCGCGGCAACGGTAGTTTCGCTGCACGGGCTCATACCCCTGGCCCGTGAGATACTCCATGGCCCGCTCTTCCGTGACCGAGCCGACCGACCGCTTGTTCATAACCCCTCCGCAAAAGCCGAAACACGTCAGACGAACGCATGGATAAAGCTTCGTCTGTGAATCTCGCACGGCCCCTTCTCGCGCAGCGCCGCAATGTGCTCCGCGGAGCCGTAGCCCTTGTTGCCGGCGAAGCCGTAGCCCGGATACTTCTCATCCATCTCGACCATCAGCCGGTCTCTCGTCACCTTCGCAACGATGCTCGCTGCCGCGATGCTGATGGACTGCGCATCACCCTTGATGATGCCGCGCTGCGGAATCGAAATGCCCGGAATGTGCACGGCGTCGACCAGCAGCTGGTCGGGCTGCACACTCATCCTAGAAATCGCCTCGCGCATGGCTGCGTAGGTCGCCTGCAGTATGTTGATCTCATCGATCAGCTCGTGGGACGAACTGCCGATTCCAACCGCAACCGCCTCCTCCAGGATGCGGTCGTAAAGCTCCTCGCGCTTCTTCTCCGAAAGCTGCTTGGAGTCATTGATATACAAAAGCTTGCAATCCTTCGGCAGTATGACGCACGCGGCCACCACAGGTCCCGCCAGAGGACCGCGGCCGACCTCATCGATTCCGCCGATGTACTCGCGGTCGGGATACAACCGCTCGTAGTGCCACATCTGCTCGGTCCGCGCCACTTCCTTCTCATACGCGGCAATGCGCTTTCTGCCCGAGGCGATCAGGCTCTGCACGCCCGCGCGCTCGTCCGTGGCAAGCTCCGCTAAAAGCGCTGCAAGTGCCTCCTCCGGACAGGCTTTGATTCTCTCCCGAATACTCCCGATGGATTCCATATTGCTCTTCCCCGCTATGCGATATCGTCCGGCCGTTCCAGACTGACCAGACCGATTTTTACGTTTCGAAACTCGTCGACAACGATTGCGGCCGCGCGCTCCAGATCAAACTCGCCGCCTTTTTTGAGGCACCCTCTGCGAACAGCGATGCGGGACAACAACTCTGCCCCCGGATGCTCCGCGCCGCTCACATCCTCATCGATTCCGAAGTGCTCGGAGATCATGCCCTTGTAGCGGTCCGCGAGGAAGCAAAGAAGCTTCTCCGCCATCTCCGTCGTCACCAAAATCTGGTCGTTGATGGAGCCGATCCACGCGATGCGCTGCCCGATCTCCGCCGATTCAAACTTGGGCCAGAGGATACCGGGCGTATCCAGAAGCTCCACGTTTTTGTTGAGCCGGATCCACTGCTTGCCCTTCGTCACACCGGGCTTGTTGCCGGTCTTTGCGACCGCCTTGCCGGCGAAGCTGTTGATGAACGTCGACTTTCCGACGTTGGGGATTCCGACGATCATCGCGCGCAGCGGACGGTTTTGAATTCCTCTGCGGCGGTCTCTCTCAATCTTCTCCTTGCACGCGGTCATGATACAGTCGTTGACGGCCTTAAGACCGTTTCCGCTTCTTGCGTTGATGGCCGCTACAACGAAGCCTTTGCCCTCGTAATATGCCTTCCACAGAGCGGTGACCGCGGGGTCCGCCATGTCCGCCTTGTTGAGCAGGATGACCCTCGCCTTGCCCTGCGCGAGCGCGTCGATATCCGGGTTTTTACTGCTGTAGGGAATCCGCGCGTCCACCAGCTCCACAACGACATCGATGATCTTCATGTCGTCCTGCATTTGCCGTCTGGCCTTCGCCATGTGCCCGGGATACCAGTTGATAATTGTCTGCTTTGTATCGCTCATACTGCCTCTTGTATATCGTGATTACTCTTCTTCGCGCTTGTTTAAGCTGTTGACGAATCCGAACTTGTTCGTGCGGATCCACGCCCTTCCCACGATCTCGCTTCGCTTGACGTTGCCGACCGTGGCGTAGCGACTGTCCTCGGAGTTGTTTCGGGAGTCGCCGAGGACGAAAAATTCATCCTCCCCCAGCTCAATCTCATAGTTCGCAAGTCCCGGCAGGATCATCGAATCCACCTTGGCAAATTCCTCCATGACCTCGCCGTTAATATACACAACGCCCTCCGAGATGCGGATCTTCTCACCCGGAAGACCGATGACGCGCTTGATGTTATAAAAACTGTGCTCGCTGTCGCCCTGCCGGAACACGATGATCTCGTTTCGTTTCGGCGCGCGAATGCGGTATGTCAGGGTATCGATGATGATCTTGTCCCCCTCCAGAAGCGTCGGCTCCATGGAGGCATCCACGACCGTCGTCTTCTCGATGGAGAAGCGGATCAAAAGCCACGCGAGAGCGATGACCGCAACCACGGACACCACCCAGATGCTCACGGAAATGCAGATTTTGATGATCCGCTCTTTCCGCTCGGCATGTGTATAATCGTAACGCTCAGCCACCCCGGTACCTCCAACGCATTCCTACCGCATTTTACTTAGTTTGCATACATAGTCAGTATACCAAATCACGCCCGATTTAGCAAGCAAACGCGCGCGAATCGGCAAAAAAAGTCCCCCGAAAACGGCACAAAAAGACCGTTCCGGGGAAAATGAAAATCGCGCCCGGAAAAACCGGGCGCGAATGCTTGTTGACTTTGGTTGATTACCGAAGAACTTCCTTAACCTTGGCAGCCTTGCCGGTTCTCTCACGCAGGTACGTGAGCTTCGCACGGCGAACCTTACCGCGACGGATCACGGTGACGCTCTCAAGGATCGGGGAATGAAGCGGCCAGGTCTTCTCAACACCGCAGCCGTTCGAGTTCTTGCGAACCGTGAACGTCTCGTGAACGCCGCCGTTCTGTCTCTTTACGACCACACCCTCAAAAGCCTGGGTACGCTCGCGGTTTCCTTCCTTTACCTTCGACAATACGCGAACCGTATCACCGACTGCGAAGGAATCAACAGTCTCCTTCATGTTCTCTTTTGCAAGAGATGCCATGTACTCTACATCTGTCATTGGTATGACCTCCTTCTAAATGCTGCGGTCTTCATACTGCCGCTCATCGGCACAGCGGAACATCGCGTCTCACGGGTATCAAATATACCATATCCGTTTGGAAAATGCAAGCACTATTTTTCGTTATTTTTCGATTCTTCTTTCGACGCTTTCGCCTCCGCCAGGCGCTCCCGGTAATACTTTGCGCTCTTTTTGTCAAGCACGGCACCCTCCATGAGTTCCGGCCGGTACTGCATCGTCCGGTCGATGGAGCGCTGCATGCGCCACTCCGCGACTTTAGCGTGATGGCCGCTCAGCAAAACCTCGGGCACCGTCTCGTCGCGCCACACCTCGGGGCGCGTATATTGCGGATACTCCAGAAGGTTATTCTCAAAGCTCTCGGTCTCGCCGCTCTCCTCGTTTGTGAGAACGCCGGGCACCATCCGCGCAATCGCATCGATCATCACCATCGCCGGCAGCTCGCCGCCCGAGAGCACGTAATCGCCGATGGACACGGGGTCCGTCACGTAGCGCGACAGAACTCTCTCATCGACACCCTCGTAGTGGCCGCACAAAAAGACAAGCTCGTCCTCCTGCGCCAGCTCCTTCGCCATGTTCTGGTCGAACACACGGCCCCAGGGCGTCAGGTAGACGAGGCGCTTCGGGGGACCGCCCGCGCAGATATCCTCAAAGCATTTGGCGATCGGCTCCGCAGCCATCACCATGCCCGCGCCGCCGCCGTAGGGGTAATCGTCCACATGGCGGTGCTTATCCTCGGAGTAATCGCGGATGTTGACGGTGTTTAAGGAGATGATCCCCGCGTCGAGCGCGCGCCCCAGGATGCTCGTGTGAAGCCCCTGTTCGATCATCTCGGGAAATAACGTCATCACATGGAATTTCATGTTCCACCTCGTTTTCTCACACAAGGCCCGGCATCAAAAAGACCGTGACCTTCTTCGCGGCGATATCGACCGCTTTGATGCAGTCGGGAATCACCGGAAGCAAAATCTCGCGCCCGGCGTCGGTTTTCACGATATAAACATCGTTCGCGCCGGTCGTCATCACATCAACAAGTGTGCCGACCCTCGTGCCGTCCTCCTCAACCACCTCGCAGTCGACGAGATCGCACACGTAGTACTCGCCCTCCGCAAGCGGAAGCGCGTCCTCGCGGGAGACATACAGGTCGCACCTTTTGTATTTTTCAATGTCTTCGATCGAGTCGATCCCTTCAAACTTCAGGATGACCAGATTCTTAAAATGCTTCACCGACGAGACCGTGACCGGCTTTGCACCCTGCTTCGTGTCAAGGTACAAAACGAGTCCCTTGTGGAACCGGTTCACATCATCGGTCGTCGGGTACAGCTTCACTTCTCCGCGGATGCCGTGCGTGTTGATCACGATGCCCACGCGGAGCATGTCGGAAATCTCCATAGAACTCCTTCGCAAATGCAGCCTTCCGCCCGCAGGGGGCGGGAAGAAAAAGGCTGTTGCTCATCACAACAGCCCGATTTTCTTATTGCAGAATGTCCACAACTACCTTCTTGTCCTCTTTCACAGCGGCAACCTTCACTACCGTGCGGATTGCTTTTGCGATGCGGCCTTGCTTGCCGATGACCTTACCCATATCGTCGGGCGCAACCTGGAGCGTGATCACGACGTTGTTGCCGTTGACCGTCTCCGTTACGACCACCTGGTCAGGACAAGTTACCAGGGACTTGGCAATAACTTCCACGAGTTCTTTCATTGCGCACCCCCCTGATTACTTCTGAATCCCAGCCTGCTTGAACAATCTGGCAACGGTCTCCGTCGGCTGTGCGCCGTTGGCAAGCCACTTCTTCGCAGCTTCCTCATCAACGCTGAACGCCATCGGCTCCTTCGTGGGATCGTAGGTACCGATCTCATCGATGAAACGGCCGTCTCTGGGCGATCTCTCATCCGCAACGATAACTCTGTAGAACGGAGCATGCTTCTGTCCCATTCTTCTCAAACGAATCTTTACTGCCATTATATTCACCTCCTTAGTGTAATCCATATCTTGCCGGGGCATCCGCCCCTATATAAATGGCCCGAGGCCACGTATACCGAACTTACAAAAAGCTTAGAAACCGAACGGCAGCTTCATGCCGAAGCGCTTGCCCTTCTTGCCGTTCATCATGCCCGACATCTGCTTCATCATCTTCTTCGACTGCTCGAACTGCTTCATGAGCTTGTTCACTTCCGAGATGTCGACGCCCGCACCCGCAGCGATACGACGCTTGCGCGGCGGCGTGATGATATCGGGGTTGAGGCGTTCCTTCTTCGTCATCGAATTGATCATCGCCTCGGTCTGCTTGAACGCATCGTCGTCGATGTCCAGATTCTTCAGCTGACCCATGCCGGGAAGCATGCCCAGAAGGCTCTTGATGCCGCCCATCTTCTTCATCTGCTGAATCTGATCGTAGAAATCCTCGAAGTTGAACTCGGCACGGCGGAACTTCTTCTCAAGCTCCTTCGCCTGCTCCTCCGTGACCTCGGCCTGAACCTTGTCGATCAGCGAGAGCACATCGCCCATGCCGAGGATTCGGGAAGCCATACGATCCGGATGGAACTGCTCCACATCCGTGAGCTTCTCGCCCGTACCGACATAGAGAATCGGCTTTCCGGTGACAGCGCGCAGCGAAAGCGCGGCACCGCCTCTCGTATCGCCGTCGAGCTTCGTGAGGATGACGCCGGTGATTCCGATCTTCTCCTCGAACGTGTTCGCGACGTTAAGAACATCCTGACCGGTC